>NZ_JBEZGC010000009.1:0-488560 GCF_040649795.1 Nonomuraea sp. NPDC048881
GCTCCACCAACGCCATCGAGAGCGTCAACGCCCGCATCCGCAAGGCCGTCCGGGCCCGCGGCCACTTCCCGAACGAGACCGCCGCCCTGAAGTGTGTGTTCATGGCCCTGATGAGCCTCGATCCCACCGGGCAGGGCCGCAAGAGATGGACCATGCGCTGGAAGGCGCCGTTGAACGCCTTCCAGATCGCCTTCGAAGGCCGCCTTACCCCTGCCAACCTCTGAACAATTCAACAACCAAGATCAGCCGTTAAGTTGACACTCCCGGCAGCAACGCCCCCCGGACATCACAACGCCGCCCACCCACGACGTGACCGACCTCAACGATCAGCGAACCGTCCATCGAAGACCCGTCGTTGCCGGCATGATCAGCGAATACCACCACGCCGCTTAACCGCAGCTCAGGCCACGTAACTCAATATTCGAGCGGCACAGGTATAGGCGTCCACTGATCCGCGACGCGGTCCGCCTCGCCGCATAAACGGACTGCATGACGCCTGCATAAACGGATATCAGGGAACGATTCACCGCGCGGGTCGGATACGCGTTCGAGGCGAAACGCCGTGAGCTGCGATAACGCTGAATGCCACCGAACGGAACGTATGCACTCTTTCCTTACCAGCGAGTATGCCTCAGCGCGGAGGGCCCACCGACCTCAGAGTCGGAGGGCCCCTTTCGCTGGCTCGCCCGGCCGGATTAGCGCTTGATGTCGTAGCTGTGGCCCACAGCCTTGGGGTAGGAGCTGGGGCAGTGAGCGTACGCAGTGCGCGCGAGCTTGTCGCCCGCGTTCACCTTCCAGGAGCTGTAGACCTTCTTCTTCGCGGTGCCGCTAGCGCAAGTGGCGACTGCGCGGACGTAGCCTCCACCGCCCGAGCAATTCGCCCAGGTGTAGGCGTGCTGATACCCAACTCCGCTGTTGCAGCCGCTGGGGAGCGGCTCGGCCTGGGCGGCGGACGGCATCATCGTGATGGTGGCCGCAGTCAGCATCGTGGCTGCAAGACCAAAGATCGTCTTCTTCATCTGCGCGATCCTAGGCAGCTACGCGCCTTGACGTACCGATCGCGCGTAAATATCCCCCTGTAGGGGGAGAGACTGCCAGGGGTCTCTCCCCTGCAGGGACCAGAAGCCTGCTCCCCCTGCCATCCCCGCTCGCAGCTCACAGGGCGACCGCGAGCGCGTGCCCTCACGCCAGCGGCTACGGCACCCACCCGAGTACCTCAATGCCAAGTACCTTGACGACCGCCGCCGCCTGCGCCTGCACGACCGTCGAGTCCGCCGTGTTCGATACGATGCGCGCCGACCGGAACCCTGCCCCGGCCTCGCCAGCGATCGCGACGACTGGAGGCGCGGTGAAGGTGCCGGCGAGCCAGGTGAAGGTCGCGTTGCCGTCGCCGTCGGTCACCCTGTGCCCGCGTTCCATGCAGGGACCTGCTGGGGCGGCCTTGCCGGGCGGCCCCTGCGGTCCGAGCGGCCCTGCCGGTGCGAGGATG
Source organism: Nonomuraea sp. NPDC048881 (assembly GCF_040649795.1). Lineage (NCBI taxonomy): Bacteria > Bacillati > Actinomycetota > Actinomycetes > Streptosporangiales > Streptosporangiaceae > Nonomuraea > Nonomuraea sp. NPDC048881. Next base: position 1,490 of record NZ_JBEZGC010000009.1, read on the forward strand.
GCGGCGCTGCCGCTGGTGCCGCGCATTCCGCCGCCGTGGTGTAGGTGACGGTCACGGTCCCAGCCGAAGCGGTGACCGACAGCGGCCTGGTCAGGACCGCGTCACTGTCGCAGGCGACCGGCCAGGACACGGATTCCCCCTCGTGCAAGGTCGAGGCACCGTCCGCGGTGCTGACCTGTTCGTCGCCTCCCCACGCGACGAACGTGACCGCCTGCAGGAGTGCCACGCCGTCAGCGCTCCACGATCCGCCCGCGGGAACCTCGATGCGGTGGGCCTGCACCGTGACCGGGGGGTGCGCCCTCGACCGGGCAGGCGGCCGGTGCGATCGGCGTGTACTGCGGTGAGGTCGTCGGTGTAGGTGCCGAGCGTCGTGAGTGTGCCGTCGTCGGCGACCGCGATCAGCTCGATGTGCTCGGTGTCGCCGATGCCGTCGCCGTCGGTGTCGTCGCATCGGCACTCCTGGAACACCGCGACGGGCTGATCATGATCGGGTCGGAATATGCCCATGGTGCCGGTCGTGGTGTGAGTGGTGGCGCCGTCAAGGAGGGGGTCGACGACGGCGGTGACGCCGCCCAGGGCCTCGCCCGCGGCCGTCGCCGCGCCGGACCAGTCGAGCCCTGCCCCGGCTCTCGGCTGGCGGGGAGGCTGTGTCCTTGCGGCTCGGGGATACGATGCGACACTACGACCTGCACTACACCGGACAGACAAGAGCTGCGCCGCTTCCGATGAGGTGCCGAGCCCGCCGCGACAAGCGGAAGCGCACGCCCTCATCCCTGGTGGAGCGGATCACTGTAGTGCGCCTGACCACGAAGTGGCTGATCAGTGAGCACACGCGATTCGTCCAGGGCTCTCACTCACGTGATGCCGCCTGACGATGGCGGGCTTTGGCCTTGGTATGACTTGAGAGGATCGTTGCGCTGGATATCGATCGTACGAGCGCGGGTGTCGTCCAGGCGTTGCGCGGGGCAGGTCGACCTCGGGCGAGAGTGGGGGGAGAGCGTGGCGCCGAGCCGTGCCAGCGCCTGGTCCATACCGGCGATCACCTCCTGGCGTTCCCTGCTGAGGTTGCTCGCTCCGGCGAGCATGGCCGCCTGATGGGCCTGCACGAGGAACTTGGAGGTGGTGGTCTTGCCGTTGTCTAGGGCCGGCCACGATGAGATGGCGCGGACCCCGGCGGGTGGTGAGAGTGGGCCGCAGCATGTGCTCGCTGCGGTCGAGCACATGGCGGATCACGCTGCCGCACTCGGCCACACCGCCAGCGGTGACGGGCAGGTCAATGGCGACCTCGTGGACAGGCAGGCCCCTACCGTCGCTGCTGCCGGCTTTGTCAAAGTAGATGGTGCCTTCGCCGATCACGGTGATGCGGGCGTGGGCACGTAGGCCCGGTTCGAGTGGATCCAGAGGCAGGGAACCGGCGATCTCGGCCAGGTTGGCGAATGCGTCGGTGGCGGTGAGGAAACCCGGGAAGGCCTGCCGCACGCCCGGGTGAGCACTCAAGGCGCTTCACGCCGACGACCCCGGGACATATCGGCAGGCCGTGTCGAAGGACAGCTCAAGCACCTGACGGAGATCTACGACGCCTGCTTCTTCAACAGTCTCGGTCCGTCGCAGTCGCCGGGTTGATCGCGCAGCAGGGGCGTGACAGCGGCCTATGAGGCGCGCACCAGGCGGTTCTCGTAGGCGAAGATCACAGCCTGGACCCTGTCACGAAGCCGGAGCTTGGCCAGGATGCGGCCGACATGGGTCTTCACCGTGCCCTCGGACAGGAACAACAGGCCGGCGATCTCGGCGTTGGACCGGCCGAGCGCGATCTGGTGGAGGATCTCGCGTTCTCTCGGGGTGAGCGCGGCCAGCGGGTCGGGCTCCGCGTGGAGGACGGGCAAGTCGGCGGCGACATGGTCGATGAGCCGGCGGGTGGTGGACGGGGCGATGACCGCGTCGCCGCGGTGCACGGTGCGGATGGCGGCCAGCAGGTCTTCCGGCGGCGCGTCCTTGACCAGGAAGCCGCTGGCCCCGGCTCGTAGCGCCGCGAAGGCGTACTCGTCGAGATCGAACGTGGTGAGCACGACCACCCGGGGCGCGGGCCCGGTGCCGGCGAGCAGGCGGCGGGTCGCCTCGACCCCGCCCATGCGCGGCATCCGGACATCCATGAGGACGACGTCGGCGGTGGTGACGGCCAGCTTCTCCAGCGCTTCCGCGCCGTCGCCGGCCTCGCCGGCCACCGTCATGTCGGGCTGGGCCTCGACCACCATCACGAAGCCGGCCCGGACCATAGCCTGGTCGTCGACGAAAAACACTCTGATCGTCACGTCTGCTCCGTTCGCTGGAGGTAGGGCAGGCGGGCGGACACGTGAAACCCGCCGGTCGTCGCCGGTCCGGCGGCAACCGTACCGCCGAAGGCCTGGAACCGCTCGCGCATGCCGACCAGGCCGAGCCCGGTGCCGCCGGGCGGGCGGGAATCCCCGGGGCCGTCGTCCTGGACCTGGACGGCGAGCCCGGCGCTTCCCCAGCTGAGCACCACCTGGGCCCGGCGGCCGGCGCCCGCGTGCTTGAGCGTGTTCGTCAGCGACTCCTGGACCAGCCGGTAGACGGCCAGTTCGGCGGCGGGACTGAGCCGCCGCTCGGCGCCGTCCTGCCGGAACGTCACCGCGAGCCCGGCGGCTCTGGTGCCCTCCAGCAGCCGGGGCAGCTCGGCCAGCGTCGGCGCGGAGCCGGCCGATTCGGACTCCAGCGGCGTCTCGGCGCGCAGCACGCCCAGCAGGCCGCGCATGTCGGCGAGCGCGTGGCGGCCGGCGTCGGCGATCGTGGTGAGGATGCCGGCGGCCCGGTCCGGGTTGGTGCGCACCGCGTACGTGCCGCCCTGCGCCTGGCTGATCACCACCGACAGCGAATGGGACACCACGTCGTGGATCTCCCTGGCGATCCGGGCGCGCTCGTCGTGCACGGCCCGCCGGGCGCGTTCCTCCCGGTCGGCCTCGGCCCTGCGGGCGCGGTCCTCCAGCGATTCCAGGTACGCGCGTTGCGTCCGCCGCCACAGGCCGAAGCTCCACATCATCATCGTCACGGCGAGCAGGAAGAGGAACACGAACGCCGGGGGCAGGCCGGACGCCTCCCGCGGATTGAGCCAGAACCGCAGACCGACCGCGGCGGACCCGAGCAGGGCCGCGACCGGCCCCCATCCCAGCGCACGCCGTGATCCGTAGGCGCACATCGAGTAGAGCGACCACGGGAACACCAGCATCGACGGGGGCAGCAGCAGACCTCCCGCGCCGGCGAGCATCGCCGCGCATCCGGCGGCGACCGCGCCGAAGGACGCCAGCGGCGCGGTACGGCGCAGCGCCATCGCGGAGTGGGCCAGCAGCGCGCCGGCGAACGCCACCGGCGACGGGCCGGGCGCGATGGTCAGCACGACCCAGGTCCAGCCGAGCAGCGGCAGGCCCACCAGCGTCGCGAGCGCGGCGTCGGCGGCCGGCGTCGGCGTCCTGACCTGTGCGAGCAGCCTTCCGATCACCTGTGACATGGCTCCGAGTCTACGAACGCGCCGGGGGAGGCCGCGTCTGCCTGCGGGCCCGCCCGTGTACGCCTGAGGTCGCATCTTTCCCGGCCGGCAGGCAGACGCGGGAACCGCGTCCGTGGCGGGAGTGTGGAGCACCGGACGACATCGAATGGAGAGTCATGAGGCATCGATCACCCGTCGCGGGCCATCTCGCCGCGGGCTGGGCGGCGGCGTACGCGGGACTGCGCGCCTACTGGAGCATGGGCGGCGAGTGGCTCGCGGCCCGCTGCACCCCCATCGAGGCCGCCACCGCGGCGGATCAGTGCGCCGGCCGGCCGCTGCCGCAGCTCGACGGCCTGGCCGGCTGGGGGAGCGTGCTCGCGCTGGCGGGGCTGGCCGTGCTCGCACTGGCCACGGTGCGGCCCTTCGGGCGTCGCCTGCCACGCACCGCCCTGCTCGCGGCGATCTGGGTCGGCACGCTGGCGCTGCTGTGCTTCGGCGGCCAGATCCTGCTGCTCAACCTGCTGCGGGTGCTCCTGTGGGTCGCCGGGCTGCCCGGCTGGGCGGCCGAGCCGTACTGGACGCTGGTCGTCGACCAGCTCATCGTGCTCGCGGGTGTCGGCGCACTCGCCGTCGCCGCCTGGTCCTTCCAGCGCCGTACGCGGCCGGGGTTGACGGACGCGCGAGCCACCGGCCGGCGGCTGCGCGTGTACGGCTGGACGGCGGCGCTCGCGCCGTTGCCCTACGCGACGCTCAAGGCGGTGTGGGCCCTGGGCCACCCGGTGGGCGGCTACCAGGAGTCCGGGCTGGCGGGCGCGCACCATTGGTACAGCCCGCTGACCGACTTCAGCGTGACCATCCCGGTGTTCGGGGCGCTGTGCGCGGTCGCGCTGATCCAGGGCTGGGCACGTTGGGTGCCCCGGCCGCTGGTGCTGGCCGCCGGCTGGACCGGTGGGGTGGGGCTGCTGTCCATGGGGCTGCCCGCGGCGGTGACCACGCTCGGCGCGCTCGCCGGTCTCAGCGAGCTCCCGAGCGCGCCCGGCAGCGCGAACCCGTGGGTGTTCGGTGTGACGTACGGCGGATTCCTGGTCTGGGGCGCGGCCCTGGTCGGGCTGATCACCTGCTATCAGGCACTCAGCCGGCGCCCGGAGCAGCTCCGGGCCGTCCGGCCCGCCGCGCGGAAGGAGAGCATGCGATGAGGAAGAGACTGACGTGCGTCTTGGCGGTCCTGGCGCTGCTCACGACCGTGCAACCGCAGGCACAGGCCGCGGCCGTGTCATGCGCGGGCGCGACCGAGCGCTGCGACGCCACGCTGGAGACGCCGCTGGACCCGGCGGACCCGGCGGGCGAGAAGCTTTCGATCGCCTACACCTGGGTTCCGGCCACGGACCGGACGCGCCCGCCCACCGGCACGATCCTCGTCCTGCCCGGCGGGCCCGCGCCCTCCCTATGGGCGGTCGACAGCACCAGGGCCTGGCTCGGGCCCGCCCTGGAGCACCAGAACCTGCTCATGCTCGATCAGCGTGGCTGGGGCGGGTCGAGCCCGCTGGCCTGCCCGGGACTCGACCTGACCGAGCCGGCTAGCGTACATGACTGCGCGGGCCGCGGCCGCTTCTTCAACACCGCCCATGCGGCACGTGACATCGAAGCGCTGCGCGCCACGCTCGGAGTGCCGAAGCTGACCGTCTACGGCTATTCCTGGGGCACGCTGCTCGCTCAGGCGTACGCGGCCCGATACCCAGACAGGATCCGCGCGGTGCTGCTCGACAGCGTGCTGTCGGTCGACTCCCGCGGCTACGCGGACATGTCGTTCGCCCCCGCCGCGCGACGCGGCGTGGCCAACCTCGATGCCATCTGCCGGCCGTCAGCGCGGTGCCGGCGTCTGCCCGGCCGGCCGGCCGAGCGCTGGACGGCGCTGATCAAGCGACTGCGGTCGCACCCCGACCCGAAGGTTTCGGTTCGCGACCTGGCCCGTCTCACCGGCAACCTGGCCGATCCGAGCATCGGCCGGGAAGCCGGCGCAGCCGCCGACGCCTTCCTGCGCGGCGACTCCGCGCCCCTGCACCGCCTGGTGACCAGCTTCCCCGACCCGGGGGCGATGCCCAGCAGCCCGGCACAGCTGGCTTACGTCTGCGCGGACTCGGCGTTGCCGTACGACCGGGCGGCCGGTCCGGCGCGGCGGCGCGAGCAACTGGAACGATACCGGTCCCGGCAGCCATCGCGTCCCTACACGGCTGCGGAGGCGTTCGGGGCGGCAGGAGAGGCCGCCGACTGGTGTCTCACCTGGCCCGCACCGAACCCGGCGCCGCCGGTGCCCGCGAAGGCCGCCTACCCGTGGGTGCCCGCGCTAGCCGTCGGCGGCCAGTTCGACACGACCACCCCGCCGGGCAACGCAGCCCGCGCGGCGCGGCGGTTCGGCGGTACGGCCGTGACGGTGCCGTTCGGCGCGCACGTCGGCGCCTCGGCCGGGCAGAGCGGCTACCGTCTGTGCCTGCGATCCGCCGTGCGTTCGTTCGTGACCCGCTTCGACGCCCCCGCGGGGGCGGGCGGCTGCAGCGCGGAGAACTACCGGGCGATGGGCCGCTTCCCGCGCACCTCCGGTGAGCTGCCGCGGCCCCGTGTCCAGGGGCTCGGCCACGAGCAGCGGAAGTTGCTGGCCGCGGCGTTCGCCACGGTGGACGACGCGCTGGCAGCCCGCAACCCCAACGTGGCGATGCCGCCGGGAGACGCCGCCGCCCCCGGGCTGCGCGGCGGGCGGATCGACCACCGCGCCGGCGTGACGCGCCTGGTCGCCGCTCGGTTCGTCGCCGACGTCGCGGTGACGGGGGAGATCCGCACCGGCGACGCCGGGCGGGCCACGGCGGCCGTGGAGATCTCCCGAGCCGGGTCGACGGTGAAGGCGGTCATCACCTGGACGCCGTTCGAGGCGACCGACCGGCCGATGGTCAACGGCACCCTTGACGGGGTCGCCTTCCGAGCCGCGGTCCCGAGGCACTAAGAATGTCCTGAAGATCTTGGTGGTCTGGCCAGGTGGGATTTCAGGATTCAGACTCGGGTCATGATGGGCCGTCGGAGGAGTCCAGCCGGTGCCTGAGGTGTGGGCTGTGTGCCGGGAGATGATCCCGGCACGGAGCATGTTCGCGTTCCTGGCCGAGCATCGTGGGGTTGTTCCCGCCGCAGGCGTTCACGGATATGTACGCGCCGGTCAACGGACGTCCGTCGGTGCCGCCGGGCCTGCTGGCCACGGTCGTCGTCCTGCAAGCCCTGTAGGGAGTGTCCGATGAGGAGGCCGTCGCTGCTGACCTACTTCCGGCGCCGGTTGGCCCGCTCATCGGACCCCGACCGCATCTTTCGGGCCGTCCGCACCGTGGTGGAGCATACCGGGGTGCTGACCGGCCGCACCCGGCGGGCGCTGGATTCGACGGTGCTGCTGGACGCGGTCGCCACCCAGGACACCATCACCCAGCTGATCGCCGCGATCCGCCGCCGTCAAGACGAGCACGGCCCTCCACCAGCAGCAGATTCCCGGCTCCGCATCGGGCCTCCAGTTTCTCCGCCGCGCGGGGGCGAGGCTTCTCTACCAGCTCGATGACCCCGCTGTCCTTGTGGCCCGGCCTCAGTAGCCATCACAACACGCGAAGAGGCCAGCTGCGCCTGATAGGCGCGGCCGAGCACGGTCACGCCGGGCAGAGCCAACGACAACTGCTCCAGCGGATTCACCGCCGGATACAGGTTGTCGCCGAACGCGACATACACCTGTCCGCCCACACCACCCAGATGGTCGGCGCCGTTGAGCAGAGAGGTGAGGTCCCCGTAGGCGCCCTTCTGGGTCACCCACTCCACTGTCATCCCCGTTACGGGCCCCTCGCCCGGCAGGGGAAGGCCCGCTGCCCGAAGGTACTGCTCGCCACCGCCGGCCAGGGCCTGGCGCGCCCATGAGACGAACGGCTCGTAATACGGGTGGTAGACGATCACGACGCGGGCGGGGCCCAGCACGCCCGCGGCGACCACCACCCTCGCCTGCTCAAATGTCCCGCCCGCCGTCGGCGGTTCCCAGCCGAGACAGACGTGGAGATCGGTGGAGATCGCGGGCAGCGAAACCGTGTTGGTGATCACCCGCAGGTGGTCGCTGTGGGGGCCGCTCACGGTCGTCATGAAGTACTCCGACAAGGAGCGGGACGAGGCATTCGACGAAATCGCGCAGGAGCCGGGCATCTCGACTGTGCTCGTCACGAGCTACATGATCCCCCGATGGGGAGCGGTGCAGCTGACCGACGCCATCACAGTGATGTCCTCCCGTGCGCATCTTCCCCGAACCGAGCACAAGCCGGCGACCAGGTGGAACAGGTATCGAAGACAGGCTCGGGAGCCGTGGTTTCAAGCGAAGACCGGACAGTCCAGAGTGGCCGAGACAGAGTTGCGCTTTCTCACTGATGCGCTGCGACGGGGGACTGCTCACCCACAATAGAGGGGCCAGGAGCTCCTACGCCACGTGAGGAGCGAAGCTGGCCGGCCTTCATGCAGCACAAAGGGCTCACCGTACCGCCGGAGGCTTGCCTACGAGTCTCCAGGCGCCGCTAGCAGCTCTGCCTGGTCCGGGTCAGCACCGACAAGCAGAAGACCCAACGCCAGCACGACGCCCTCGACCCGATCTGCCTGAAGGTGTTCGAGGAGAAGATCAGCGGCAACCTAGCCACCGACGACCGGCCCACACTGCTGGAGGCGCTGTCCTACCTGCGCGACGGGGACATGCTGACCGTCCAGGAGGTCGACCGGCTCCGCCGCAACCTCCTGGAAGGGCTCATCGTCCTCAACGACCTGTTCCAGCGCGACATCGCGGTCAAGGCGCTGGAGGGCATCGCGGCCGGCGAGCACACCGAGCGCTCCCTCATCCTCGACCTGGCCCTGGCCCTGTCAGAAGGCCGGCGCCGCGACATCGTCCGCAAGACCAAGAACGGCCTGGAGGCGGCCCGCCGCCGCGGCCGGGTCGGCGGCCGCCCGCCTGTGGTCGACGACGACAAACGCGCCGCCATCCTCGCCCGCCGCCAGCGCGGGGAATCCATCCGCACCCTCGCCGCCGGAGTCGGCGTCGTTCACAAGACCCTCACAGACGCCAAGGATTCGTAGGCCGCCCCGGCAACCAGCCGGATCGGAACGGCGAGTGGCGATAGGCCGCGCCCCGACGCCTCGCTAACGCCACTGGCCGTTCCGTTGCCGCTCGACCCCGTCGCCGCGGCGAAGGCCGCCGCCGATCCGGCCTGGCTGGTCGAAATGATGCGCGGCTGCACCGGATGACCTCAGGAAAGCGTCGAGAGTTGATCTTGATGCCGGTTCGATGGCCGTCCGCTCGGGTCGCTGCGACCGGCACGGCGAAGGTCAGGGCTGGGCAACCTCGGGCGCCACTGAGCCGTTCACGACCCAGCGTCCCTGCGAGTGACCCAGAGGTTCCCCTGGCTCAGCACCCAGACCTCGCGGGTGCCAGGACGCTGGGACAGCCGCATGCCCAGCCCGAAATCCTCCTCCGTATCGGGTAGCTTGATCGGCTCGTGACGCCGGCCGGTGACGTGTTCGAGGGCGGTGTCGTCGAGGGAGGTGAGCCAGACGCCACCCTGCCCATCCGGGGCCAGGTCGGCCTCTCTGTTGGGCAGTGCCACCTTCCCCGTGTGCCACGACCAGGCCGAGCCGTTCCAATGGGCCAGGACCTGCCGCCCGGGCTCGGACTCGTCGCTCGCGTACCAGGTCCAGTAGGCGGCCACCCAGACGTCATCAGGCCCGGTCGCGACCATGCTGTCGCACGCGAGCCAGGCCCTCGGCTCTCCCTTCGGATGGGGCAGCGCCAGGTCGGGAACGCGCTGCCACCGCCCGCGATCCCATCGTGCGAGCTGGATGCGACGTGCACCCTGGACCCCCGCCGCCCAGAGCGCGCGCCCATGCCCTCGCGCGAGCACGTCAGCCTCCGCCACCGGCGTGTGAGCGGAGAGCTTCCCCTTGCTCAGCCGGACGGTTCTCCCCCGGGAGTCGATGAACCACGGATCGGTGCCGCTGACGGTCAGCGCCTTGGCCTCCTCGGCCGGGTCCTCCGTTCGGACGGTCCGCGCCTCCCAGCCGCTGCCGTTCCATCGAGCCACGCAGGACACGTGGTCATTCTTCTCCAGTCGCTTGCCGTATACCCACAGGCTGCCGTCCTCGGTCACGTCGACCTTGGACAGGTGGTCCGAGCACCTCCGCGGCGGAGCGACCACATGCCACGTACCCGCCTCGTACCGCCACACCTTCCCCCGGCGCTCGGTGTCGGTCGTGACCAGGCACCCCTGTTCCTTGTCCAGATAAGGCTCAACCGGCACCTCGGCCGTGCCGACCACCCAGACTGTCCCGTCCCGCTTGACCGCCAGGTCGTCGGGAAACCCGTCCTTGACGGCCTTGGCGAGCTGCCAGTCATCGACGCGATCGGTGTAGGCGGTCTTCTCCGGCCCCGTGGGCGGCAGCCGGCCGTCACAGATGGGGGTGGATGTCGGCTTGGCCAGGGCGGTCGGGGACGGTGGGGCCGCCGCCGACGTGGCCGAGCAACCGCAGAGGAGGATCGACACTGCCAGCACGGCCGCACGTAAGGATCCGGGCATCGGGCCACTTTCAAAGATCATTTCATGCCCCTTCGTGCGTTGGATCCTCCATGCTGCCAAGGTGAGGTGCGGGCCGGCGATCATGCGCGAGGTAGTGCAGGGGATCACGCCTGCCGTACGGACCCTGTCGCTGTCCCGACGAATCGGATCGCGTCCCGCGTCCTGACGTCGTCCTCCGGTCTCAGGTGCCCGGTCGTCGCGGTCATGAGCCCCACCGTTCAGTCCCAAGCTGGATACAAGACGCCTCCTTGATCCTTCCGAACATGACGTTCAAGCAGCTCGCATGGCCAGCGGCCCTGCTGGCCATGGCCTCATGCCTCACCTTCTCCGCCACTACGGCGACCGCGGCGGCCGTCCCCGCGCCCAGGTCCGCCGCGATGGCCTTACGGCCAGCCACACCTCGGCCTTTCAGGTGGCGATGGCCTGCTCGTCGCGTTCCAGGGCGCGCCGGGCCGGTACCTGCACCACGCATGATCACGAACGGGGCGGTCGACCGTGGCGTGCATGGCTGGATCGCCGACGAGTGCGGCCGCTCCACCGTCAAGAACAGCCTGGCCATCCTCGTACGCGTCATGGAGCAAGCCGTGCGCGACGGCATCATCGACCGCAACCCCGCCCGTGTGTCCGGCTGGCAACGCGAGTACAAGAGGGCCGAAGACGAACTGGACGACCCGCGCACGCTGGCGCTGCCGAACTGGGCGGCGCTGGAGCGGCTCTCCCATGCGCTCGTAGCACGTTCGGCCGACCACTTCCCGGGCTGGGGACAGGTCATCGTCTTCGCCGCCTGCACGACCGCACGCATCGGTGAGGTCTCGGGGGTACGTGCGGGAGACATCGACACCCACACGTGGACCTGGACGGTTCGCAGGCAGACCACGCCGAGTCCCGGTGGGCTGGCGGACAAGGGGACGAAGGGCAAGCGGGCCCGGCGAGTGCCACTCATCGCCGAGGTTCGCGATCTGGTGCTCACGCGGTTGCAAGTCACCGGAAACGATCCAATGGCCCGCTTGTTCACGGGCCCGAGGGGCGGTCGCATCACGACGGCGGTACTGCGTGATGCCACGCACTGGGACGAGGTGGTGGCCGCGCTCGGTTATGAGCACCTGCGCCGTCACGATCTTCACCACACCGGCCTGACGTGGATGGCCGAAGCGGGAGTGCCCGTGCACGTTCTTCGTAAGATCGCCGGTCACGGGTCCCTGACGACCACGCAGTGCTATCTCCACCCGGACGGCGCTTCCATCGCCGCCGCGGGTAACGCCCTCAGCGCCCACCTTTCAGGGGGCTGGTCCCAAACTGGTCCCAAACTGAGAGCGGTCTAGATCATCGATCAAGGTTGAGTGATCAACAGAAAAGGCCAGCCGACCTGGGCTTTCACCCAAATTGGCTGGCCTTTCGCAACCGTCGGGACGACAGGATTTGAACCTGCGACCCCTTGACCCCCAGTCAAGTGCGCTACCAAGCTGCGCTACGTCCCGGTTGTGTCGGCCGCCCCCTGCGGGGCGGGACGTCATAACCTTAGCGCACATCGGAGGTAGGCGCGTACACGGAAAGCGGGAGCGGAGGGCGTGGTGGGGCGGAGGCCGAGCGTTGATCGGGCGGAGCTGGCGCGGCTGGTGGCCGGCGGGATGAGCGTGCAGGAGCTGGCCGCTCATTTCGGGGTGTCCGAGTCGGGGGTGCTCCAGGCCAAGCGGGCCGCCGGGCTGGCCAAGCCGATGCTCGACCACAGTGCCGCCGTACCGTGGAAGCTGTCGCGCGTGCACGCGCAGTCCGGGCCGGCCACCAATCTGCGGAACCTGTCGGCGGCGGCGCAGGGGAAGCCGCCGGCGGCGGAGCGGTTGAACACGGCGCTGCGGTGGGCGCAGCGGCTCGTGGACGCGGGGCTCGACGTCCGGTACGACGCGACTGAGGGGTTCAGTGAGGTTCCGGCGTCACCTGCGGGCTCGCACGTCGCGACGGTGCTGGAGGCCGCCAGGAAAGGGCTTGCAGCTCACTGAGCACGCGAGTTTCGACGGCCTTGATCGTGGGCAGTCGCAGGTCTCATTACAGAGACCGGAGGCGAACATCAATGACCACCTTGATCTGGGTGGCCGTCGTCGTGGTCGCGGTGGTGGCGCTCGCCGCAGTGGGCTATGTCGTGCTACAGCAGCAACGCCGCAGCCGTCTCCGCGAACGTTTCGGCCCTGAGTACGAGCGTACGGTGGCCGAGAGTGACAACCGGCGTGAGGCCGAGCGGGAGCTCATCGCCCGCGAGCAGCGCCATTCCGAGCTCGACATCCGGCCGCTGCCGGAGGAGACGCGCGACGCGTACGCCAACCGGTGGACCGAGGTCCAGGAGCGTTTCGTCGACGCCCCCGGGTTCGCGGTGACCGAGGCGGACCAGCTCGTCACCTCGGTGATGGCGGACCGTGGCTACCCCACGGACGACTTCGAGCAGCGGCTGTCCGATCTGTCGGTCGGGCACGCGGCCACTCTCGACCACTACAGGACGGCCCACGAGATCAGCGGGCGGGCGGCCAGGAAGGAAGCCTCGACCGAGGAGCTCCGGCAGGCCATGGTTCACTACCGCGCGCTGTTCGAGGAACTGCTGCACGAGACCACGCGAGGGCGGTGAACGTAGATGAGCAGCAGCAGTAGCAGAAGAAGTGAGGACGAGCTCAAGGTCCCGTCGCAGCGGTCGGACGAGGCCGGCAGGGACGACGAGCACAGGGACCTCACCGACGGGTCCGGCGACCGTTACGACGACACCACCGGACGGCACGACGGCGGCTACCCGAACGACGCCGGTCACACCCCGGCGAGCCACGGGTACGCCCCCGCGGTCCCCGACCGGGACCATGACGACGAGCCGTCCTACAAGGACCCCTATGCGAGCACCGGCGACGCCGGCGACCTGCCGACCGAGCCGCACCGCGAGACCCCTCTGGGACATGGTGCCGATCACCACTCCCCCGACCCCGACCCCGACCCCGCTCACGCCGGCGTCCCCGCCGACGAGACGCCCGGGCACGAGACCTCCCGGGACGTGCTGTCCGGAACCGGGGCACGCCACGACACGCCAGGGACCGACCGGTCCGACGACGTGCTCGTGCACAGCGACCGGTCCGACGACGTGCTGGTCCACGGCGACCGGCCCGAGGACAGGTCGGTGCACGGCGACCGGCCCCACGACGAACTGGCCCATCACGGGCAGGCCCAGGACGACGTCCTGGTCCACGGCGAGCGGGACGACGACGATCTCGCGCGCGACGACCTGATCACTGCTGGAGCGGCCCGCGACGGGCTGGCGACCGACGGCGGTCTCACCGACAACCGTCGCACCGACAACGATCTCACCGGCGGTGAGTTCGGCGAGGGCGGGCGGCCGGTCGAGGGGGCTCCCCTAGAAGGGGCGCCCGTCCAGGGAGCGCCCGTCGAGGGCGCTCCGGTCGAAGACGTTCCCTCGCACGCGGCCCCTCAGGAGGTCGCCCTGTTCGACCAGGACCCCGCCGAGGTGCAGGCCCGCTGGCGGGACGTCCAGGCGTCCTTCGTGGACGACCCCGCCGAGGCGATCCAGCGCGCGGACGGCCTGGTAGGCGAGGTGGTGGAGTCGCTGACCAACTCCCTCACCAGCCGTACCGGCGCTCTGCGCGAACGCTGGAAGGACGTCGACTCCCCCGACACCGAGGACCTGCGTCAGGCGTTCCGCGACTACCGCAACGTCCTGGAGCAATTGCTCGCGCTGTCCACGCATAATCTGACCCCCGAAACGAGGAGGTGATCGGCATGCTCGCAGTCGTCGCAGCGATCATCTTCGGGTTGGGCTTCCTGCTCGACCTCGTGGGTGTGAAGATCGGCGGGATCTCCGGCATGACGTTCGTCCTGCTGGGGCTGACCTTGCTGGCCCTGCATCAGGCAGGCGTCGGCACGGCGAGCATCCGCGGCGGGACCGGCCACTGGCGCGGCCGCAGCCGCCGCTGAGCAGGCTACCGACCAGCCGCTGAGCGCGCTGTCCGGGCGCCGAGCAGCTACTAACCAGCCTGAGAACGCTGTCCGGGTGGGAGGCCAAACGGCCTCCCACCCGAAACACCCAAACACCCAAACACCCCAAAGAACTAAATAGCGCAAAAAATCCGAAAAAACGGGCCTAGGTGAAGAAGCGGGGCCAGGCGAAGGAGCCGGTCCCGGTGGAGAAGCGGGGTCAGGCAAAGGAGCGGGCCCTGGTGAAGAAGCGGGGCCAAGCGAAGAAGCAGGTCACCCCTTACCGGGGAACCTCATGATCACGGTGCTCCCGCCGCTCCCCACCCGCAACGTGAAATCAGAGGACAGCAGCCGCGCCACCCACAACCCCATCCCCCCCACCGCCCCCGGCAGCGGCCCCGGCTTCCAGAAGCCCTCGTCGTGCACCTCGACCACCAGGTCCCCGCTGATCACCCAGGTCCGCATGGCCGCCCGGTCGGCCCCGTGCGTGACCGCGTTGGTCGCCACCTCGTTGACCGCGATGACGAAGTCGCCGACCGCCTCCTCGGGCATCCCCACGGCGCGGGCCTCGTCCTCGGCGAACTGCCGGACCTCCGGCAGGTCCGGCAGGCGGAAGCGCAGCTCCTTCACGGGCACGCCGGGTGGCGGGCTCGTGTAGCCCGACTGAGGCTCGACGTCCTCGTTCACCCGGCGACTCGCCTTTCTCTCACAGCCGGCCAGCGGCTAACCGACCAGCAGCTCACTGCGGAGCTGGTCGAGTACCTTACGGAGAATCCGTGAGACGTGCATCTGCGAGATGCCGAACTCGGCGGCGATCTCGGCCTGCGTCATGTTGCCGAAGAAGCGCAGCAGCAGGATGTGCTTCTCGCGGCTGGGCAGCGCGTCGATGAGCGGCTTGACGGCCTCGCGGTCGACCATGGTGCTCAGCGTGTCGTCGTCCTCGGGGATGACGTCGCCGAGCGAGGCCGCGTCGTCGTCGGTGCCGAGCGGCGCGTCGAGCGACAGCGTGCTGTACGCGGCCGAGGCGTCGAGGGTGAGCAGGACGTCCTCCTCCGAGATGTTCATCTTCGCGGCCAGCTCGGCCACGGTCGGGGACCTGCCGAGGTCCTGGCTGAGGTCGGCGACGAGCCGGTTGAGCTCGGACCGTCGCTCCTGGTAGAGACGCGGGACCCGGATGGCCCAGGTGCGGTCGCGGAAGTGCCGCTTGACCTCACCGGTCATCGTGACGACGGCGTAGCCCCTGAAGGCGTGGCCGAGGGTCGGGTCGAAGCCGTTGACGGCCTTCATCAGGCCGACGTACGCGGCCTGGAGGAGGTCCTCCAGAGGTTCGCCCCGGTAACGGTAACGCCTGGCGATTTCCATGGCCAGCGGCCGGTGCATCTCCACGATGCGCTCGCGCAGCCGTTCCCTGTGGCTGTCGGGTGTGTCTTCCCTGACCATCTCAGCCAGGAGTTCTTCCGCGGTCATCTCCTCGAGGACGTACTCCTGCACAGCCATCGCTGCTCCTCATATGGGTCGCAGGGCGGCCTCCGCCAGCAGAAAAGCCCAGGCAGAGGCACGCCTCGCTCTACTCTCGAGACGGAAGCCCTCTGCTGGACTTCGGTCCCAGTCTCCCCCCTGCCGCGGGAAGTATTCCTCGGTCGCGTGGTGACAGTAGGGTTGCTTCGTGACAATGCCCGAAAACGGCGAAGGGCCCGTGGCCGCCCTGAGCCTGACGTCATCGCCCGTCGGCGAGATCACCGTCGTCAAGGTCGACGGTGTGCTCGACGCCACGACGCGTGAGCAGTTCGCCGACTACCTGTCGCTGGCCGGAGCCGACCTGATACTCGATCTGGCCGGGGTGACGTTCATGGATTCGCGGGCACTCGGGCTGATCGTCCATCACTGGCAGACGAGCCTCGCCTCACGTGCGAAGTTCGCGCTGGTCGGCGTGGAGTACTCCAAGTCGAAGGTGATGTGGATCACCGGGCTGGCCCAGCGTCTGCCGCTCTACGACACGCTCGACGACGCCCTGGCCGCCATCGGCTGAGGCCCTATGAGCGACGCATCGACTTGCGCTGGTGCTCCTCCACCAGCAGCCTGGCCAGATCGGCCACCTTGACCTGATGGTGCTGCGAGATCCTGCGCAGCTCCTCGAAGGCGGCCTCGGCCGTGCATCCGCTGGTCTGCATGATGATGCCCTTGGCCTGGTCGATGACCGACCGGCCGGCCAGGGCCTCCTGGAGCTGGGCGGCGTCGGTGCGCACCTCCTCGAACTCCCACATGTTCGCCATGGCCACCCCGACCTGCTCGGTCAGCATGTCGGCCAGCGAGTGGGCGGCCTGCGGGGAGAAGGCACCCGGCCGCACGGAGTAGAGTCCGACGATGAGCTGCGCCGGCGCCACCTCGATGGGCACCATCAGTACCGAACGCACCCCCCATCGGGTCGCCAGTGCGTTGTAGCGGGGCCAGCGGCTGTCGCTCAGCACGTCGCTCACGCTCGCGCGGGCGCCGCTCTGGCGGGCCTCCAGGGACGGTCCCTCACCGAGTTCACGTTCGCCCTCGACCAGCATGATCAGCTCGCTGTGCGAGCCGGAGACCAGCACCCGCTGGTCGCGCCAGTGTTCGGCCGAGCCGCCCGAGCACCCGGGCACACCGGCCGCCAGCGCCGTGGTCAGCCCGCGCAACACGCTCTCCGTGGAGGTGTCCTCACCCAGTCGCCCCAGCGCCGCCAGGTCTCGGGCGAGCCCGGGAGTGATCATCGCGGTCGATTCCATAGCAAGAAGCCCCTACCCCTTATGGCTACCGTTATCCCCGGTGGCGTAGCGTCAAAGGATGACCATGCCGGACCTCGAACACGCTCTGGACGCGCTGGCGGGACGCGTGTCGTCCTTGCGTGAGGCGAGGACCGCCTACCCTACCGACCTCGCGCCCACGCTCGACGCGGCCCTGGCCGAACTGGACACCGCCGCCGAGCTGCTCGCCGAGGCGCGCGAGGCGCTGCGCAAGGCGCCCAAGCGCGCCGCGAGCAAGAAGGACGGCACCCAGCGGGAGCTGAAGCTGCTGCGCCAGGTGTTCCGGGCCTTCCCGGTGCCGGTGATCGTGCTCGACGGCGGCGGGGTGGTCCGGCGGATCAACCCGGAGACCTCGCGGGTGCTCGGCAGCCCCGACGGCTACCTGGTGGGGCGGTCGTTCCCGCTGCTGGTGGACGTCTCCAGGCGGGCGGCGTTCCGCTCGCACCTGAACTCGGTGCTGCAGACCGGGCAGCCGTCGGCGTTCGAGACGCGGCTGGCGCACCAGGGGCGGACGCACACCGTGCAGCTCGCGCTGACGCGGGTGACGATGCCGGGCGAGCCGCAGCAGATGGTGGCGGCCGTGGCGCTGCCCACCGAGGTGCAGCTCCCCGAGCCCGGGGGGCGGCGGCCCGAGCAGTCCGACGGGGCGCTGCTGCTGGCCGCGTCCAAACGGCAGGACCTGCTGGCCAGGGTCGGCGGGCTGCTGCTGGACGAGGAGGCGCTGCTGCGCCCGGTGGCGCTGCCGCGGACGACGCGCCTGCTGGCGGCCGAGTGGGCCGACTGGGTGATCGCCGACCTGGTGCGCGACGGGCTGCCGCGGCGTTCGGTGGTGGTGGCGCCGAAGAACCATCCGCTGGGCGACCTGGTGCGGCTGGTGGAGTCGGCCGACCCGGCCGGCAGCCAGGTGGTGATGCAGGTGCTGGAGCGCGGCTCGGGCGTGGTGCACGAGATGGTCGACGACGAGTCGCTGCTCGGCTTCACCGCCGACGGGCCGCTGCTGACCGCGATGGGCGCCGGCTCGCTGCTGTCGGTGCCGATCGGGCAGTCCGACGGGGTGCTGACGCTGGTGCGCACGCACGACCGGCCGCCGTTCTCGCTGGCCGACCTCGGTGTGCTCCAGGACGTGGGGATGCAGCTCGGCCTGGCCGTACGCGCCCAGTCGAGCTTCCAGAGCCGTTCGCGGGCCGCCGACGCGCTGTCGGCCAGCGTGGCCCCGCGCAACCTGCCCGACGTGCCCGGCTACGAGGCGTCGGCGGTCTACCATCCGGGTGCGTCGGTGGGCGCGGAGTTCTACGACGTGTTCCCGGTCGCGGGCGGCTGGGGGTTCGCCCTGGGCGGCGCGGCGGGCAAGGGCGAGGAGGCGGCCTCGGTCAGCGCCATGGTGCGCGGCGGGCTGCGGGTGCTCAGCACCTGGGAGTCCCATCCCGACCTGGTGATGCGCAAGGTCAACGAGGCTCTGGTGGCGCAGGGCACGGGCATGTTCGTGATGGCCGTGGTGGGGTTCGTCAAGGGCCGGACGATCCAGCTCTCCTCGGCCGGTCACCATCCGGCGGCGCTGCTGCAGCCCGACGGCAACGTGCGCTTCGCGGCGGGCGGCGGCGTGCCGATGGGCATCTCCCCCGAGGCCGAGACGGGCGTGCAGGAGCTGACCGTCTCCGTCGGGGAGACGCTGGTGCTCTACTCGGAGGGCCTGATCTCCTCCAGGAACGACGCCGGCGAGCCGTACGGCGAGGAGCGGCTGGCCGACGTGCTGGGCCGTTGCGCGGGCCAGTCACCGGCCACCGTGGTCAAGGCCGTGGAGGCCGACCGGCACGCCTTCTCGGGCGGCCAGGTGTGGGACGAGATCGTCGTCCTGGCCCTCAAGGGTGTCTGATCTGCGGGGGTTTGCGATTCGGCTAAACATGGGTATTGTCTTTCCGTAGAACAACGTGCCTAAGACGCAGGCACACCTTGAAGGCTTTTCCACGCTGAGGTGTGCCATGAATATTGCGATCGTCGCGTCCGCCAAGGGAAACCAGCGCCACCGTATCCTCTCCGTAGCGCGCGAGCTGGGCCGCGAACACCACGTCACCATCTACTCCCGCCGTGACGACGCCGAGGGCAAGCCCAAGACGCGGGTGGCCCCGGGGGTCACTCTGGAGCAGATCGACGTGGGCCCGGCCAAGGACCTCACGCCCGAGGACGTCGTGCCGTACCTGAACGACGTGGGCGAGCACCTCATGAAGCGCTGGAACCAGGAGCGCCCGGACGTGATCCACGCCCACTCGTGGACCGGGGGGCTCGCCGCCGTGGCGGGCGCCAAGGGGTTGGACGTTCCGGTCATGCAGACCTTCCACACCGTGGACGCCGCGCACCAGAAGCTGGAGCGGGCGCTCGGACGCCGGGCCAAGGCGGTCATCGCCGGCTCGGGCGACGAGGAGTCGGCGTTGATCAGGCTGGGCGTGCCGCGCGGGAACATCGCGATCGTGCCGCACGGTGTGGACACCGAGCGTTTCCAGCGGCGCGGGGCGATCGCCACCAAGGGCGCCCGCAAGCGGCTGCTGCACGTCGGCCCGCTGTCCCCCGAGCGCGGGGCGTACACGGCGGTGCGGGCGCTGCAGGGGCTGACGGACGTCGAGCTGGTCATCGCCGGCGGCCCCGAGCCCGAGGAACTGGACGACGACAGGGACGCGCGCCGGCTGCGCGCCCTGGCCGAGCAGCTCGGCGTCGCCGACCGGGTGACGCTGCTGGGGCAGGTCAAGCGGGCCTCGGTGCCGAAGCTGATGCGCAGCGCGGACGCCGTGGTGTCGGTGCCGCGCGAGGCCGCGACGGGCGTCGTCGCGCTGGAGGCCATGGCCTGCGGCGTGCCGGTGATCGCCTCGGCCGTGGGCGCCCACCTCGACTCCGTGATCGACGGCGTGACCGGCCTGCTGGTCCCGCCGGACCGGCCGGCGCGCACCGCGCGGCTGGCCCGCGAGATCCTGTGCGACCCGACGCTGCGCACCGCGCTCGGGTACGCCGGCGCCGACCGGGCGCGCTCGCGCTACTCCTGGGAGCGCGTGAGCCAGGAACTGGTCCGCGTCTACGAGTCGGCCTGCGTCTGACGGAGACCGCGCGGGAGGCGGGCGGCGCAAGCCGTCCGCCTCCCGCCGTTCCCGGAGCCTGTCCGGAAGGGGCCCTTGTTACCGGAGTGAGATCTTTGCTTCGATGGTCCGCATGTCTACTCGCGGTTCGAAGCGGGCGGCGGTGGCGGCGCTGATCACGGCCCTCGCCCTGCCCCAGAGCGCACAGGCGGAGACGTCGAGGTGGGGCGCGCCCGTCCTCGTCGAGAACTTCGACGGCTCCTCGGTCGACACGGGCAGGTGGATGGTCTACCACTCGCCGGACGCGGCCCGTAACCCCCGTACGGGCCGGGCCGCCACGGTCGCAGGCGGGATGCTGCGCCTGAAGGGCGGCCGGTACGGCGGCAAGGACCTGTCCGGCGGCGTGGCCACCCGGCTCACCCAGCGGTACGGCAGGTGGGAGGTGCGGTTCAGGGCCGAGGCGGGCAACGGCTACACGCCGGTCGCGCTGCTGTGGCCCACCGCCCAGAGCGAGGGCGACGGTTACGCCGAGGTCGACTTCGCCGAGATCGTGGACCCGCGCCGGCAGGGCGGCGGCATCTTCGTGCACGGCGGGCGCGGGCGGGCGCAACGGCAGCTGCGGGCCGACTTCACCCGCTGGCACACCGCGGCCGTGGACTGGCTGCCCGGCCGATTGACGTTCTGGCTGGACGGCAGGAAGGTGTGGGACTACCGCGGCCCGTACGTGCCCGACGGCGACCGCATGGGCCTGGCGCTGCAGAACGACGTGGTGTGCGAGCCGCGCTGCCGCGACTCCTCCACCCCCGCGACGGTGTCGATGTACGTGGACTGGGTGAAGGTCTACCGGCCGTCCTGAGGCAGCAGCCTGGCCGCCTTCAGCCCGAGGTGCACGGTCAGCCGGTCGTCGCCGTCGGACAGGTCCCGGTGCAGGAGGCGTTCGGCCTTGCCCAGGCGGTAGTAGAGGGTCTGGCGGTGAACGCCCAGCTCGGCGGCCGTCTTCTGGGCGTGGCCGCCGAGATCGAGGTAGACCTCCAGCGTCTGGGCCAGCTCGGCGTCGAGGGCGGCGGTCTCGGCGGCCAGCTCGCGCAGGTCGGCGCGGCCGAGGCGGGCCAGCAGGCGGTGCACGCCCAGGTCCTGCCAGCGGGCGATGGGGGCGTGCCGGGGGAAGTGCTCGGCGATGCGCAGCGCCTGGCGGGCCTCACGCCAGCTCTGCCACGCCTCGGCCGGGTCGTTCCTGGGGGCGCCGATGCCGGCGGCGGTGCCGTACGCGCTCTGCAGGGTCTGGGCGACCTCCCCGGCCAGGTGGGCGGGTGCCAGCAGGGCGACGGGCGAGCCGGTGCGGGCCAGCACGCCGCGCGGAAGCGTCCAGAGGGCGGCCACGCGCTCGCTGGACTCGCGCACGGCGACCGCGGTGACCGGGCCGGGGACCTCGATGGAGGCCGCGGCGCGTTCCTCGGGGTCGGCGGAGAGCAGGGCGAGCAGGCCGCGGCCGAGGTCCTGGCGGCTCCTGGCCTCCTGGGCGAGCGCCGCGGCGGCCCTGGCGACCAGCGGCGCGACGCGGCGCAGCGCCTCGTCGGCGAGGCTGCCGGAGTCCAGCAGCCACAGGTAGCCGTAGGTGACCTCGCCGTGCCGCAGCGGCCAGCAGACCCGGGCCAGCACCTTGAGCTCGGCGTCGGCCGGGATCCGGACCGGGCCGCCGGCCCTGGCGATGCCATAGCGTTCGAAGTAGTCGCGCACCTCGCCGGTGGCGCGCCGGCGCAGGATCGACTCCTGGCGGACCGTGTCGATGTCGCCGTGCTGGGCGCCGTAGGCGAGCAGCCGGAACGAGCGGTCCTCCAGCGTCACGGACGCCCCGAGCGTGGCGGCGATCTCGTCGACGATTTCCTGAAGGTCGGACGTGTTGTGCATTTGTATGACAGCCTGCCACATCGATCGTTACGCGCGTTCATGGCCCCCTCTGACCTGGGGTTTCTAGACTTGAGGCATGTTGGGTCAACTGCTCCTTGCCGCCTCCGGGAGCGGCGTCGTGCGCCGTTCCGTGTCAGGCTTTCCGCTCACCCGCAAGGTGGTGGACCGGTTCGTCGCGGGCGAGAGCGTCCAGGAGGCCCGGAACGCCATCGAACGGCTGCGTGACGCCAACCTGGCCGTTACCGTCGACCACCTCGGCGAGGAGACGCGCGACGCGCGCGCCGCCGAGACCGTGGCGCAGGCGTACGTGACGCTGCTGGAGGCGCTGAAGCCGCTCCAGCTCGGCACCCGGGGCGAGGTGTCGGTCAAGTTGTCGGCGGTCGGGCAGCGGCTCGACGACGGCATGGCCCTGGAGCACGCCCGCGAGATCTGCGCCGCCGCCGCGGCGGGCGGCTCGACCGTGACGCTCGACATGGAGGACCACACCACCGTCGACTCGACGCTGGGCATCCTGCGCAAGCTGCGCGAGGACTACCCGTCCACCGGCGTGGCGATCCAGGCCTACCTGTTCCGCAGCGAGGACGACTGCCGCGACCTGGCCCACGAGGGCTCGCGCGTCCGGCTGGTCAAGGGCGCCTACCGCGAGCCCGCCTCGGCCGCGCACCAGGACAAGCAGGCCGTGGACAAGGCGTACGTGCGATGCCTGCGCATCCTCATGGCGGGGAAGGGTTACCCCATGGTGGCCACGCACGACGACCGGCTGATCTCCATCACCGAGCTGCTCGCCGACCGCTTCGGCCGCACGCTCGGCGACCACGAGTTCCAGATGCTCTACGGGATCCGGACCGACCGGCAGGAGGCCCTGGCCGGGGCCGGCCACACGGTCCGCGTGTACGTCCCCTACGGCGACGACTGGTACGGCTACTTCATGCGCCGGCTGGCCGAGCGTCCCGCCAACGTCGCCTTCTTCCTTCGTGCCCTTGGGGGTAAGTAAATGGATGCCATCAGCAACGTCCCCGTCCCCGTGAACGAGCCCGTGCTCGGCTACGCGCCGGGCAGCGCCGAGCGTTCGGCACTGGAGGACCGCATCAAGGAGCTGGCCGGCTCCCCCGTCGACCTGACCATGACCATCGACGGCGAGCAGCGGCTCGGCGGCGGCGCGCCCATCGACGTGGTGCAGCCGCACAACCATGCCTCCGTCCTGGGCCGTACCAACGACGCTACGGCTCAGGACGTGCAGGACGCCATCGACAGCGCCCTGCGGGCGGCGCCCGCCTGGCGGGCGCTGTCCTTCGACGAGCGGGCCGCGGTCTTCCTCAAGGCCGCCGACCTGCTGGCCGGTCCGTGGCGCCAGACGCTGAACGCGGCCACCGTGCTGGGCCAGTCGAAGTCGGCGCAGCAGGCGGAGATCGACGCGGCCTGCGAGCTGATCGACTTTCTGCGCTTCAACGTGACCTACGCCCGTCAGCTCTACTCCGACCAGCCGATCTCGTCGCCCGGCGTGTGGAACCGGATGGAGTACCGGCCCCTTGAGGGGTTCGTGCTGGCGATCACGCCGTTCAACTTCACCGCCATCGCCGGAAATTTGCCGACTTCTGCCGCTTTGATGGGGAATGTCGTCGTCTGGAAGCCGTCGCCGACGCAGCAGCTCGCCGCGCACCACACGATGCGCCTGCTGGAGGCGGCCGGGCTGCCGCCGGGCGTGATCAACATGGTCACCGGCAACGGGCAGGCCGTCTCCGAGGTCGCGATGACGCACCCGGCCCTGGCCGGCGTGCACTTCACCGGCTCGACCCCCACCTTCCAGCACCTGTGGGGCACGATCGGCGCCAACATCGCCTCCTACCACGGCTACCCGCGCCTGGTGGGCGAGACCGGCGGCAAGGACTTCGTGCTGGCCCACCCGTCGGCCGACCCGGCGGTGCTCTCGACCGCGCTGGTCAGGGGCGCCTTCGAGTACCAGGGCCAGAAGTGCTCGGCGGCCTCGCGGGCGTACGTGCCGCGTTCGGTGTGGAACCGCATGCGTGACGACTTCGTGGGCGTGGCCGAGTCGCTGACCGTGGGCGACGTGGCGGCCGACCTGTCGACGTTCATGGGGGCGGTCATCGACGAGCGGGCCTTCGCCAAGCACAAGGACGCCATCGACCGGGCGCGGGCCGCCTCGAACATCGACGTGCTCACCGGCTCCTACGACTCCGGCGTCGGCTACTTCGTCAAGCCGACCATCCTGGAGTGCGCCGACCCGACGGACGAGATCTTCGTCAAGGAGTACTTCGGGCCGATCCTCGGCGTGCACGTCTACGAGGACCGCGACTTCGACACGGTGCTCGACCAGATGGAGGGCATCGCCCCGTACGCGCTGACCGGCTCGATCATCGCCCAGGACCGGTACGCCATCGCCGCGGCCTCGGAGCGGCTGCGCTTCGCGGCGGGCAACTTCTACGTCAACGACAAGCCGACGGGCGCGGTCGTGGGCCAGCAGCCGTTCGGCGGCGCGCGCGCCTCGGGCACCAACGACAAGGCCGGTTCGATCTTCAACCTGATCCGCTGGGTGAACGCCCGCACGATCAAGGAGACCTTCGTCCCGCCGACCGACCACCGCTACCCCCACATGGGCTGACGCCCCCAAGAGCCACGGCCGGCACCCCCACAGGGGTGCCGGCCGTCTCCAATTCCGTCAGAAACCGCCCTCTACGATCGTCAGTACATTCCGCGCTCCTCTGGCGAAGCCGGGAACCCCTGCCCTGTCCAGCGCAGTGAGGACGTCGTACGTGGTCATGGGCGGACGGCGTTTCCCCGCCGCCATCCGGGCGAGCACGCCCAGCACCTCACGCGGACTGCGGTTCAGCAGCGAGCGCAGGTACGCATCGGGAGTGCTGACGCGCACCCCGTGGCGGCCGAGGAACGACGCCGGGAAGTCCGTGACGTTCCAGGTGACCAGGATCTGGGCGTGACCCGCTATCGCGGCAGCCATGTGATGGCGGTCGTCGAGGTCGGGGCCCTCCATCTGATCGATCAGGTGCTTGTAGTCGTCCTCGGAGACCCGGCTGTCGGCGAAGAACTCACGGATCACCTCCCCGATGCGCGCCGCCGCATGGGCTGAGCGGTGCTGCTCGCGCACGATGACACGTTCCCATTCCGACAGCAGGTGATCGCTCCAGACCCACGTGTGCACGGCGTCCTCGGTCAGCGCGAGCATGAGGTCCGTCAGCGAGAACGGGAACAGCACGTTGGTGTCGACGAAGACCCGCGCCATCAGCCAATGTCCCTTGGGAGATCAGTAGGGTAGTTCCGCCTCCTCGGCGACCTCCATGATCCTGCGACGGGCTTCGGCGCGACGCTCCCGGCGATCCTGGAACTCCAGGACATCTTCCAGGCGAACGACACGATGGCGGCTGCCTGGAAGACGTTGCGCGGGGATCTCGCCCTCGTCCAGCAGTCGCACGACGAAGGGACGCGACAGGCCGAGCAGCTCCGCGACCTCGTTGGGGCTCAACAGGGCTTCGG
Source organism: Nonomuraea sp. NPDC048881 (assembly GCF_040649795.1). NCBI lineage: Bacteria > Bacillati > Actinomycetota > Actinomycetes > Streptosporangiales > Streptosporangiaceae > Nonomuraea > Nonomuraea sp. NPDC048881. Next base: position 26,817 of record NZ_JBEZGC010000009.1, read on the forward strand.
CGGGCAGGGCCCAGACGGCGTGCCCCTTGCCGAGATCGTGCGCCGCGGCGACCAGCAGCCTGACCAACGAGCGCGGCAACACGAGGTCGGTGCCGTCCGGCCCGCGCAGCACCAGCGACGCGTTCCCTGCGGCAGCCGTCGCCTCCAGGTGTTCGAGCAGCTCGCGGTCACCGCTGTCGGCTTCGACGCGCGTCGCGCCGGCCAGGACGCCGCTGCGGGGCATGACCACCTCCGACCCTCGATATCTGCAATAAGTGTAACCCGCCACCGCCAGCAGGCGGGAGCGGGTGGCGTAATGTGCAAGGTTTGTGTCATTGACGCCAATGCAGGGCCGCGACCAGCATGAAGGCATGCAGCGACGGATCGTGATCGTCGTCTTCCCGGGCTTCCAGTTGCTGGACATGGCCGGGCCGGCGGACGTGTTCGCGACCGCCGACCTGATCGCCCGGGGGCGGGGTTACCGGGTCGAGGTGGCCGGTGTGGATGCGGGGGCGGTGAGCGCGTCGAACGGGGTCACCGTCATGGCGGGGGCGCTCGGCGAGGTGTCGGAGCCGATCGACACGCTCATGGTGGCCGGCGGGCTGTCGGTGCCCCGGCAGCTGGAGGACCGCGCGCTGGTCGGGGCGGTCGCCGCCCTGGCCGCGCGGGCGGGACGGGTGGCCTCGGTCTGCAACGGGGCCTTCCTGCTGGCCGAGGCCGGGCTGCTCGGCCGCCGCCGGGCCACCACCCACTGGCTGTCCGCCGACGACCTGCGCCACCGCTACGCCGACGTCGAAGTGGACCCCGATCCGCTCTACATCGAGGACGGCAACGTGTGGACCTCGGCGGGCGTGCTGTCCGGCGTGGACCTCGCCCTCGCGCTGGTGGCCAGGGACCACGGCCACGAGCTGGCCCGCGACGTCGCCCGCGGGCTCGTCGTCTACCTGCACCGGCCGGGCGGGCAGAGCCAGTTCAGCGCGCCGATGCGGGCCATGACGCCGCGCAGCCTCCCCCTGCGGGAGCTGCAGGGCTACATCGACGCCAACCCGGCCGCCGACCTGAGCGTGCCCGCGCTCGCCCGGCGCGTCGGAATGAGCGAACGGCACTTCTCCCGCGTCTTCACCGAGCAGACCGGCCTGCCACCCGGCCGGTACGTCGAACGCAGCCGCGCCGACGCCGCCAGACGCCTCCTGGAGGTCACCGGGCACCCCCTGGAGACCGTGGCCAGGGAGGCGGGCCTGGGCACGCCGGAGACCCTCTACCGCGTCTTCCGCCGCCACTGGCGGGTGTCGCCGGGCGAGCACCGCCGCAGATTCCAGTCGAAGGAGAAATGACACCATGCACGTGGCAATCCCGCTTTATCCCCGTTTCACCGCTCTTGACGCGGTCGGCCCCTACACCGTGCTGGCGTTCGCGCCCGGCGTCACGGTGACGTTCGTCGCCGGGGAGGTGGGGCCGGTGACCGACGACCAGGGCACCCTGTCGATCGCCGCCACCGCCTCCTACGCCGACCTGCCGCGTCCCGACGTGGTGCTCGTGCCCGGCGGGCCCGGCACCGCGGAGGCGATGTCGGACGAGGCGCTGCTCGGCTGGCTGCGCGAGGCCCACGAGCACACGCGGTGGACGACGTCGGTGTGCAGCGGCTCGTACGTGCTGGGCGCGGCGGGGCTGCTCAAGGGCGTGCGCGCGACCACCCACTGGGCGGTGCTGGACGGACTGACGGGCGTCGGCGCCGAGCCGGTGGGCGAGCGCGTCGTCACGGAGGGCAAGATCGTGACGGCCGCCGGGGTGTCGGCCGGGATCGACATGGCCCTGACCCTGCTGGCCCAGGCCGACGGCGTCGAGACAGCACAGGCGGTGCAGCTCGCGATCGAGTACGACCCGCAGCCGCCGTTCGACGCGGGCTCGCCCGCCAAGGCGCCCGAGGGCACCGTCGAGCGGGCCATGACCCTGATCTCCTGATCGTCCGGCCACGGCGCCCCCGTCCCTCCAGGGACGGGGGCGCCGCGCGTCGCAGGGGTCAGGACCGGTCCTGCGCGGGCGGGTCGCCCGTGGCACCGAGCGGCAGGACGTCGAAGTGCACGACGACGTGGGCGCCGTCGGCGGGGGCGTCCCTGCCGTCCGACAGGCGGCGGAAGCGGTCCAGCACCTCCAGCACCCGGTCGCGCAGGTCGGCCGTCTCCTCGGGGGTGAGCCGCAGCGAGCGGCGGGCGAACACGCCGGCCTGAACCCATTCCTCGGGAGCCCGCATCGCGCCTTCCCGCCACCGGGTCAGCTCCGCGCCGCGCTGCCGGACCATGTCGTCCAGCAGGAACCTCAGCGCGGCGTCCACCTCCTCGGGGTTGTCCTTCGCCGGTCCGAAGCTGAAGCCCCCGGGCGTGATCCGCCAGTACTTCTCCTTGCCCCGGCCCAGCTCGGGCGCGATCTCGATCATGCCGTGGCGGGCCAGCTCGCGCAGGTGGTAGCTGGTGGCCCCGGTGTTCTGCCCGAGCAGGCCGGCCAGGCCGGTGGCGGTGGCCGGGCCGTGCTCGTCGAGCAGCTCGTAGATGCGCAGCCGCAGCGGGTGCGCGAACGACTTCAGCGCCTTCGCGTCGAGGGTGCGGGCGGAGAAGCCCTTGCCTTCTGTCACTGTGCAAGCCTATCTTTGCAAAGGAAACTATGCACACTTTTCCTTACACACTATCGGAGTGAGTCGTGAACCGTCTCGGGCGGGCCTTTTGGTTCCTGTGGTCGTCCACCGCGCTGTCGAACCTGGCCGACGGTGTGCTGCGGGTGGGCGCGCCGCTGCTGGCCGTGTCCATGACCCGCTCCCCCACGCTGGTGTCGCTGGCCGGGGCCGCCGCGACCGCGCCCTGGCTGCTGCTGGCGCTGCACGCGGGGGCGGTGGCCGACCGGGTCGACCGCCGCCGGATCATGACGCTGGCCAACGCCGCGCGTACGGCGGTGCTGGCGGTGGCGGCGCTGCTGGCGACGGCGGGCCTGCTGAACCTGTGGACGCTGCTCGCGGTGATCTTCGCGGCCGGGGTGAGCGAGGTCTTCGCCGACACCTCGGCGCAGTCCGTCCTGCCCATGACCGTCGCCAAGGACGACCTCACCAGGGCCAACGCCCGGATCGTCGGCGTCCAGACCGTCGGCAACGACTTCGTCGGCGCGCCGGTGGCCGGGCTGCTCGCCGGCCTGCTGCCCGCCGCCCTCTTCGGCGCCCCCGCCCTCCTGTACGCCGCCGCGGCCCTGCTGCTGACCGGCATGGCCGGCTCCTTCCGGGCCGCTCCGGCCGCATCCGGGCCGCGCCGCCCGCTGCGCGCCGACATCGGCGAGGCGCTGCGCTACCTGTGGGCCCACCGGCTGCTGCGCAGGCTGGCGATCTCCGCGGGCATGCTGAACATGGCCAACGCCGGATACTTCGCCGTCTTCGTCCTGTGGGCCGTCGGCGACGGGTCGCGCATCGGCCTCGACCCGAGCGGCTACGGCCTCATGATGACCGCGTTCGCGGCCGGCGCGGTGCTCGGCTCGCCGCTGACCGGGCCGGTCACGCGGCTGATCGGCGAGGCCGGCACGCTGGTCGGGGCGTGGCTGATCAGCAGCCTGCTGCTGCTCGTCCCCATGCTCGTGCCGTCGCCGTGGGCGCTGTACCCGGTCGCGGTGGTGTGGGGCGTGACGGGGGCGGCGGCCAACGTGCTGGTCGTCTCGATCCGCCAGCGGCTGATCCCCGGCGAGATGCTGGGACGGGTGAACTCCGCCTACCGGCTGGTCGGCATGGGCGGCATGCCGGTGGGCGCGGCGCTCGGCGGCCTGGCGGGCGACCTGTTCGGGCTGGCCGCCGTCCTGGCCGGGGCCGCGGGGCTGTGCCTGGTGGCGGTGGGGCTCGTGTGGCGCGCCCTGCCTGGGCGAATTTCTGCGGCGCTGACCAGCGAACCTACACTTCCCGACATATCCAGATCACGTTAGGCACCCTATGCCGTGTGCGGAGATGACATGATTATCCCCGAGCTTGAGGGGATGGTATGCGGGAGATCGGCGGACGGTACCTCCTGAACGAGGAGGCCGGTCGTGGGGGTATGGGAGTCGTCTGGCGGGCGTTCGATCGGCTCCTCCACCGAGAGGTGGCGTTGAAGGAGCTGACTCTGGCCGGTGAGGCCGAGATGGTTCGCCGCCGGGTGCTGCGTGAGGCCCGGATGGCGGCCGGCCTGACGCACCCCAACATCGTCACGGTCCACGACCTGATGGAAGTGGGCGGCAAGCTCTGGATCGTGATGGAGTACCTGCACGGGCTCTCACTCCACCAGCTGCTCTCCCAGGTGGGCACGTTGCCCGCGCAGTCGGTGGTGGCGATCGGCCAGCACCTGCTCGCCGCGCTGCGCACCGCGCACAAGGCAGGCGTGCTCCATCGCGACGTCAAGCCCGCGAACGTGATGCTGACCGGCGACCGCGTGGTGCTGACCGACTTCGGCATCGCCACGGCCGAGGGCGACATCCGCATGACGACCTCGCGGCGGCTGCGCGGCACGCCCGCGTTCATGGCCCCGGAGCGGCTGCACGGCGGGCCGGCCAGCAAGGAGGCCGACATGTGGTCCTTCGGCGCGACGCTCTACAGCGCCGTCGAGGGCCAGCCGCCCTACCCCGGGCAGGACGCGGCCACGGTGCTCGGCATGGCCCGCAGCGGCCCGTACCCGCCGCCGCGGCGGGCCGGGGTGATGCGCCCGCTCATCGAGGGGCTGCTCCACCACGACCCGGTGCGCCGCTACACGCCGGAGCAGACGGCGGGCCTGCTGGCGGGCATGCGCGCCAGCGCCTACCAGGCCGCCATCTGACCGGTTCAGGCGGGCTCAGGCGGGCTCAGTCCCGCTGGGCTCGGGCCTCGGCCTCGGCGGCGTCCATGGCGGCCGCCTCCTCGGGGGTGGGCGCGGTGCCGCCCAGGTGCGCGGGCTGCCACCACACGCCCGGCGGCACCTCGGGATAGGTGCGCTGCGCCCGGTCGACCAGCTCCGACAGGCGCGTGTGCAGGTCGACGGTGTGCTGGTTGACGTCCTCCCCGCGCTTGGGGTGGAACGGCTCGCCCACCAGGATGGTGATCGGCACGTGCCGCTGGGTGAGCTGCTTGGGACGGCCCTTCGTCCACAACCGCTGGCTGCCCCACAGGGCGACCGGGATGACCGGCACGTTGGTGGCCTGGGCCATGCGGATCGCGCCGTTCTTGATCTCCTTGACGGTGAAGGAGCGGCTGATCGTGGCCTCGGCGAAGACGCCCACCACCTCGCCGGCCTTGAGCTTGCGCAGCGCGGTGGCGTACGAGCCGGCCCCGGCCCCGCGGTCGACCGGGATGTGGTGCATGCCGCGCATCAGCGGCCCCGAGACGCGGTGGTCGAAGACGTCCTGCTTGGCCATGAAGCGCACCAGCCGCTTGGACGGCACCGCGGCGAACCCCGCGAAGATGAAGTCGAGATAGCTGATGTGATTGCTCACCAGCACCGCTCCCCCGGTCCGCGGCACGTGCTCCGTGCCCTCCATGTGGAAGCGGTAGTCGAGCACGCGAAAGAGGGTCCGCGCGGCGGCGATCACCGGCGGGTACACAATCTCAGCCATGAGCAGAAGGTAGCCTACTCACGCCGGTCGGCAGGCCACCCGGGAGACCTGGTCCCGCCCGGAAAAGATCGGCTCGGGTCACGAGATCGTAGGACATCCCCCCTGTTCACGCGGCGGCGCTTGCCCTCCCGTGAGAACGGGCAGATGTTTTGACCATGAAGAAGCTCATCAACACCGCCGACTCCGTGGTGGAGGACGCGCTGAACGGCATGGCCGCGGCCCATCCCGAGCTGAGGGTCCAGGACCGCGTGGTCTACCGGGCCGCAGGGCCGCGCCCCGGCAAGGTGGGGCTGGTGTCGGGCGGCGGCTCGGGCCACGAGCCCCTGCACGCCGGGTTCGTCGGCCACGGCATGCTGGACGCCGCCTGCCCCGGCGAGATCTTCACCTCGCCCGTGCCCGACCAGATCATCGAGGCCACCAAGGCCGTCGACGGCGGCGCCGGGGTGCTGCACATCGTCAAGAACTACACCGGCGACGTGCTCAACTTCGAGATGGCCGCCGAGCTGGCCGAGGACAACGACGTGGCCTCCGTGCTGGTCGACGACGACGTGGCCGTCCAGAACTCGCTCTACACGGCCGGGCGGCGCGGCACGGGCGCGACGCTGTTCGTGGAGAAGATCGCGGGCGCGCTGGCCGAGGAGGGCGCGCCACTGACCGAGGTGGCCAGGGTGGCCGCCGAGGTGAACGAGCGCAGCCGGTCCTTCGGCATCGCGCTGACCTCGTGCACGACGCCGTCGGCGGGCAAGCCGACGTTCGACCTGCCCGAGACGGACGTGGAGCTGGGCATCGGCATCCACGGCGAGCCCGGCCGCACGCGGGTGCCGATGGCCTCGGCCCGCGAGCTGGCCGCCGTCGCGATGGAGGCCCTGCACAGCGACCTGCCGCTCCGCGGCGACCTGCTGGTGATGGTCAACGGCATGGGCGGCACCCCGCTCATGGAGCTGTACGTGCTGTTCGCCGAGGTCGCGGCGTTCGTGAAGGGCAAGGACGCGCGGGTGGCCCGCTCGCTCGTCGGCAACTACGTGACGAGCCTGGACATGCAAGGCTTCTCGGTCACCGTGTGCCGGGTCGACGACCCGCTCATCCGGCTCTGGGACGCGCCCGTCGAGACGCCGGCGCTGCGCTGGGGGTGTTGATGGACACCAGCTTCTTCGCGGACTGGCTCGACGAGGCAGCCCGGCTGGTCCGCCGCGACCGCGAACGGCTGACGGACCTCGACGCGGCCATCGGCGACGCCGACCACGGCGCGAACCTCGACCGCGGCTTCACCGAGGTCGCCAAGGCGCTGGCCGACCGGCCGCCGGGCTCCCCCGGGCAGGTGCTGGCCGACGCGGGCACGGCCCTCATCCGCCGCGTCGGCGGCGCCTCCGGCCCGCTGTACGGGTCGATGTTCCGGCAGATGGGCCGGACGCTGGAGTCCCCGGTGACGCTGGCCCGCTTCGAGGCGGCGTTCGAGGAGGGGGTGGTCGCGCTGGAACGGCTGGGCAAGGCGGCCGTGGGCGACAAGACCATGGTGGACGCGCTGGTCCCGGCCTCCCGGTCACTGGCCCTGGCCGTACGGGACGGCATCGGGGCGCTGGAGGCGTTCGAACGGGCGGCGGACGCGGCTGCCGAGGGCGCGCGGGAGACGATCCCCCTCCAGGCCCGCAAGGGCCGGGCCAGCTACCTGGGCGAACGCAGCGTGGGCCACGAGGACCCGGGAGCCGCCTCGGCGGCCCTGATCATGCGCGCCCTGGCCACGGTGGCCCGGAACCGGGCAGAGGGCCAGGACCAGGCCGAGAGCCGGACCCCCGGAGAGGGCCGGAGCCCGGCAGAGGGCCAGGGGCGGGCGGAGGGCTGATGGTCGGGGTGGTGCTGGTCTCGCACAGTGCCGGGCTGGCGGCCGAGACGGCGGCGCTGGCCCTGGGGATCGCCGCGGAGCCCGTGCCGGTGGCGGCGGCCGGCGGCACCGCGGACGGCGGCCTGGGCACCAGCTTCGACCTCGTCGAGCAGGCGGTGCGCAGCGTGGACCGGGGCGACGGCGTGCTGATCATCCCCGACCTCGGCAGCTCGGTGCTGACCGCCCGGCTGCTGGAGGAGGACGGGCGGGTGGTGATCGCGGACGTGCCGTTCGTGGAGGGGGCGGTGGCGGCGTGCGTGGCGGCGTGCACGGGCGGGTCGCTGGCGGAGGTGCTGGCCGCCGCCGAAGAGGCCCGCACCTATCGCAAACTCTGACCGTCCCGGCCCCTGGCCCCGCTCAGTGGCCCTTGAAGGCCTCCTCCAGCCACCAGGAGCCGCGTTCGCCGGTGATCCTGGCGTGCACCAGCAGCGGGCGGTCCCTGGGCCCCTTGAGCCATTCGGCCACGCCCGCCAGCCCGGCGGCGTCCGTGACGGTCACCGCCGCGAACCCGTGGCCCCGGGCGATCGCGGCCAGGTCGGCGGGCGGGAAGCGGACCATGCCGAGCGGATGCCCGTGCGGCCCGAAGTGGTGCACCTCCGCCCCGTACGCTTCGTCGTCGTAGACCACGACCACCATGGGCAGCCCCAGCCGGACGACGGTCTCCAGCTCGGCGATGCCCATGAACGCGCCGCCGTCGCCCAGGGCGGCCACCGGGAGCCGGTCCGGACGGGCCAGGGCGGCCCCGATCGCGGTCGCCAGCCCGAGCCCGACCGACTGGAACGCCTGGGTGAAGCAGAACCCGCCCGCGTCCGGCACGTCCAGGAACATCGAGGGGTATCCCATGAAGTTGCCCGAGTCGACGGACACGACGCGCTCGCTCGGGAGCAGGTCGTCCAGGGCGATGGTGAGCGTTCTCGGGTCGATGCGGCCCGCGCCGCTCTCGTCCCGGTACGGCACCGCGCGCCAGCGCCCCTCGTCCCTGATCCGCCGGGCCAGCTCGGCCGACCGGTAGCCCGGCGCGGCGCCGCCCGGCCCGGTGAGGGCCGCCGCCACGGCGCGGACGTCCCCGACCACGCCGAGGTCGGCCCGGACGTGCGCGCCGACGGCCGCCGGGTCGAGGTCGACCTGGGCCACCTTCGCCTCCGGCGGGATCAGCGTGCCGTGGCGGGTCGTCCACATGTTCAGGGCGCAGCCCCAGCCGACGATCAGGTCCGCGCCGCGGATCAGCTCGGCGGCCAGCGGGGTGGCGAAGCCGCCGCTCACGTCGAGGTCCCAGGGGCTGCCGCGGAACAGGCCCTTGGCGACGGCGGAGGTGGCCAGCAGGGCGCCGGTGCGGTCGGCCAGCGCCTCCAGCTCGCGGCGGGCGTGCCGGGCGCCGCGGCCCGCGACGAACACCGGCCGCCGCGCCCCGGCCAGCAGCCGCCCGAGCGCGGCCGTCGCGTCGTCCGCGGCTGCCCGGTCGGGCCCGGCCGTCATGTCCTGCGCCGCTGAGCGGTCGGGCCCGGCGGTCGTGTCCTGTGCCGCTGAGCGGTCGGGCCCGGCCGCGCCGGTCAGGGCAGGTGCGGGGGCGCGGCTGCGGGAGGGGGCGGACTGCACGGCGAGCGGCAGGTTCAGCAGGACCGTGCGGCGTTCCCGCGAGGCCACGCGGAAGGCTTCGAGCGCCTGCTCCTCGGCCCGCGCGGCGTCCGTGAGACGCATGGGGACCGCGCCCACCGCCGCGGCCAGGGCGTCCTGGTCGATGTGGAAGTTGGAGCGCGCGTCCGTCGCCTCACCGGCCAGGACGATCATCGGCGTACGGCTCTTGGCCGCCTCGGCGATCCCCGTCATCGCGTTGGTCAGCCCCGGCCCCTGGTGGACCGTGACGACGCCGACCTCGCCGCTCATCCGGGCGTAGGCGTCGGCCATGGTCGCCGCCCCGCCCTCGTGCCGCGCGGCGACGAACCGCACGCCGTGCTCGACCAGCGCGTTCGTGACGTGGAAGTTGCCGCTGCCGACCACCCCGAACGCCGTGCGGACGCCGCCGGCGGCCAGCGCCCGGCCGACCGCCGCGGCCGCCGTCTCCGGGACGGTCAACGTTCCACCAGGGCCAGGACGCGGACGGGGCTGCCGGAGCCGCCCACGATGGGCAGCGGCGGGGCGACCACGGCGGCCCCGGTCACCGGCAGGCGGTCGAGGTTGCGGAGCTGGGTCAGGCCGTACTTGCCCGCGCCGAGCAGGAAGGAGTGGCAGGGGAAGGGCGGGTCGAAGGAGTGGGCGGCCCCGGCGTCGGTGCCGACGGTCTCCACGCCGAGCCCGAGGATCGGGGTCTCGGCGGCCAGCCAGGACGCGCACTCGACCGAGATGCCCGGCGAGTGCGGGCCGGTCTCGTCGGCGTTGAGGAAGGCGGCCTGGTCGGCGGAGCGGGCGTCCCAGCCGGTGCGGTAGAGCAGCCAGCCGCCGTCGGGCAGCGGGCCGTTGGCGCGTTCCCATTCCTTGACGTGGTCGATCTGCAACAGGAAGTCGGGGTCCTTGGCCGCCTCGGCGGCGAAGTCGAGCACGACCGCGGGCGCGATCAGGCTGCGTACGGGCACCTGGGAGACGTCCTGGCCGTCGCGGGCGGTGACCCAGTGGACGGGGGCGTCGAAGTGGGTGCCGGAGTGCTCGCCGGTGTGGATGTCGTTCCAGTACCAGGCGGGGCCGCGGTCGTCGTAACGGCTGATCTCCTCCAGCCGGAACGGGATGGTGTTGCCGAACGGCTCGGGCAACTGGAGGATCGGCGTCTCGGAGGACAGGGGCGCGGTCAGGTCGACCACCTCGATCGCACCGCCGCGCACGCTGTCCAGGAAGCTCTGCAACACCGACATGTCATCCTCCTTGTTGGGCTGAGCGCATCCTCCTCCAGCGGGACTCACCCGCGCAACGACACGGCAGGGCGGTCTTCACAGGTCGTCCCAGGTGGGTTGGGCGGCGGTGCCGCCGGCCGCGCGGGTGGACAACGATCCGCAGGCCACGGCCACGTCGAGGCACTCACGCGGGCTCATCCCGCGCAGCCTGGCGGCGAGGTAGCCCGCGTCGAAGCTGTCGCCCGCGCCGACGGTGTCCACGGGCTCGACGGCCCTGGCCGGGGCCCGCGTCACCAGGCCGGACTCCCAGGCCAGCGCGCCGTCCGCGCCGTCCTTGACGACGACGGCCGGTCCGAGGGCGCCCAGCCGCGCCGCGACGGCCTCCAGCGGCCCGTCACGGACGCCGGACAGGCGGGCCGCGATCGCCCTGGCCTCGCCGGCGTTGGGCAGGAACACGTCGGTGGCGGCGAGCACGTCCGCCAGGCCGTCCCAGCGGCCAGCCGGGTCGTCGTTGGTGTCCAGCGAGGTCGTGGCGCCCGCCGCGCGCAGCTCCGCCAGCAGCGCGGGCAGCCCGTCCGCCAGTCCCGGCTGCAGGAAGTACGACGACACGTGCACGTGCCGGGCCAGGCCGCGCGGCACGTCCGCGGCGGTCAGGTACGGCAGGCAGCCCGGCGAGGTGAGGATGGCCCGGTCCGTCCCGTCGGCGAGCACGACGGTCATGGCCGTGGGCCGGGGGTCGGTGACGCAGTGGGAGACGTCCACCCCGCGCTCGGCCAGCGCGCCGAGCACGAAACGCCCCGCCGCGTCGTCGCCCACGCGGCCGGCGAAGGCGGCGCGCAGGCCGAGCCTGGCGGCCCCGCACGCGGTGATCGCGCCGGACCCGCCGAGGACCAGGTCGCCGCCCGCGACGAGCTGTTCGCGCTGGCCGTACGCCAGGTCGCGCGGCGCGCCGGTCAGCACGATGTCGGGGTTGGCGTCCCCGACGACCAGAAGGTCGAACCCACCGGCCGCCGTCACGCCTTGGTCCACTGTGCGCATCCGGCGGTCTGGAACGCCTTGTCGCCAGGCTCGATGGTGACGCTCGCCGGCCCGGTCGGCGCGCCCGCGTTGATCACCGAGCCGAGGTCGGGGGACGTGCTGTTCAGCCGGGCCCAGAAGCAGTTCGTGGAACCGGCGACGGGACCGGTCGTGCGGTAGGTGCCGGGCGGCATGTCCACGCCCACGACGAACGTGCGCATCCCGGCCATCGGCCCGGTCTGCGCGGGTCCGGGCTGCGTGGGACCGGTCTGCGCGGGTCCGGGCTGTGTGGGACCGGTCTGTGCCGGTCCGGGCTGCGTGGGACCGGTCTGTGCCGGTCCGGGCTGCGTGGGACCGGTTTGGGCGGGACCGGTCTGGGCTGGACCGGTCTGGAGGGGGTCCGTCTGGAGGGGGCCGGTCTGCGGGGCGTCCGTCGGGGCGGGCTGGGTGGCGGGGACGGAGGCCGAGGGCGGGCCGGTGCCCTCGACCGTCACCGTGACCCTGGGCGCCGGCGAGGCCGACGAGCCCTCCGCGCCGTACCCGACGAAGATGCCCAGGATGAAGGCCACCACGGCGGCCAGCCCGGACACGAGCAGGATGATCGGCGGACTGCTCGTCGCCCGAGGGGGCTCAGGGGGGCCGTACGTCACGGACCCAAGGGTGCCATCTCCATCGACGCCCCTGTCAACGCCCCGGTCAGCGGTGGAGGTAGTCGACGAGCGACGCCTTCTCCGTCTCCAGCTCCTCGATCGCGCTCTTGACCACGTCGCCGATGCTGACGATGCCCACCAGCCGGCCGTTCTCGACCACGGGCATGTGGCGGAACCGGTGGGTGGTCATCGTGCGGCGCAGCTCGTCGACGTTGTCGCCGGGCCCGGCCGTGCGGACCTCGGTCGTCATGATCGAGGAGACCGGCGCGTCGAGGATCTCGGGGCCCCGGTCGTGCAGCCGCCGCACCACGTCGCGCTCGGAGACGATCCCCTGGATCGTCGTGCCGTCGGTGGAGACGACGACCGCGCCGATGTTGTGGTCGGCGAGCTTGCCGAGCAGTTCCCGGACCGTCGCCGCCGGCGCCACCGTGGTGACAGCGTTTCCCTTGTTGCGCAGGATCGTCCCGATGAGCATGTGCACCACCTCTGCTCCCGTTGTCCCCGGCCGAGGGCCGGCTTATGCCCGGTCCTCACAGGCAAACAACCGAGTGGGGACCCCGTCAAGCGGTCACGTAGGCTGACTTGCCGCATCTCCGACGACGTGGAAGGCATCGATGACCGAGCAGCTCAACACCGGAAGCCACGACCTGCCCATCACCCCGGAGCTGGCCGCGTTCATGCGCACCGGCTGGGCCGACACCCGGCGCACCGGCGTGACCGCGCTGCCGATCGCTCCCTGGGCGGCCCGGCGCAGGGCGGCGCTGGCCGCGCGTTTCCCCGGTGAGCGGCTGGTCGTCCCGTCGGGCACGCTCAAGGTGCGCAGCAACGACAGCGACTACCGGTTCCGTCCGCACAGCGCGTACTCCTACCTGACGGGCGCGGGCGAGCCCGGCGACGTGCTGGTCATCGAGCCGTCCGGGCAGGCCGTGCTGTACGTGCGGCCGCGCTCGCCGCGCGAGGAGGGCGAGGAGTTCTACCGCGACCGCCGCTACGGCGAGTTCTGGGTGGGCCGCAGGCCCGACCTGGCCGAGGCGTCGGAGCTGTACCAGATCGAGTGCGCGCACATCCGCGACCTGCGCTCCGAGGGCCCGGCCCGGGTGCTGCGCGGCGTCGACGCCTCCGTCGACGCGCTGGTGCCGGCGGGCGGCCGCGACGCCGAGCTGGAGGTGTTCCTGTCGGAGATGCGGCTGGTCAAGGACGAGTGGGAGGTCGGCGAGTTGCAGTCGGCCGTGGACGCCACCGTGCGCGGCTTCGAGGACGTCGTGCGCGCCCTGCCCGCGGCCCTCGGCCACCCGCGCGGCGAGCGTTACCTGGAGGGCGTCTTCGGGCTGCGCTCGCGCCTGGAGGGGAACGCGGTCGGCTACGACAGCATCGTGGCCTCCGGTGCCCACGCCTGCGTGCTCCACTGGATCCGCAACGACGGCGCGCTGGCCGAGGGCGACCTGCTCCTGCTGGACGCCGGCGTCGAGACCGACACTCTCTACACCGCCGACGTCACCCGGACGTTCCCGCTGTCGGGCCGGTTCACCGCGGCGCAGCGGCAGGCGTACGAGCTGGTGCTGGCCGCCCAGGACGCCGGCATTGCGGCGCTGAAGCCCGGCGCGAGCTTCCGCGACTTCCACCTGGCGGCCATGCGCGTCATCTGCGAGGGCCTGCACGACTGGGGCCTGCTGAAGGACTCCCCCGACGCCCTCATGGAGTCGGGCCTGTACCGCCGCTACACGCTGTGCAGCAGCGGCCACATGCTCGGCCTCGACGTGCACGACTGCGCCAGGTCGCGGGCCGAGGTCTACCTCGACGGCGTGCTGGAGGAGGGCAACGTCCTGACGGTCGAGCCGGGCCTGTACTTCCAGCCCGACGACCTGACGCTGCCCGCCGAGCTGCGCGGCATGGGCATCCGCATCGAGGACGACCTGGTGGTCACCGCCGAGGGCGCCACCCTGATGTCGAAGGCCCTCCCCCGCCACCCCGACGAGATCGAGTCCTGGATGAACGTCGTCCGCTCGTGACGGCCCGGTCACTTCTCGTGGCCGACTGACAAGGTGCGACCTGGGCTGGCATCGTGGGCTGGATCGCGGCGGGCCGGGCAGCCCGCCGCCGTGAGGAGTCCCCATGACCGCCGACCACCACCTCGCCGCCCCCACCACCCCGGACACCGGGGCACCTCCACAGCCCCCCACCGAGGCTCCCACCGAGGCGGAGAGCGGCCGAGAGGCGGAGGGCGGCGGGACGGCGGCGGTGGGCGGCGGGACGGCGGCGGTGGGCGGGTGGTTCACACGGGGGCGGGTGCTCGGCGCGCTGGCGGCGATGCTGGCGGCGGCCGTCGCGGCCGCCGCCGTGCCGCAGTGGATCGACGCCTCCCGGGCCCGGGACGCGCTGGCCCGCCTGGAGCGCGAACGCGCCCTGCGCCTGGAGGTCTCCGGCGCCGCGAGCGCCTTCGGCCAGGCCCTGCTCAGCTACGACTACAAGGACCTCCAGAGCACCCGCTCGACCCTGTCCGCCCAGGCCACGGGCGACTTCCAGGCCACCTACGACGCGGCGTTCGGCGGCGCGACGTCCCAGGTGATCGTCAAGCTCAAGGCCGTCTCCCAGGCCACGGTCCGCGAGGTCTACCTGGCCGACGCCGACGCGGCCACCGCGCACGCCATCGTCGTCGTGGACCAGCAGGTGAACACCGCGCAGGCGATTCGCTCGGTGAAGGATTCGCACCTTAAGATCACGCTTGTGAAGCAGAAGGGCGCCTGGAAGGTCCAGGACGTGACCGTGCTCGGCGCGGCCTCGCAGGACCAGCACAAGCTCGACGACCCCGCGGCGAAGAAGGACTGACGATCGTCCCCCTGGCGATGGGCGGCCGCCCCGAAGAGGTGCGCGCCCCCGAGACGTGGCTGACCGAGGCCGAGCGCGAACGCGCCGACCGGTTCGTCTTCCCCGCCGACCGCGCCTGTTTCGTCGCGGCCCACCTGCTCGTCCGCCTGTGCGCCGCGGCCGTGCTGGATCTGCCGCCGGAGGGGCTGACCCTGCTGCAGCACTGCGAGGTGCACGGCCCCGGCCACGGCAGGCCGTACCTGCGCGAGGCCCCCGAGCTGGGCGTGAGCTTCAGCCACACCCGCGGCTACGTGTGCGCCGCGGCCGGCCCCGGCCGGGTCGGCGTGGACGCCGAGCACGTGCCGACGGGCCCGCTGAACGAGGGCCTGGCCGACCACGCGCTCACGCCCGCCGAACGCGCCCTGGTGACCGGCAACGACGACCTGATCCGCCACTGGACCCGCAAGGAGGCCCTGGTCAAACGCGGCGAGCTCACCCTGGACGAGCTGCGCACGACCGGCGTCGACCCGCTGCCGGTCGGCCACCTGCTGGAATGGCGGGCCGCCCCGGACATCAGGGTCGCCGTCGTCACCGACACGCCGGCCGAGCGGATTCCCGTCCCCGCGCTCTGAGGGCCCGGTCAGCGGCGGCGGGTCGGGGTGGGGTCGAGGAAGACCAGGGTGACGCCGGAGAAGCGGTCGCGCAGCCGCCGGTCGATCTCGTCACAGGCGATCTCCACGCCCGCCGCGCTCGCCTCGTCCCGGAAGTCGATCTTGGCGGCGATCATGATGGAGCCCGGCCCGATCATCATCGTCAGCAGCTCGACCACGTCGTCCACCTCGGGCTGGGCCAGCAGCACCGCGCGGATGCCGACCTCGATCTGCCTGGGGGCGGCCTGGCCGATCAGCAGCGACAGGTTCGACTGGATCAGGATGAGCGCGACCACCAGCAGGAGCAGGCCGATGGCGACCGAGGCCGCGCCGTCCCACAGGGCCGAGCCGGACAACTGCGAGCCGAGCAGCCCGAGCGCCGCGATCACCAGGCCCACCAGCGCGGCGGCGTCCTCGAACAGCACGGCCTTGAGCGCGGTGTCGGACGTGATCCGCACCAGCCGCGCCGGATGCACCTTGTACCGGCCGGCCTCGGCGCGCAACTGCGAGTACGCCTTCGTGAACGAGATGCCCTCGATCACGAACGAGACGGCCAGCACGACGTAGGACGGCGTGAGGTTGCCCAGCTTCTCGCCGTGGCTGATCTCGTGCAGCCCGTGGGTGACGGAGAACCCCGCCCCGCCGACCAGCGTCGCGACCGCCGCCATCATCGCCCAGAAGAACCCCGCCTTGCCGTAGCCGAACGGGTGGCGCTCGTCGGGCGGCTTGCCCGCCCGGCGTACGGAGACCAACAGCAGCAGCTCGGTCATCGTGTCGGCGGCCGAGTGGGCCGCCTCGGACAACATCGCGGCCGAGCCGCCGATCAGCCCCGCGACGAGCTTGGCCAGGGCGATGGTCAGGTTCGCGGCGCCCGCGACCAGCACGGTCGCCAGGCTCTCCCCCGACTTCTCCTCCATCAGATCACTGTACGGCGGCCCTGCGCGGCGGCCCCCCGCAGGTAGCCGCATCGTCGGAGGCGTGCGATAGATTGGGGATCATGAGCGCGCCCCGCTGGCTTTCCCCCGCCGAACAGCGTGCCTGGCGTACGCATCTCGCGCTGCACAAGCTGCTCATGCACCGCCTCGACCGCGAGCTGCAGGAGCACCAGCTCTCGCTGAACGACTACGAGATCCTGGTCAACCTCTCCGAGAGCCCCGAGCGGCGCATGCGGATGAGCGACCTGGCCGACGCCACGATCCAGTCGCGCAGCAGGCTGTCGCACCAGATCTCCCGCATGGAGGCCAAAGGGCTGGTCACCAGGGAAGACTGCCGCGACGACCGGCGCGGCACGTTCGCCGTCCTGACCGACGAGGGCTGGGCGACGATCCAGCGGGTGGCGCCCGACCACGTCGCGAGCGTGCGCGAGCATTTCGTCGACCGGCTCACCGACGACCAGCTGGAGGCGCTGGAGCAGGCGTTCGGTCCCATCGTCGAGCACCTGAAGAAGCTGCGCTGAGGCCCAACCGATATCGGCGACGGCTCACCGGCGTTCCCGGGCGCTCGCTACGATCCGCTCATGCTCCGAAAGCTGCTGATCGTTGTCGTGCTCGCGCTGATGCCGGCCTGCTCCGCGGGGGGCGGCGGGGGTGACGAGCTCCCCGCCGGGCCCGAGGTGATGAAGAAGTCCGCGGAGGCCATGAAGGCCGTCAGGTCGGCCGGTTTCTCGATCGCCACGGAGGGCAAGCCCAACGTGCCGCTCAAGAAGGCCGACGGCAGGCTCACCTCGGCGGGCGACGCCGACGGCACGATCACGCTGGAGGTGCTGGGCACCCTGCAGGAGATCACCTTCGCCCTGATCGGCGACACCGTGCACTTCAAGGGGCCGACCGGCGGCTTCCAGACGATGACCAGGCAGCAGCTCGCCCAGTTCTACGACCCGTCGGTGATCCTCGACCCGGGCAAGGGCATCGCGCAGCTGCTCGCCTCGGCGACCGACCCCACGGTGGAGGCGGTCGAGGACGGCTCGTACCGGGTGGCCACGACGTTCTCCGGGCAGGTCGTCGGGCAGATCGTCCCGGGCGTCACGCAGGGCGTCAACGGCAAGGTCTGGATCGACAAGGCCAGCGGCAGGCTCACCAAGGCGAGCCTGCCGCTGCAGAACGGCACGGTGACGGTGACGTTCAGCGACTACGACGCGCCGGTCACGATCACGCCGCCGCCGTCCGGATGAGCCCGGTGAGCCGGAACGTCCCGGCGGACCGCGCCCGCCGGGTCGCGCTCGGCGCGGGCGGCGCGGTGGTGCTGCTGGCCGCGCTCGACGCCTACGTGGTCGTGACGGTCCTGATGGACATCGCCCACGACGTCGGCGTGCCGCAGAACCACCTGGAGCGGGTCACGCCGGTCGTCACCGGGTTCCTGCTCGGCTACGTCGCCGCGATGCCGCTGCTCGGCCAGCTCTCCGACCGCTACGGCCGGCGGCCGCTGATCCACGCCTGCCTGGCGGCGTTCGCGCTCGGCTCGGTGCTGACCGCGCTGGCGGCCGGTGAGGCGATGGTGGTGTCGGGCCGTACGGTGCAGGGCGTGGCGGGCGGGGCGCTGCTGCCGATCACGATGGCGCTGATCGGCGACCTGTGGGAGGCGCGCGACCGGCCGCTCGCGCTGGGCGCGGTGGGCGCGGCGCAGGAGCTGGGCAGCGCCCTCGGCCCCCTGTACGGCGGCGTGCTGGCGCTGGTCCCGCCGGTCGCCGTGGCGGGCGTGGAGCTGGGCGGCTGGCACGCCATCTTCTGGGTCAACGTGCCCCTCGCCGCCCTGGCCGCCGTCGCCGTACAGCGTACGGTCCCGGCCCGGCCGCCCTCCGGCACGGCCCGCGTCGACGTCGTCGGCGGCGCCCTGCTGGCGCTGGCGCTGGCCCTCCTGGTCGTCGGCCTGTACAACCCCGATCCGGCCACGACCGTGCTGCCGCCGTGGGGTCCGCCGGTGATCGCGGCCGGGGCGGTGGCGGGCGGCGTCTTCGTCTGGTGGGAGATCCGCTCCCCCGTCCGGCTGCTCGACCTGTCGGCCGCCCGCAAGTCGCCGCTGCTGGCGACGCTGGGCGTGAGCTTCCTGGCGGGCGCGGCGCTGCTGGTGACGATGGTTTTCGTGCAGTTCGCCGCCCAGACGCTGCTGGACAAGGACGCCCTGGGCGCGGCGCTGGTCCTGGCCCGGTTCCTCGGCGCGCTGGCCGTGGGCGCGCTGCTCGGCGGCGTGCTGGCCCGGCGGGCCGGCGAACGCGCGGTGGCGGTGCCCGGCCTGCTGATCGCCGCGGCCGGATACTGGCTGATGAGCCGCTGGCCGCTCGACCTGGCCGGCGCGGGCCTGGCCGTGGACGCCGACCTGGTCGTGGCGGGGCTCGGCCTCGGCCTGGTGATCGCGCCGGTCTCGTCGGCGGTCCTGCGGGTCAGCCCGGCCGTCCAGCACGGCGTCGCCTCGGCGGCGGTCGTGGTGGCCAGGATGATGGGCATGCTCGTCGGCGTGGCGGGCGTGTCGGCGTGGGGGTTCCACCGGTTCCAGTCGCTGACCGCGAACCTGGACACGCCGCTGCCGTTCGGCGTGGACGCGCAGACCTACCAGCGGCGGCTGGCCGACTACCTGGCCCAGGTCGATGCCGCCCTGCACGTCGAGTACACCGAGATGTTCCTGCTCACGGCGTTCGTCTGCCTGCTGGGGGCGGCGGTGGCGCTGCTCATGCCGCGCCGCGCCCTGCCGGAGGCGGCGCCCGCCCTCGCGGACGCCGCCCCCGACCCCGAACACTGACCGTGAATCAGGTGGCGCCGCCGGTCAGGGCGACAGGCGGTGCAGGTCGCGGGGGAAGGCGGTGGTCTGGCGGATGTTGGCGGCGCCGGTCAGCCGGGCCGTCCAGCGTTCCAGGCCGAGGGCGAACCCGCCGTGCGGCGGCATCCCGTACCGGAACGCCTGGAGGTAGCCCTCGTACGGCTGCACGTCCCCGTCCAGGGCCTGGACGTAGTCGTCGTACCGGTGCAGGCGCTGGCCGCCGGTCACCAGCTCCAGGCCCCTGAACAGCAGGTCGAAGCCGTTGGAGTAGCCCGGTCTGGCCGGGTCGGGATGGGTGTAGAACGGCCGCTTGGACATCGGGTAGCCGGTGACGAACAGGAACTCCGACCCGTGCTCGCGCAGCGCCCAGTCCGACAACCAGCGTTCCTGGGCCGGTGACAGGTCGGGCTCGTCCTCGCCGGTCAGCCGCTGTGCCTCGGTGAAGTGCACGGCCGGGATCTCGGCGGGCACGGCGGGCAGCACGGCCCCGGCCGCCTCGACGGCGGACGCGGCCCGGCGGCGCACCGACTCCACCATGCCGGCGACGACCTCCCGCAGCACGGCCATCACGTCCCGGTGGTCGGCCACGAAGCCCAGCTCGGCGTCGAGGCTGGTGTACTGGGCCAGGTGGCGGACGGTGTCGTGCGGCTCGGCGCGGAAGACCGGCCCGACCTCGTAGACCCGCTCGAACACCCCGACCATCGTCTGCTTGTAGAACTGCGGCGACTGCGCGAGGTAGGCGCGGCGGCCGAAGTAGTCGATGCCGAAGACGTTCGCGCCGGACTCGGTGGCCGAGGCCACGATCTTGGGCGTGTGGATCTCGGTGAACCCGAGGCCGTCCAGCGTCTCGCGGAACCCGGCCACGCTCGCCGCCGAGATCTCCAGCGGCGCCCGCAGCAGCGGATGCCGCAGCGCGACGGGCGCGTGGTCGAGGACCGTCGGCAGCGTCGCGGCCACGACCGGCCGGTAGAGGTCGAACGGCGGCGCCTGGGCGGGCTCGGCCAGGACCTCGATCTCCGGGCCGGTCAGCTCGACCCCGCCCGGCGCCTGCCCGGCCGGGGTCACGGTGCCGGTGACCCGGACGACGCTCTCCTCCGGCGGCAGCTCCCCGTCCGCGCTGACCACCTGGGCCAGCCCGGCACGGTCGCGTACGACCAGGAAGGAGACGGATTTCAGGTGCCGGCGGCGATGGACCCAACCGGCGATCGTCACTCGTCGGCCGGCGTGCTCAGCGAGCGACGCCGACAGGACACGAGAGATCATTACAGCTCCTCTGCAGGAAATGCATGACCCCTTGGGAGTGCGGGGGAGAAGGGAGCTCCCGGTGCCACCGCACTTTCGCCGCCCGCGAGGGGCGGCCTCCACGACCCGATGACGAGGGTCAGCCGGCGGGGCATTTCCTCCCCGCACTCGGGAGTGTCTTCACCAGCGGACACGGGACCGCCTTCACAGCTGCCGGCGGCTCTCTGGGCCCGTGCGGCCCGCTGGCTACTCGTCTCCGTCCACGTGTTGCCGTAGATGATACGGCAACGCCGTTACTTGTCCTTCTTGGGGCGCTTCTCCCGGATCTTCATCGTGACGTCGATCGGCGACCCGGCGAACCCGAACTCCTCGCGGATGCGCCGCTCGATGAAGCGCCGGTAGGTGTCCTCCAGCCAGCCGGAGGTGAACAGCACGAACTTGGGCGGCTCGACGGACGCCTGCGTGGCGAACAGGATCTTCGGCTGCTTGCCACCCCGGACGGGCGGCGGCGTCGCGTGCACCAGCTCGGTGAGGAACGCGTTGAGCCGCGCCGTCGGCACCCGGGTGGACCAGGAGTCGAGCGCCTTCTCCAGCGCCGGCACCAGCCGGTCCATGTGACGGCCGGTCTTGGCGGAGATGTTCACCCGCAGCGCCCACGGGGTGCGCACGAGCTGCCGGTCGATCTCCTTCTCCAGGTAGTAGCGGCGGTCTTCGTCGACGAGGTCCCACTTGTTGAAGGCCACCACCATGGCCCGCCCCGACTCGATCACCAGGCCGATGATCCGCAGGTCCTGCTCGGTGAGCGGCTCGCTGGCGTCGATCAGCACGATCGCCACCTCCGAGCGCTCCAGGGCGGCGCGGGTGCGCATGGCCGCGTAGAAGTCGGCGCCCTGCAGCTCGCGGTCGCGCCGCCGGATGCCGGCGGTGTCGACGAAGCGCCAGGTGCGCCCGCCCAGCTCGATCAGCTCGTCGACCGGGTCGCGGGTGGTGCCCGCCATCGGGTCGACCAGCACCCGCTCCTCGCCCGCCAGCTTGTTGAGCAGCGAGGACTTGCCCACGTTGGGCTTGCCGAGCAGCGCCACGCGGGCCGGGCCGCGCTCGCCGCCGAAGGTCACCTGCGGCGTCTCGGGCAGCGCGTCGAGCACCACGTCGAGCAGGTCGCCGCTGGAGCGGCCGTGCAGCGCGGAGACCGGGTAGGGCTCGCCCAGGCCGAGCGCCCACAGCGCCGCGGCCTCCAGCTCCAGCTGCTGGTTGTCGACCTTGTTGGCGGCCAGGAGCACCGGCTTGCCCGACTGGCGCAGCACCGCGCCCACGATCTCGTCGGCGTCGGTGGCGCCCACGGTGGCGTCGACCACGAACACGATCACGTCGGCCAGCTCGACGGCGACCTGGGCCTGCTCGGCGATGCGCAGGTTCATGCCGGTGGCGTCAGGGTCCCAGCCGCCGGTGTCGACGACGGTGAAGCGGCGGCCGCGCCAGTTGGCGTCGTAGGTGACGCGGTCGCGGGTGACGCCCGGAACGTCTTCCACGACTGCCTCGCGGCGGCCGATGATGCGGTTGACCAGCGTGGACTTGCCCACGTTGGGGCGGCCCACGATGGCCACGACCGGCAGAGGCGTGGTGTCGCCGTGCTCGGTGACTTCCAGCTCGTCGAGGTCAGCCTCGACCCAATCCCCCGTTGACATGCTTGTTCATCCTTAGGTGAGTACCGCACCTGGAGGTCAGGTGCGCTCCTTGACCAGCCTCAGCACCTCCGCGATGACCTCTTCGAGGTTCAGCGCGGTGGTGTCGAGCTCGACGGCGCCATCCGCCATCGAGAGCGGGTCCGTCTTACGTGTCGAGTCCAGGGTGTCACGCCGCTCCATGGCGGCCTGCTGCGCCTCCACCGTCGAGCCGGCCAGCTCGGCGCTCCTGCGCCGGGCGCGGGCCTCGGCGCTGGCCGTCAGGTAGACCTTGACAGGCGCGTCGGGGCAGACGACCTTGCCGATGTCGCGGCCCTCGACCACGATGTCACCGGCGCCGGCGATCTCCCGCTGCAGCGCGACCAGCCGCCTGCGCACCTCGGGGACGGCGGCCACGGCGGAGACCGAGCCGGTCACCTCGGCCTCCCGGATGGGCCCGCCCACGTCGACGCCGTCGACCAGGATCGTCGGCCCCTCGGGGTCGGTGCCGGAGACGATGGACGGCTCGCCGCAACGGGCCGCGACCGCCTCGGGATCGGCCAGGTCGACGCCCTGCCGGAGCATCCACCACGTCATCGCCCGGTACATGGCCCCGGTGTCGAGGTAACGCAGGCCCAGCGCACGGGCGACCCCGCGCGACACGCTCGACTTGCCCGACCCCGAAGGACCGTCCATGGCGACGACCAGACCGGACACGGCCTCTCCCTCTTCACGTGTGTTTCCCCAACCTGAAGAGGCTACCGCCTCCGGTCAGTCCGCGATCCAGCTCCCGTGGAAGCCGAGCGGGACCCTGGCGGGCAGGTGCACGACCGCGACCGGCTCGCCGGTGAAGTCCTGGGCCGAAAGGATCACCAGGTCGGCCGCTCCCCTGGCCGGGTCGTTGACGTAGGTGAGCAGGTAACCGTCGTCCTCGGCGGCGCCGGAGGGCACGAAGACCGGCTCCCCCACGTACGCGCCGCGCCCGAACCGCCGCGCCTCCTGCGTGCCGCGTTCCAGGTCGTGCTTGATGAGCGTGTTGTCGAACGCCTCGTCCGGCAGGTCCTCCAGCTCGGCGGCCGGGTAGATCACGTCGTGCAGGTCGGCGGCGGCCGAGGTGTAGCCGTAGCGGTACGGGCCGCCGGTGCGGCGCTCGTCGATGCGGGGGAACTCCTGGGGGCGGTCGTCCAGGCGGGTGGTGGTGACCCGGCCCGCGCCGGGGTCGATGCGCCACCGGTCGAGCGTGGGCGCGCCGCCCAGGTCGAGCCGGGCGTCCACGAACCGCTTGGGGTAGCGGACGACGTCCACCACGACCTGGTCGCCGTCGTCGTAGGCGTTGAGGGTGTGGAAGACCCAGCAGGGGTCGATCTCCACCCACTGCACGTCGCCGGTCTCGCGGGAGAGCAGGCCGAGCCGGGCGGGCCGGGCGTCGTCCCACGCGTACGGGAGCGGCGCGCCGCGCTCGGCGTGGGCCATGCTGAGCGTGACCGGCAGGTCGTAGATCACGACGTGCCGGCGGGTCAGCGCGAAGTCGTGCAGCATCGGGCGGTCGGCGACGGGAATGTCCCTGACCTGGGCCACCACGCCCTTGGGGTCGATCACGATGTGCTGATGGTGGTCCCAGCCGGCGAAGTAGGCCATCGCGTGCAGCTCGCCGGTGACCGGGTCGAGGTGGGTGTGGGCGGCGTACCCGCCGGGCAGGCCGCCGACGAAGTCGCACGCGCCGACCGTGTCGAGCTCGTAGCTCAGCTCGTACGGCAGCCCGCCCGCCTCGACGGTCGCGAACGTGCGCCCGGCGATGCCGATGACGTGCGTGTTGGCCGCGAAGTCCATGCCCGCGTGCACCGGGCCCGGCGCCGGCGGCTCGCCCAGCCGGCGGGCCACCTCGGCGTTGCGCACCCACCGGTTGCGGTACCACTCGGCCCGCCCGCCGCGCAGCCGCACGCCGTGGACCATGCCCTCCCCCATGAACAGGTGGGTGGCGGCCGGGTCGTCGAGGCTGAGCGGGTTGGGGCCGTTGCGCAGGTAGCGGCCGTCGAGCTCGGCGGGGATGCGGCCGGTGACCTCCAGGTCGAAGGCCGTGATCTCCTCCGTCGCGGGTGCGAATCCGTTGCGGAAGGGGGTGCTGGTCATCGTGCGCTTCCTCTCAGGTCAGGAACGGCGTGAGCACGGAGGTGTAGAGCAGCCGGTAGCGCCGCTCCGCCTCGGCGCTGTCGAAGAAGCCGGAGATCTCCAGGCTCACCGCGCCGTGGATCGCCATCCACAGCACGTCGGCTATCTCGCCGGCGGCGGCCCCGCGCAGCCGTCCGGCCTCCAGGCAGGCGGCCACGGCCTCGACCAGGATGTCGAAGGTCCGCCGGCCGGCCGCGACCGCGTCGGGGGCGGGCTGGAAGCCGTGCATCGCGTTCTGGAACATGACCCGGTAGTAGTCGGGCTCGTCCAGCGCGTACTCGCGGTAGGCCGCCAGGCCCGCGTGCAGCGCCGGGAGCGGGTCCTCCTCGGCGGGGACGGCCAGCAGGCGCGCCTCCAGCCGGGCGAAGCCCTCCAGCCACAGCGCCTCGCTGAGGCCGTCCTTGCCGCCGAAGAGGGTGTAGATCACCTTCGTGGAGCAGCCGACCTCGCCGGAGATGCGCCGGACGGTGAGCGCCGCCGGGCCCTCGGCGACGAGCAGGTGTTTGGCGGCGTCGAGGATGGCCGTCCTGACCACGCTCTGGCCTTCCTGCTGGGCTTGCCGGTACGCGGTGACCGCCATGTGAGTAACACCGTTTCTTGTCGGTAACGCTGTTACCGACCTTTGTACGCCTCCTGCGTCCCGCCGTCAATGCCGCCGGCGAGGAGTAAGGGCGTCCGCCCAGGTAAGGAGGTCCGGCGTGACGGAGACGAACCGAGCGCGGGTCACGGTCGTGGTGGCCACCAGGGATCGGGTCAGAACGCTGGCCCGGACGATCCCCCGCCACCCCAGGCCGGTGATCCTCGTCGACAACGGCTCCTCCGACGGGACCGCCGGGTTCGTCCGCAAGCACTTCCCCGACGTCCAGGTGGTCGAGGCGGGGGCCAATCTGGGCGCGCCGGGCCGCAACGTCGGCGTGCGCCTGGCCGAGACGCCCTACGTCGCCTTCGCCGACGACGACTCCTGGTGGGCGCCCGGCGCCCTGGAGCTGGCCGCCGACGTGCTGGACGCCCATCCCCGCCTGGCCGTTCTGGGCGCGCGCGTGCTGGTAGGGCCGCAGGAGCGGCTGGACGCGGTGTCGGAGGCGATGCGCGACTCACCGCTCGGCGTCGAGGACGACCTGCCGGGGCCGAGCGTTCTGGGCTTCCTGGCCTGCGGGGCCGTCGTGCGCAGGGAGGCGTTCCTGGAGGCGGGCGGCTTCGACGACGTGATCTTCTTCTTCGGCGAGGAGGAACGGCTGGCCGTGGACCTGGCCGCACGCGGCTGGGGGCTGGCCTACGTGGACGACGTCGTCGCCCACCACCACCCCTCCCCCGCCCGCGATCCGCGCGGCAGGCAGGCGCTGGCGGCGCGCAACGCCGTGCTGACCGCCGTGCTGCGCCGTCCGTGGCCGGTGGTGGCGCGCCGGTCCCTGGAGGCGCTGCTGGGCGGTCCGGCGGGCCGAGAGGGGCTGCGCACCGCCGTACGGCGGCTGCCCAGGGCCCTGGCCGCCCGGCGCGGCCTGCCGGTCGCCGTGGAACGCGCCCGCCGCAGGCTGGAACGCGCGGCCGGCTGACGCCGTGGGCGGGGGCTCGGCGCCCGCCCGTCGCGTCGTGCTCAGTGTCCCCGGTCAGGGAACGTCAGGGGACCTGCCAGCCGCGTTCGCGCAGGGCGTCGGCGAGCGGGGAGGCCGCGTCCGGCTGGACCCACAGCTCGGCGATGCCCAGGGGCAGCCCGGGCGCGTGCTCCAGCCGCACGTCCTCGACGTTGACGCCGACCTCGTCGCACACCTGGAACAGCCGCGCCAGCTGGCCGGGACGGTCACCGATGACCACCTGGACGACCACGTACGCGGGAGCGGGGCCGCCGTGCTTGCCGGGGATGCGCCCGTGCCCGGCGACGCCGCGCTTGAGGAGCTGGGTGAGGTCGCCGCTCGCGGTGCCGTCGCCCTCGGCCAGGGAGCGCAGCGCGGTCGCGGCCTCGGCCAGGTCGCGGGAGACCGCCTCCAGCACCTCGGCGACCGGGGTCGCGTTGCCCGACAGGATGCCGAGCCAGAGCCCGGGATCGCCGCCCGCGATCCTGGTCACGTCGCGCACCCCCTGGCCGGCCAGGCCGAGCGCGACCTCGGTGGCGTCGGCCAGGCGGGCCGCCACGGCCGAGGCGGCGACGTGGGGGGCGTGCGAGACGACGGCGACCGCGCGGTCGTGCTCCTCCGCGCCCACCTCGACGGGGTTGGCGCCGCACAGCTCGACCAGCTTGAGCACCGCCGCCCTGGCGTCGTCGGCGGCCTCGCCGGTCGGGCAGAGCGCCCATGGCCGGCCGAGGAACAGGTCGGCCCTGGCCGCGCCCGGACCGGACTTCTCCCGCCCGGCCAGCGGGTGGGAGGCGACGTAGGTCGTCAGGTCGCAGCCGAGCCGCGCGGCCATGCGGATGGGCTCGGCCTTGACGCTGGCGACGTCGGTGTAGAAGCGGGCCACGCCGCGGCTCTGCAGCTTCAGCAGCTCGTCGGCCACGTGTGCCGGGGGCACCGCGATGACCGCCAGGTCGACCTGCCCGGCGGGCAGCCGCTCCGGCTCCCACTCCTCGCCCGCGCCCAGTTCCCTGGCCAGCCGCACGGCGGCCGCGTCACGGTCGGCGAGCAGCACGCGCACGTCGTGCTTGCGCAGCGCCAGGGCCGCCGAGGTGCCGATGAGACCGGTGCCGACGACGAGCACGGTACGGAGTTCCGAGGCCATATCGATGTCCTGATTTATCGGGCTAGTGAGAGTGTTGCCTGCCGTGTCCGTCAGGCACGGGCCGCACGACGATCCGGCTCACGCCGGTCGCCTACTGGGCGATGTCCTGCCGCAGCGCCACCGCGCCCCGAAGATACACATGCTGCATCTCTGCCCGCGGACGGTCGGTCTCCACATGCGCCATCAGGCGCACCACGCGCGGCAGCGCCCCCGGCACGCCGATCTCGGTGCAGCAGATCAGCGGCACGTCGTGGAAACCCAGCTTGCGGGCCGCGAGGGCGGGGAACTCGGAGGTCAGGTCGGGGGTGGCGGTGAACAGCACGCTGATCACGTCGTCGGTGGTCAGGCTGTTGCGCTCCATGATCGCCTGGACCAGCTCGGTCGTCCCCTGGATGATCGAGTCGCGGTCGTCGGCATCCACCTGGATCGCCCCGCGGATCGCCCGCACCATGCGCCCTGTTCCCCTTCCATAGCGGGAGAGCCCGTGCGGAGATGCGCACGGGCCCCTGCGTTCCGGCCAGATTACAGCTTCACGGCCGCGTAAAGCTCGCCGACCTCCTTCAGGCTCAGCGCGCGGACCGTGCCGGCCTTTGTGCGGCCCAGCTTCACCGGACCGAACTCGATCCGGGCCAGGTCGATCACCCGGTGACCGGCCTCCTCCAGCATGCGCCGCACGACGTGCTTGCGGCCCTCGTGCAACACCACCTCGACCAGCGCCTGCTGGCCGTGCTCCTGGACGATGGCGAAGCTGTCGGCCTTGGCGATGCCGTCCTCCAGCTCGATGCCCTGCTTGAGCCTGCGGCCCAGGTCGCGCGGGATCGGCCCCGGCACCTTGGCCCAGTACTTCTTCTGCACCCCGTAGCTCGGGTGCGTCAGCCGGTTGGCCAGCTCGCCGTCGTTGGTGAGCAGCAGCAGGCCCTCGGTCTCGGTGTCGAGCCGGCCGACGTGGAACAGGCGGGGAGCCAGCTCCTCGACGTAGTCGGCCAGGCACGGGCGGCCCTGCGGGTCGTCCATGGTGGACACGACGCCGATCGGCTTGTTGAGTGCGTAGTAGACGAGGTCGGGGGCGGTCGGGATGCGCTTGCCGTCGACGTGAATGACCTGGGCGGCGGGGTCGACCTTGGCGCCGAAGCGGCGCACCACCTGGCCGTTGACCGTGACGCGGCCGTCGCCGATCATCTCCTCGCAGGCGCGCCTGCTGGCCACGCCCGCCTGGGCGAGCACCTTCTGCAGGCGAACGCCGTTGGGCACCTCGGTGGTGTCGCGCTCGTCGGTGTAGTCGTCGTCGTAGAAGGCACGGTCGCGCAGCGGCTGACGGGCGGCCTTGACGCGCCTGGCCTGGGGGCTCTCGGCGCCGGCCGTACGACGTCCGCCGCCGAGCGTCTGCACGTCGTCGCGCCTCGGGGTGCGCGGCTGCTGCCCGCGGGGGTTGTCCTCGCGCCTGCCGAAACGGGCGCGGGTGTTGCCGGCGGAGGCGGACCTGGGAGCGTCGTCCCTGCGCCCGCCGCGGTCGGCACGGAAGCCGCCGCGCTCCTGACGCTCGCCGTCGCCGCCACGTACGGGACGCCCGTCGCCACGGGAGCCGGCGTAACCGCCACGCTCCCCGCGCCGCTCGCCCGCGTAGCCGCCGCGGCCCGCGGAGGATCCGCCACGACCGCCGGAGAACCCGCCACGGCCGCCGGAGAACCCACCGCGGTCGCCCGAGAAGCCACCGCGCTCGCCGGAGCCGCCACGGTCGCCGGAGTATCCGCCGCGGTCGCCCGAGTACCCGCCGCGGTCGCCACCGGCGTAGCCGCCGCGCTCACCGCGCCGGTCGCCGCCGTAGCCGCCGCGCCGGTCGTCGCCGAACCTGCCCCGGTCGCCGGACCGGGAAGCCCCGCCGAAGCCCTCACCACGCGGCCGGTCCCCGCCCTCACGACGCGGACGCTCGAAACCGCCCTCGTGACGGGGACGGTCGAATCGGTCACCGCCCTCACGACGGGGACGGTCGAAACGGTCGCCGCCGCGCGGGCCGCGGTCACCGCGGTCGTCACGGGGACGGTCGTCGCGGAAGCGGTCGCCGCGGTCGCCACCGGCGGGCCGGTCGGCGCGCTGGTAGCGGTCGTCGCGGTCGCCACGCGCCGGACGGTCCGCGCGGTCGCCGCGCGAGTAGCCGTCACGGTCGCCACCGGAACGCCCGAAGCGGTCACCACCGGAAGCGGGACGACCGGAACGGTCACCGCCGAAGCCTGGACGGCCCGAACGGTCACCACTGAAACCGGGACGACCCGAACGGTCACCACTGAAACCGGGACGACCCGAACGGTCACCGCCGAAGCCGGAGCGCTCGCCGCCGGAGCGACCCGAACGGTCACCACTGAAGCCGGAGCGGTCGCCGCCGGAGGTGGGACGGCCGGAGCGGTCGCCGCCGCGGAAGCCGGAGTCCTGGCGGGGTCGGTCGTCGCGGTCGCCGAAGCGGGCGCGGGCGCCGCCGCGGTCGGCGCGAAGGGAGTCGCGGCGGGGGTCGTCCCCGCCGAAGCCGCCGCCGGAGCCGTCGCGGCGGTTGTCGTCGGAGCGGAAGGCGGGACGCCCGCCGCGGCCGGAGCCGCCGGTACGTCCACGACCGCGTCCATCACCGGACGGGGTGCTGCGCCTGTTGATCACTTTGTTGTCTCCTCGAGGTTCTCCACGTCGTCGGGGAGGAAGGGGGCGAGCTCGGGAAGCTCGCTCAGGTCCCGCAGTCCCAGACGTTCCAGGAAGTATGAGCTTGTCCGGTAGAGCACTGCCTGGCTCTCCGGGTCGGTGCCGGCCTCCTCGACCAGCCCCCTGGCGACGAGCGTCCGCATGACGCCGTCGCTGTTGACGCCGCGTACGGCGGCGACACGGGCGCGGCTCACCGGTTGCCGGTAGGCCACGACCGCGAGGGTCTCCAGCGCGGCCTGGGTCAGCCGCGTCTGCTGGCCGTCGCGGACGAACCGCTCGACCAGCGCCGCGCAGTCGGCCCGCGTGTAGAAACGCCAGCCACCCGCGACTTCCCGCAGATCAAAACCCCGTCTGGCGGCCGTATATTCCGCCGCCAGCCCCCTGAGTGCCGCCGCGACCTCGTGGGTGGGGCGCTCCAGCACCTGGGCCAGCGTGATCTCGGCGACGGGCTCGTCGACGACCATCAGGATGGCCTCCAGGGCCGCCTCAAGAGCGGGCCCCTCCCCCTGAACGTTCTCCTCCTGGCCCTGCTGGCCTTCCTCCCGGTCGGCGGCGGTGTCCGAGGGCCGCTCGGGGCCCGCGGAAGGCGACTCGGTCAAGGACGACTCGGGCGACGGCGACTCGGGGGCCGGCGACTCAGGGGCCGGCGACTCGGGCGAGGGCTTCGGCGGCGCGACCGGCAATTCGGGGCCGGCGGGCAGGGCGGACGCCTCCTCCGGCGAGGACGGCTGGACGAGGGAGCCCGGGAGCGTCATCCAGGCGGGCAGCGGCGATCCCGAGTCGGGGGCCTTGCGGGGGCCCGGCAGGGGGTTGGGGTTGTCAGTCATTCGATGGTTTCTCCGCGGATTCCTCGTAGTCGTCCCCCACCGCGACGTCGCCGTCGTCGGCGCCCGTCCAGGTCACGTGGAGCTCTCCCAGCGCCTCGACCTGCTCGAACGTCACCGCGGACTCCCGGAACAGCTCCAGCACGGCCAGGAAGCGGGCGATGACCTGGAAGGTGCCCTCGCAGTCGGCCGTCAGCGCGCGGAAGGTGGCCCGGCGCAGCCTGCGCAGGTGCATGACCAGGAGGGCCGCCTGCTCCTTGACGCTGGCCAGCGGCTGGTAGATGTGGCCGACGCTGACGGTGGGCGGCAGTTTCGGGGTGAACGCCTTGGCCGCGATGCGGGCGAGCTGCTCGGGCCCGATGCCGAGGATGAGCTCGGGCAGCAGGTTGGCGAACTGCGGCTCCAGCGACACCGTGCGGGGGAAGCGCAGGCTCTCCTCGGCCATCCGCCCCGCGAAGACCTTCGCGACCTCCTTGTACGCCTTGTACTGCAGCAGCCGGGCGAACAGCAGGTCTCTGGCCTCCAGGAGCGCGAGGTCCTCTTCGTCCTCCACCTCGCCGGACGGCAGCAGCCGGGCCGCCTTCAGGTCGAGCAGCGTGGCCGCGACCAGCAGGAAGTGGCTGGTCTGGTCGAGGTCCCACTCCGGGCCCTTGGACCGGATGTAGGCGATGAACTCGTCGGTGACCTTGGAGAGCGAGACCTCGGTGATGTCGAGCTTGTGCTTGGCGATCAGGCCGAGGAGCAGGTCGAAGGGGCCTTCGAAGACGTCCAGGTGTACCTGGAAGCCTTGGGGGGCCTCGGTCTGCTCTGCGGTCACCTGGCCATTGTCGCAGGAGCCGGCCAGCGCGAGAGCACCTCGCGGGCCAGTTCGCGGTAGGCGTTGGCGCCGAGGGACGACGGGTCGAAGGTGGTGATCGGCTCGCCGGCGACGGTGGCGTCGGGGAAGCGGACCGTACGGTTGATCACCGTGTGGAACACCTTGTCGCCGAACGCCTCCACCACGCGGGCCAGCACCTCGCGGCCGTGCAGGGTACGGGCGTCGTACATGGTGGCGAGCAGGCCCTCGATCTCGAGGTCTTCGTTGAGCCGCTCCTGGACCTTGGAGATGGTGTCCATGAGCAGCGCCACGCCGCGCAGGGCGAAGAACTCGCACTCCAGCGGCACCATGACGCCGTGGGCGCAGGTCAGCGCGTTGATGGTGAGCAGGCCGAGCGACGGCTGGCAGTCGATGAGGCAGACGTCGTAGTGCGGCAGCAGCGGCTTGATCACCCGGCCGAGCACCTGCTCGCGGGCGACCTCGGTGACGAGCTGCACTTCGGCGGCCGACAGGTCGATGTTGCTGGGCAGCAGGTCGAGGCCCTCGACGCCGGTCTCCAGCAGGACGTCCTCGGCGGTGACGCCGCGGTCCATCAGCAGGTTGTAGACGGTCAGGTCGAGCTGGAGCGGGTTGATGCCCAGGCCGACCGAGAGCGCGCCCTGCGGGTCGAAGTCGACCAGCAGCACCTTCAGCCCGCACTCGACCAGCGCCGCGCCCAGGTTGATGGTGGTGGTCGTCTTGCCGACGCCGCCCTTCTGGTTGACCATCGCGACCACTCGCGCCGGGCCGTGCACCTGCGGCGGGACCGGTTCAGGGAACACCGGTCGCGGGCGCTGGGTGGGGCCCAGGTTGACGCCGTTGGAAGGCGCGTTGGTCTTGGTGTCACCCCAGGGGTTGTCGGGGGTCCCCGGGGTCGAACCCTTGGTCGTCACAGTCACCAGCTCGAACCTCCCTGACGATCCCGAACCGGACCGTCCGGACGGACACTATGGCGTCACCACTAAACGCGGCAAGGCGGCACGCCGGGGCACCGCGCACGCGCAAAAGACTATAGATCACTGCCGGGCGCGCGGGTGCGCCGCGGCGTAGACCTCGCGGAGTTTGTCGACCGTCACCAGGGTGTAGACCTGCGTGGTGGTGACGGAGGCGTGACCGAGCAGCTCCTGGACCACCCGGACGTCCGCGCCGCCGTCGAGCAGGTGGGTGGCGAAGGAGTGGCGCAGGACGTGCGGGCTGATGCCGGCCAGGCCGGCGCGTTCGGCCGCGGCCTGGAGCACTTCCCAGGCTCCCTGCCTGGTCAGCCGGCCGCCGCGGGCGTTGAGGAAGACCCCGGGGGTGCCGCGGCCGTGGGCCAGCAGGCCGGGCCTGGCACGGACGAGGTAGGCGTCGAGCGCCGAGCGGGCGTAGCGGCCGAGCGGGACGACGCGGGTGCGGCCGCCCTTGCCGCGCAGTCGCACCTGGTCGGGTTCGAGGTCGTCCACGGCCAGGCCGACGGCTTCGGAGATGCGGGCGCCGGTGCCGTACAGGACCTCCAGCAGGGCGCGGTTGCGCAGGGTGAGCGGGGCGCCGTCGGGGCCGGAGGCGGCGATGAGGCGTTCGACCTCGTCGACGGCGATCGCCTTGGGCAGCCTGCGGAGCTGGCGCGGCGGGCGTACCTCGTGGGCGGGGTCGTGGGCCGTGACGCCTTCGCGCAGGGCGAACCGGTGGAGGCCCCGTACGGCCGAGACGGCCCGCGCGGCCGAGCTGGCCACGAGGGCGGGATGTTCCCGGTCGCCCTCGCGCAACGCGGCGAGGAAGGCCTGGACGTCGGCCTCCCCCACCTCGTCGAGCTTCAGCCGCCCGCGCGCCTGCAGATGTTCGAAGTATCGCCGCAGGTCACGGCGGTAGGACGCGAGCGTGTTGGCAGCCAGGCCCCGCTCCACCGCCAGATGGGCGAGGTAGCTGGAGAGCACCGCCTCCACGACATGGTCCTTCCGTCACGCCTCCGGGGCGTCGGCGGGGCGCAACAGGGCGAATCCCTCAACCGAAGCCGCATATGCGGCGAGGATACCGGCCACGGCCGGGGAATTGTGGATCATTCCCATGAGCGCCTTCTCGACCGCGTCGGACAGCGGCACCCATTCGACCGGCATGCCGATCTCCTCGTGCCGGTGGACGAAGGTGTTCTCCTCGTCGGGGATCCTGCTCAAGCCGCGGGCGAGGAAGACCCTGATCCGCTCGTCGGTCATGCCGGGAGAGGAGCGCAGGTCGACCAGGGTGTGCCAGGTGTCGGCGCGGTAGCCGGACTCCTCGGCGAGCTCGCGGGCCGCGGTGTCGGCGAGCGGTTCGCCCGCCACGTCGCGGATGCCGGCCGGCAGCTCCCACATGAGCTGCCGGGTGGGGTGGCGGTACTGCCTGATCATCAGGACGCGGTCGTGGTCGTCGAGCGCGAGCACGGCGACCGAGCCGGGGTGGACGACGTAGTCGCGGTCGGCGACCTCGTCCTGGGGCATCCTGACCGTGTCGGTGACGACCTTGATCACGTAGCCCTGGAAGTGCTCCTTGGACGCGACGACGTCCCACGCCTCGGGCGTGTCTCGGACGTTCACTTGCCGACCTTGGTGGTCACGCGGCTGTCGGCGTAGGTCAGGGCGGCGCCGATGAGGCCCTTGAACATCGGGTTGGCCCGGGTGGGACGGGAGCGGAACTCGGGGTGCGCCTGCGTGCCGATGAAGAACGGGTGCACGTCGACGGGCAGCTCGGTGTACTCCACCAGGCGGCCGTCGGGCGACAGGCCGGAGAAGACCAGGCCGACGTTCTCCAGGCGCTCGCGGTAGGCGTTGTTCACCTCGTACCTGTGACGGTGGCGCTCGTCGGCCTTGGCCTTGCCGCCGTAGAGCTGCCTGGCCAGGGTGCCCTCGCCGAGCTTGGCGGTGTAGCTGCCGAGCCGCATGGTGCCGCCCATGTCGCGCTCGCCGGCGACGACGTCCTCCTGGTCGGCCATGGTGGAGATGACCGCGTGCTTGGTGTCGGGGTCGAACTCGGCGGAGTTGGCGTCCTCGATGCCGGCCATGTTGCGGGCCGCCTCGATGACCATGCCCTGCATGCCGAGGCAGATGCCGAGCAGCGGGATCCGGCCCTCGCGGGCGTGCCGGATGGCGCCGATCTTGCCCTCGATGCCGCGCACGCCGAACCCGCCGGGGATCAGCACGCCGTCGACGCCGTCGAGCTCGCGCTCGGCGCCCTCGGGGGTCTCGCAGTCGTCGCTCTTGACCCAGCGGATGTTGACCCGCGCGTCGTTGGCGAAACCGCCGGCGCGCAGCGCCTCGGTGACCGACAGGTACGCGTCGGGCAGGTCGATGTACTTGCCGACCAGCGCGATCGTGACCTCCTTGGCCGGGCGGTGCACGCGGCGCAGGAGCTGCTCCCACTCCTTCCAGTCGACGTCGCGGAAGGGCAGGCCGAGGCGGCGCACGACGTAGGCGTCGAGGCCCTCGGCGTGCAGCACCTTGGGGATGTCGTAGATGGAGGCGGCGTCGACGGCCGAGACGACGGCGTCCTCGTCGACGTCGCACATGAGGCTGATCTTGCGCTTGATCGCCGTCTGGACCGGACGGTCGGAGCGCAGCACGATCGCGTCGGGCTGGATGCCGATGCTGCGCAGCGCGGCCACGCTGTGCTGGGTCGGCTTGGTCTTCAGCTCACCGGACGGGCCGATGTAGGGCAGCAGCGACACGTGCAGGAAGAAGACGTTGTCGCGGCCGACCTCGTGCCTGATCTGGCGGACGGCCTCCAGGAAGGGCAGCGACTCGATGTCGCCGACCGTGCCGCCGACCTCGGTGATCACGACGTCGACGTCGGGGCCGGCCATGCCCCGGATGCGGTCCTTGATCTCGTTGGTGATGTGCGGGATGACCTGGACGGTGTCGCCCAGGTATTCGCCGCGCCGCTCCTTGGCGATGACGTTGGAGTAGACCTGGCCGGTGGTGACGTTGGCCGAGCCGTGCAGGTCGGTGTCGAGGAACCGCTCGTAGTGGCCGACGTCGAGGTCGGTCTCGGAGCCGTCGTCGGTGACGAAGACCTCGCCGTGCTGGAACGGGTTCATCGTGCCGGGGTCGACGTTGAGGTAAGGGTCGAGCTTCTGCATGGTGACCCGGAGACCGCGCCCCTTGAGCAGCCGGCCGAGGCTGGAGGCCGTGAGCCCCTTGCCGAGACTGGAGGCGACACCGCCGGTGACGAACAGATGCTTGGTTTGCGATGCGCTGCGCAAAGGGGCTCCCGTGGCTCGAATGGTGGCCGAAGTGTCCACGGGCTCTCAGGATATCAAACAACGCCCCTCACATGCCCGAACGGCATGACCTAGCGGTAACTTTGGGCCCTATGTCACTAGTACGCCGGGCCATGGGCGCACTGATTCACCGTGCGTACGCGGCGATCCGCCACGCCGGGGCGATCTCCCCGGACTCCACGGCGGGTTACCGTTTCCGCCGGATCGGCGAGGGAGTCAGCATCGCCTTCCCGCCGGGGGCGATCTTCGGCGAGCGGTGGATCGAGATCGGCGAGCACACGCTGATCGGCGAGCGTGTGTCGATCTCCTGCGGCATGTGGCCGGGCGTCGAGCTCGGCCCGGACTCGATCCTGCGGATCGGCGGCTCGTGCTCGATCGGCAGGGGCTCGCACATCGTGGCCCACCAGTCGATCGACATCGGCGACCACGTCTTCACCGGCCCGTACGTCTACATCACCGACCAGAACCACGTCTACGACGACCCCGAGACGCCGATCGGTCGGCAGTGGCCGCGCAACAGCCCGGTCTCGATCGGCGCCGGGTCCTGGCTCGGCACGGGCGCGATCATCCTGCCGGGCACGGTCCTCGGGCGGCAGTGCGTGGTGGCGGGGGGCGCGGTGGTGCGCGGCGAGTTCCCCGACCACAGCGTGGTCGCCGGGGTGCCCGCCAAACGCGTCCGCGGGTACACGCCGGAGCTCGGCTGGCACGCCCCCGGCGCCGCCGAGGCGGCCGCCGCGATCGCCTTGGCGCTCGACGGGCAGACCGGGCCGTCCTGAGGTCCGGGACGCGCGGACCCGGGAACGGGGATGGACCGAACAAGCTTCTGGAGGTTAGCGTCGGTGCATGCGGACCGCCATCTGTGAGCGCCTGGGCGTCGAGTTCCCGTTGTTCGCCTTCAGCCACTGCCGCGACGTGGTGGCCGCGGTCACGAACGCGGGCGGGTTCGGGGTGCTGGGGGCCGTCGCGTACTCGCCGGAGCGGCTGGACGCCGAGCTGACCTGGATCGACGAGCGGGTGGGCGGCCGGCCGTACGGGGTGGACGTGCTCGTCCCCGGCCGGATCGACGCCTCGGCGCTCGACCTGCGGGCCCACCTGCTGGACTTCGTGCCCGACCGTCACCGCGACTTCGTCGCCCACCTGCTGTCCAAGTACGGCGTGAACGCGCCGCCGCAGCCCCTGAGCGCGGTGGCCGACGAGTTCGGCCGGCGGGTGACGGCGCCGGGCGCGACCGCGCTGGTCGACGTGGCGCTCAAGCACCCGATCGGGCTCATCGCCAGCGCGCTCGGACCGCCGCCGCCGGAGATGGTGACGAGCGCCAGGAAGGCGAGCGTGCCGGTGGCCGCGCTGGTCGGAACCGTGGAGCACGCCCGCAGGCAGGTGGCGGCCGGGGCGGACATCGTCGTGGCCCAGGGCACCGAGGCGGGCGGCCACACCGGCGAGATCTCCACGATGGTGCTCGTGCCGCAGGTCGTGGACGCGGTCGCGCCGGTCCCGGTGCTGGCCGCGGGCGGCATCGCCTCGGGACGCCAGATGGCCGCGGCCATGGCGCTCGGGGCCGAGGGCGTCTGGTGCGGCTCGGTGTGGCTGACCACCGAGGAGGCGGAGACGTCGCCCGCGCTGCGGCGCAAGCTGCTGGCCGCCTCGTCGCTGGACACCGTCCGGTCCCGGTCGCGCACGGGCAAGCCGGCGCGGCAGCTCAGGTCGGCCTGGACCGAGGAGTGGGACTCCGGGCAGGAGAGCCCGGGGCCGCTGGGCATGCCCCTGCAACTGCTGCTGGCCGAGGGGGCGATGGCCCGCATCGGCGCGGCGGCCGACCGCGGCGACCCCGGGGCCGTGGAGCTCGTCACCTACTACGTGGGCCAGGTGGTGGGCCAGCTCGATCGCGTGCGACCGGCCCGCGACGTGGTGTACGACATGATCAGCGAGTTCACCGACGCCGTGACCCGCCTCTCGTCGTCCTGAGTGGTTCCTCCCGTATGGCCCGATAGCATGCGCGTGTGGTCGGGACACCGCCTGAGCTGGAGCGTGGCACCGGGGTTCCCGCGCACACGCAGATCGAGCAGTGGCTGCTGGCGGCGATCTCCACCGGCGAGATGGCCCCGGGCGACCGGCTGCCCGGCGAGCGGGAGCTGGCCGCCCGCCTCGGCGTGAGCCGGATGACCCTGCGCCAGGCCCTGGCCACCCTCGAACGCGACGGCGTGCTGATCAGGCTCCCCGGCAGGTCGGGCGGCGCGTTCGTGGCCGAGCCGCGCATCGAGTGCGACCTGACGGGCCTGGCCGGGTTCACCGAGCAGATGCGCCGCGCCCACCTGCGGGCCGAGGCGCGGATCCTGACGGCCGCCACCGTGCCCGCGCCGGCGGCCGTGGCCGCCGCGCTCGGCGTCGGGCCGGGCGAGCCGGTGCACGAGGTGGCCCGGGTGCGGTCGGCGGGCCGCTCGCCGGTGGCGCTCGAACGCTCCTTCTTCCCCGCGCTGCCCGGCTTCCTGGAGGAGGACCTCGGCGGCTCGCTCTACGCCCTGCTGGCCGGCCGCTACGGGCTGGAGCCGCGGACCGCGGTCGAGCATCTGGACCCGGTGATCGCCGGTCCGCAGGAGGCGGCCGAACTGGGCATCGCGGCGGGCGCGCCGCTCATGCTGATCGAGCGCACGGCCTACGCCGCCGACGGCGCCCCCGTCGAGTACGCCCGCGACCTGTTCCGCCCCGACCGGGTGCGCCTGTCGGTGCGCAGCGGCGTCACCGCGCCCGCGACCCCGCCGGGTCGTGCAGCGGCTCCCTGACCACGACGCCCGGCACCCACTCCCCCTCGACCTCGACCTCCACCGCGGCGCCTGGCTCGGCCCCCGGCCCGGCGGGCAGGTACGCGTAGGCGATCGACCGCTCGACCGTGTACCCGTAGCCGCCGGAGGTGACCCGGGCCACGACCTGGCCGTCCACCCGGACGGGCTCGTTGCCCAGGGCGACCGCCCGCGGGTCGGCCAGGGTGAGGCAGCGCAGGCGGCGGACCGGGTCGGGGTCGAGGGCGTCGCGGCCGAGGAAGTCTTTGCCGGGCTTGACGCAGAACCCGAGCCCGGCCTCGTACGGCGTCGTCTCGGGCCCGATGTCGGCGCCCCACACCCGGTAACCCTTCTCCAGCCGGAGGCTGTCGATGGCCCGGTAGCCGCCCGCGACCAGCCCGTACGGCTCGCCCGCCCGCCACAGCGTCTCCCACAGCGCGAGCCCGTACTCGCTGGAGCAGTACAGCTCCCAGCCGTGCTCCCCCACGAACGTCACCCGCAGCGCCAGCGCGGGCACGTCGCCCACGGTGAGCTCCCGGGCCGACATGAACGGCAGGTCCGGCGGGTCCGGGGTCAGCCCGGCCAGGATGTCGCGGGCCTTCGGGCCCCACAGGGCGAAACAGGCGTACTGGCCGGTGACGTCGGCGATCCTGGCCGTCGATCCGGTGAGCGCGGCCTGCCGGCGCAGCCAGGCGAGGTCGCGGGAGCCCGACGCGGTGCCGGTGACGATCAGGAACTCCTGCTCGCCGCGCCGGGTGACGGTGAAGTCGCACTCGATGCCGCCGCGCCGGTTCAGCGCCTGCGTGTAGGTGACGGCGCCCACCTGGCGGGCCACGTGGTTGTCGCACACCCATTCCAGCAGGGCGGCGGCGTCCGGCCCGGTGACCTCGATCTTGGCGAAGGAGCTCTCGTCGAACAGCCCGGCCGTGGTGCGGGTGGCGCGGTGCTCGGCACCGACGGCGGGCGACCACAGGCGTCCGGCCCAGCCGCGGGGGCGCTCGTCCGTGCCGTCGGGGGCGGCGGAGTAGTGGTTGACCCGCTCCCAGCCCGCCTTCTCGCCGAAGACCGCCCCGTGGGCGGCGTGCCAGGAGTAGGCGGGCGAGACCCGCAGCGGGCGCCCGGCCGCGCGCTCGTGACCCGGGTAGCGGATGTCGTAGTACGTCTCGTAGTTCTCGACCGAGCGTTTGACGGTGT
This sequence comes from Nonomuraea sp. NPDC048881, assembly GCF_040649795.1. NCBI lineage: Bacteria > Bacillati > Actinomycetota > Actinomycetes > Streptosporangiales > Streptosporangiaceae > Nonomuraea > Nonomuraea sp. NPDC048881. Next base: position 66,294 of record NZ_JBEZGC010000009.1, read on the forward strand.
ACGACGGCGACCGGTACTGGCGGCCGAAGCGGCGGACGTCCATGTGGTGGACGTCCATGCCGGGCTCGCCGTCGACGATCCAGTCGGCCATGACCCTGCCGATGCCGCCCGCGCCGGCGATGCCGTGGGCGCAGAACCCGGCCGCCACGAAGAACCCGCCCACCTCGGTCTCCCCCAGGCAGAACTCGTTGTCAGGGGTGAACGCCTCCGGCCCGTTGATCAGCTTGCGGATGCCGACGTCGGCCATCGCGGGCACCCGGATCCGGGAGTTGGCGGAGATCTCCTCCAGACGCGGCCAGTCCTCGGGCAGCAGCCTGCCGTTGAAGTCGGCCGGCACGGCGTCGTAGGAGGTCGCGGAGGCCGTCCAGGGGGCGCAGGTGCGCTCGTAGCCGCCCATGACCAGGCCGCGCACCTCCTGCCGGTAGTAGACGAGCAGGTCGGGGTCGCGCAGCGTGGGCAGGACGGGGTGGTCGTGGCAGGCGTCGGTGACGACGTACTGGTGGGACATCGGCACGATCGGGATGCGCACCCCGGCCATGCGGCCGATCTCGGCGGCGAACATGCCGCCGCAGTTGACCACGATCTCGCAGGCGATGTCGCCCTGGTCGGTGCGGACGCCGGTGACGCGCCCGCGCTCGACGTCGATGCCCAGCACCCGCGTACGGGTGCGCAGGCGGGCGCCGCCCTCGCGGGCGCGGGAGGCGAGGGCGTAACACAGCATCGAGGGGTCGATCTGGCCGTCGGTCGGCAGGTACGCCGCTCCCACCACCCCTGACGGGTCCATCAGCGGGAACAGCTCCACCGCCGCGGCGACCGAGATCTCCTCCAGCGGCAGCCCGAACGTCCTGGCCCAGCCGATCTGGCGGCGGATCTCGGCCATCCGCTCGGGGGTGGAGGCCAGCTTGAGTCCGCCGCACTCGGTCCAGCCGGCGTCCAGGGTGCGGTAGAGCTCGACGGAGTACTGGTTCATCCGGGTCAGGGTGGGGTCGGAGCGGAGCTGGCCGACCAGGCCCGCCGAGTGGAAGGTGGAGCCGCTGGTGAGCTCGTCCCGCTCCAGCAGGACGACGTCGCGTTCGCCGCGCCGGGTGAGGTGGTAGGCGACGGACGCGCCGCCCACCCCGCCGCCGATGATCACGATGCGGGCCGAGTCGCTCATGGTCGCGAGGCTAACCCGCGTCCCCTAAAAGGTCTAGACCGTTTAGGACGGCGGAGCTAGCATCGATCATGGCGATCGCCCGGGTCCTCGACCGCATCCCGCTGCTGTCCGGCCTGCCGCGCTCCGTCGAGGAGCTGCCCGGCGGGATGACCAACCGCAACTACAAGGTCACCACCCCGGACGGGGTCTACGTCGTGCGCGTGGCCGCCAGCGACGGCTCCCTGCTGGGCATCGACAAGGACGCCGAGCACGCCGACTCGCTCGCCGCCGCACGGGCCGGGGTCGGGGCGCCCGTGCACGGCTACCTGCCGGAGGCGGGCGTGCTGGTGATCGGGTTCCTGCCGGGCCGGACGTTCACCGAGGCCGACCTGTGGGAGCCGGCGAACCTGGCGCGGGTGGCGGAGGTGTGCCGGCGGTTGCACGCGGGGCCGCGCTTCGTCCGCGATTTCGACATGTTCGAGGTGCAGCGGGGGTATCTGCGGATCGTCCAGGAGCGAGGTTTCCGACTTCCTGCGAAATATCTGGATTTCATGCCCGTCGCCGCAGAAATCAGGAAATGTCTGGCGGCGCGCGCCGAGCCCACCGTCCCCTGCCACAACGACCTCCTCCCCGGCAACATCGTCGAGTGCGGCGACCGCCTCCATCTCATCGACTACGAGTACGCCGGCAACAACGACCCCTGCTTCGAGCTCGGCAACCTCTGGAGCGAGGCGGACCTGCCGCCCGGCCACCTGGAGGAGCTCGTCACCGCCTACTACGGCCGCCGCCTGCGCCACAGGATCGCCCGCGCCCGGCTGCTCGGCCTGATGTCCAAGTACGGCTGGACCCTGTGGGCCTCGATCCAGGACGGCGCCAACGACACGATCGACTTCGACTTCTGGTCCTGGGGCATGGAGAAGTACGAGCGTGCGGCGGCCGAGTTCACCCGGCCGGGCCTGGCCCGCGTGATGGAGGCCGCGGCGGGGGCAGACTAGGGGGATGTTCGCCGCGCTGACCGGTCTCGGCCTCTCCACCGCCGCCGGCCTTAACGCCTACATCCCGCTCCTGGTCGTGGGCGTGCTGGCCAACCTCACCGACAAGGTGAAGCTGCCCGACGGCTACGCCTGGCTGTCGAACTGGGGCGTGCTGGCGATCATCGCGGTGCTGCTGCTCGCCGAGATGGTGCTCGACAAGGTGCCGGCCGTCGACACCGTCAACGACGCCATCCAGACCGTGGTGCGCCCGGCCGCGGGCGGCGTGGTCTTCTCCGCCACCAACGCCGCCGCCGAGCTCGACCACTCGACCTGGATGACCGGGAACCCGTGGGCCGGCTGGCTGCTGGGCATCGTGATGGCGCTGGCCGTCCACACGCTGAAGGCGACGGCCCGTCCGGTGATCAACGCGGGCACGGCGGGGGTGGGCGCGCCCGTGGTGAGCACCGCCGAGGACGCCGGCTCGCTCGGCATGAGCCTGATCGCGGTGTTCCTGCCGGTGCTGGTGATCGTCGCGCTGCTGCTGTTCGTCGTGCTCGCGTGGTGGACCTTCCGGCGGGTACGCCGGCTGCGCGCCCGGCGCAGGATCAGGAGGAATCCACCCGCAGGCTGAGTACGCCTCCCCCTGCGGGCTGATTCGCCGCCCCCTCCGGCGCTTCTACGGTGTTCCCTCATGAAGCGAGTCATCATCACGGGGGGAGTCGCTGCTCTCGGCCTGGCCGCGTCGGTCGCGCCCGTCCCGGCGTCGGCGTCCGCGCAGGCGAGCGTCACGGTCGTCGCCGCCAAGCTCGACGGCCCGCGCGGCCTGACCTTCGGCCCCGACGGCGCCCTGTACGTCGCCGAGTCCGGTTCCGGCGGGAAGATCAAGTGCGCGACCGTGCCCGCCGAGCCGGGCGGCGAGGCGAGCAAGGTGTGCCTCGGCCTCACCGGGAAGATCTCCAAGCTGGCCGACGGCACGCTGACCACCGTGGTCAAGGACCTGCCCTCGGCCGGCTCCGACGGGATGGGCACCGGCCCGCACGACGTCGCCTTCGCCGCGGACGGCTCCATGCTGGTGCCCGTCGGCCTGGGCGGCAACGGCAAACTGCGGGCCGACCTCGGCCCCAAGGGCCGCACCCTCGGCACGCTGCTGAAGATCAAGGACGGGAAGTCGTCCGTCATGGGCGACCTGCTGGCGTTCGAGGTCAACCACAACCCCGACAAGAAGGACAAGGGCAGCGCGATCGACTCGTACCCGTTCGCGGTCGTGCCGACCCCGCAGGGCGGCGCGCTGGTCACGGACGTGGGCGGCAACGACGTGCTCCAGGTCAGCGCGTCGGGCAAGGTGACGCTGCGGGCGGTGTTCCACGCGCGCAAGGTCGCGGCCCCGGCCATGCTCAAGCTGCCCAAGGGCAGCAAGGTGCCGATGCAGTCGGTGCCGATGGGCATCGCGGCCGCCCCCGACGGCTCCTACTACGTGGCCGAGCACGCCGGGTTCCCGCAGCCCGAGGGCGTGGCCAGGGTGTTCAGGCTGGCCGGGAAGAAGGCCGAGACCGCCGTCAAGGGCTTCACCACCGCGGTCGACGTCGCCTTCGACGCCTCGGGCCGCCTGCTCGTGCTCGGCTCGGTCGGCCCGGTGCCCGCCGACCACCAGCCCCGTACGTCGCTCTACCGCATCGAGGCCGACGGCACGCGCACCGAGCTGCTCAAGCCGGGCACGCTGACCGTGCCGCTGGGCATGGCGGTCGCCGGCGACGGTTCGGTCTACGTGTCGAACAAGGGCTTCACCCCCGGCAAGGGCGAGATCGTCCGGGTGGAGCTGCCCGCATAGACGTGTGAGCGCCATGGCCCCCAACCCCCGTGGCGCGCTCACACGAAGGGCCCGGCAGCAGCGTCCGCGCTGCCGGGCCCTTCACCATGCCGGTCAACGCCGGTCAACGCCGGTCAACGCCGGTCAACGCCGGTCAACGCCGGTCAACGCCGGTCAACGCGCCCTGAGCCAGCCCTCCAGCACGCGGACGAACTCCGCCGGGCGCTCCTCGTGCAGCCGGTGGCCCGAGCCCTCCCAGCACACGACCTTCGAGTCCGGATGCTTGAGCAGACCGGACTCCCAGGCCGCGCGTCCGGGGTCGGCCCAGATCGACAACACCGGGCAGCGCCGGCGGGCCAGGTACTCGTCGCTGACCGGCCGCACGCCGATGGCCCCGGGGGCGGTGAACATGGCCTCGAAAGCCTCGGCCAGCACGTGCGGGGGCATGCCGTACAGGCGGCGTTTGTGCCAGCGCCGGATGACGGCGGGCGTCGCGGAGGTGGTGCACCACCGGTCGATCTCCTCGGCGACGGCGTGCGGGTGCGCGCCGCGCAGGCCCGCGATCATGCCGGGGAAGCCCGCGGCGAGGTCCTGGCCCATGCCGTAGCCGGGGTCGAGGGTGACCAGCGCCCGTACGCGGCCCGGATGCTCGACCGCGAGGATCGAGACGACCTGGCCGCCCATGGAGTGGCCGACCGCGACCACCTCGGGGACGTCCAGGCGGTCGAGCAGCGTGTTCAGGTCCTTAGCCATCGCCTGCGGGGTGTTGCCGGTCTCCGGGACCGAGGAGTAGCCGTGGCCACGCAGGTCCACGGCGATGACGCGGTGGCGGGCGGCCAAGGCGTCGATGTGCCAGGACCACTGGTGGGAGTCGGCGCCCCAGCCGTGCACGAGCAGCAGCGGCGGCTCGCCGACGCCGTCGTCGGTGTAGAAGAGGCTGATGGTTGCCGAAATTTCGGCGTACGGCATGAAAAATCCCCTTATTTGACGGCGCGGATGGCGGCGCACACCCGGTCCGTGGCGTCGGCGGCGGCGGGCAGGATCGCGCCCGTGCCGAAGAAGCCGTGGAACAGGCCCTCGTACCGGACGCACTCCGCCTCGACCCCGGAGTGGCGCAGGTGGCGGGCGTACGCCTCGCCCTCGTCGCGCAGCGGGTCGTGCCCGGCCGTGATCACCAGGGCCGGCGGCAGGCCGCTCACGTCCGCGCCCAGCGGGGAGCTGTACGGCTCCCCGCGCCGCTCCCGGTCGGGCTGGTAGCAGTCCCAGAACCACCGCATGTGCGCCGTCGTCAGGAAATATCCCTCGCCGTTCTGGTCGTACGAGGGCCAGTGACGGACGCCGTCCGTCGCGGGATAGACCAGCACCTGCAGCACGATCGGCGGCCCGCCCTCCTCGCGCGCCCGCAGGCAGGTGACGGTGGCGAGGTTGCCGCCCGCGCTGTCGCCCGCCACCACCAGCGCCCCCGGGTCGGCGCCGAGCCCGGTCGCGTGCTCGTGGGCCCACCGGGTGACGGCGTAGGCGTCCTCGACGGCGGCCGGATAGGGGTGCTCGGGCGCGAGCCGGTAGTCGGCGGCGACCACCACCGCCCCGGACCCGGCGCAGATCTGCCGGCAGACGCCGTCGTGGCTGTCCAGCGACCCCAGGGTGAAGCCGCCGCCGTGGAAGTACACGACGAGCGGCCGCCCCTCGGCGCCCTCAGGTGGCCAGTAGACCCGCACGGGGACGCCCGCCGCGTCGCGGTCCTCCACCCGGCCCACGGGCATCGGCTCCGGGCTCGGGACCGAGGCCAGCACGCGGCGCGCCGCCACCGGGTCCCAGGGGCCCTCGCCCTTGGGGAAGAATTCGCTCATCAGGTCGATGACCGCGCGGGTCGGCTCGTCAACGGCCATCTCCGGCCCCCTCCTCCGCGACGGGAGCGGCCTCGCGCGGGACGGAGCCGAGCAGGGCCGTCTCCCCCGCCGTCCAGCCGCCGTCGATCGCCAGCTCCGCGCCCGTGACGTACGAGGCCGCGTCGGACAGCAGGAACGCGATGGCCTCGGCGACCTCCTCGGGCTCACCCCATCGCCCGGCGGCGGCCAGCGGGAACGTGCCCTCGCCCGAGACCGCGCCCAGCGAGGCCGTCATCGGAGTGACGATCATCCCGGGATGCACCGAGTTCACCCTGATGCGGTCCCGCCCGAACTCCAGCGCCGCGATCTTGGTCAGCCCGCGTACGCCCCACTTCGACGCGCCGTACCCGCCCGTGCCGGGCAGGGCGGTCAGCCCCGCGACCGACGAGAGGTTCACCACGGCCCCGCCGCCGGACGCCCGCATGGCCCCGGCCACGGCCTTCAGCCCGAGGAACACGCCGACCAGGTTCACCTGGAGCACCCGCTCGAACTCCGCCAGGGTCTGCTGCTCGATGGTCCGCACGGTGACGATCCCGGCGTTGTTCACCAGCCCGTCGAGCCGCCCGTGCGCCTCGACGGTCGCGGACACCACGGCCGTCCACTGCTCTGGGTCCGTCACGTCGTGCGGGACGAACGTGCCTCCGACGTCCTTGGCGGTGGCCGTCCCCTCCTCGGTGAGCACGTCGGTGAGCACGACCCGCGCCCCGGCCGCCGCGCACCGGCGCGCCGTTGCCGCGCCCATGCCCCGGGCGGCGCCCGTGATGATCACCACCTTGCCGTCGAGCACGCGCACCCCTCATCCGAGACGACCGAACATGTGCACTGAAACACGCGCCCACGTCCCCGATCAAGAGCTTGCTCGGCACGGTCGCCGGAACCCGGGATCCCCGTCACGCGTTGAACCCCTTGGGGGTCGAACTATCCTTCTAGGCAACAACCCAACGGGAGGTGGCGGAGATCAGCGAGTTCCTTGTCATCGTGCTGGCCATCCTGGCGTTTCTCCTGCTGCTGACCGGCGTGGGCGTCTATCTGCTGGTCAAGGTGGGCAAGAAGGCGGCCAAGAAGGCCCGGCAGGCCACCACCCGGCTGACCACGCACGTCAACGCCATGGGCACCGGCGACGCGGCCGAGGTCGAACGCCTCCGCCTCGACCTGCGCCGCGAGGTGACCCTCACCCGACAGGCCGTCGAACAGGCCCAGCAGCGCGGCTGGGGCCTCGGCGACCTGCCCCGGCTGCTGGCCGACCTGTCGGCCCAGGCCGACGTGCACGACGGCCAGCTCGCCACGTACGCCCAGCAGCGCCGCCTCTCGCCGTACGTCGACCACGCCGCCCTCGACCGGCTGCGCGAGCACCAGGCCAAGCTGACCGCCATGTGCGCCCGCATCCGCGCCGACCTCCTGGGCGACCAGATGCACCACGCGTCCTCCGGCATCGACGAGCTGTACTCGCGCACGGAGCTGGAGATCGAGGCCCGCCGCCGTCCCCCGGACCCGCTGGACCAGATCGACGAGCTCTACCGCCGCTCGATGGAGCAGCGCAAAGACCACTCCTGAGGTCCGCCTGACGTGGCACCATGAGCGCGCCGAGCGCTCGTCCGGAAGGTGCCCGCCCGATGTCCCCAGCCCTGCCCGCCTGGTCGCGCCCCTTCACCGCCGCCGGCCCGCTCGACGCGCTCCCGCCGGACGCTCCCCGGCACGCCGAGCTGATCGACGGCGTGCTCGCGACGCGGCCGCCGCAGAGCGCCTTCCGCATGTTCGCGACCCGGCTGTTCGAGCGGTCGCTCAGGCCGCCCGCGCACCTGGCGGTGATCCGCTCGATGACCGTGGCCCTCGGGCCGCGCCTGCTGCTCGCGCCGGACGTCCTGGTGGCCCGCAGGCCGGCGATCGGCCCGGCCACCACGTCGTTCCGTCCTGATCAGGTGCACCTCGTCTGCGAGGTGGTCCCGGCGGCGTCCCGGGAGCGGGATCGCCGTACCAGGCCGATCAGGTACGCCGGGGCGGGCATCGAGCACTACTGGCGCGTGGAGTGCGAAGACGACCAACCGGTGGTGCACGCCTTCCACCTCGACCGCGACGCCGGGGCCTACGTGTCCGCCGGCGTCCATCGCGGGCGGCTGCGCCTCGACGTCGGGTTCGACGTGGACATCGACCTGGGCCTGGAATGGCCGCCCGCCTAGCTCCGGGCGTGGCCATGACGGGCCCAGGCGGTCCTGGGGCCCCTCGGCGGCGCGGACCGGCCGCGGCCGGGGTCAGCGGTGCCTGCGGTACTGGAGTTCCATGATGCCGCTGTCGGAGGCGAAGCTGGAGACCAGGTCGAGCCGGTAGGACTTGGGGAAGCCGTCGAACAGCCGGGTGCCCTCGCCCGCGACGTAGGGGAACACGCTCAGCCGGAACTCGTCGATCAGGTCGAGCCGCATGAGCGACCGCCAGAGGCCGACACCGCCCCAGACCAGGATGTGGCCGTCGCCGTCCAGCCGGAGTTCGTCGATCTCCTCCGCCGGGTCGCCGTCGGCGACGGTGGTGTTGGCCCAGTCGGCCGTCTTCATGGTCCGGGAGAAGACGACCTTGCGCCCGGCGGTCAGGATGTCGGCGAACGGGTGGTCGGTGGCGGTCGTCATGCCCTTGGCGATGCCCTCGTAGGCGTTGCGGCCCATGACGTGCGCGTGCGCGCTCCGCAGGAAGTCGAGGTAGGCCGGGGAGTCGGGCCGGTTGTTCTCGGGCAGGTCGAAGCAGAACTTCCAGAAGTCGGTGCCCTCGTCGGCGAGCAGGCCGTCGAGGGAGTAGTTGAAGACCGTCGCTATGAGCTTCCGCATGATCGCATCTCCGTGGTCGCGGGTCGTCCGGTGACACGTACGACGCCGGAGCCGCCCGGAAATCATCGGTGTCCGGCCGGCCGCTCAGTACTTGTCGACGCAGATGGTCAGCGCGGGGACGGGCCACGTCCAGGAATGTCTGGTCACGCCATCGCAGGCGGTGGCGTCCTTGTCGGCGTTCCCCCGCAGAACGCGCCGCACGGTGAACGTCTTCGGCGCTCGGCACTTCCGGGCGAAGTCCACGTACTCGTCGTTCTTCGACCACTTGTAGCAGTAGTTCCGCCCGAACTGGTAGGCCAGGCAGTAGAGCACGTCGTCGTGGACGAGGTAGCGGTGGTTGGTCTCGCCGTCGCAGAGTCCGGAGGGAGTGGTGATGGCGGCCACCCGATAGGGCGCGCCCTGCTTGCAACTGTCGACCACAGGCGCGTCCGGCAGGCCGGACAGGCAGTCGCCGACCTCGAAGGCGGCCGCCGGCTGACTCGCCGCCGAGGTCGGGGCCACGGTCGGGGCCACGGTCGGGGCCGAGGTGGGTGGCGTCTGGGTGGGGAAGTCGGTGGGCGTGGGGAACGACGACGACGTCTCGGCGGGCTCGGTCGTGGCCTCCGACGAGCCGGTCAGGGCCTCGCGTACGTTGTTCTTGATCACGTTTTTCGCGACCACCGCGAGCACCACCAGCACGACGGCCACCACCGCGGCCCCGATGCCGACCATTTTCGACCGTCCGGCACCCGAAGCCGCCTCGGCCTGCCGGGCAGGCGGCGAGACCGGCTCCGGCTGGGCGGCCTCACGTAATCGCGCGGCCCACTGCGCGGGCATGGGACGGCTGAACGGGGGCTGGTCGAGCGCGGTCGTGGCGAACTCCGCCAGGCCGGGATGGACGGCGGCCAACGCGGACACGTCGGTGGTGGACGGGTCACGGGCGAAGACGCGGATGGCCAGCAGCGCGAACCGGTAGGCGTCACCCTGCGGCGTCCCCGGCTGCTCCCCGGCGGGGATCCGCCGGTCGGGCGGCGTCTCCACGGGCGGCAACGCCCGCGCTCCGCCCAGCCCCATCGCGTCGCAGCCGATGAGGAAACATCCCGGCGGCGGCTCTGTCGTGAACAGCACGTTCTCAGGGGACAGGTCGCCGACGACGACGCCCGCCGCGTGCAGGCGGGCGAGCGTGTCGGCGAGATCGGCCAGGATCAGCAGGCGGTCGCGGTCGGTGACGTCCTCCTGGCCGAACAGGCGATCTAGGGTCGCGAGCCGGCGTACGGCGCCGGACGGGCCGGGCGTCTCGCGGAAGAACCGCTGAGGCACGGTGCGCATCAGGAAGCCGACGACGGCGCCGTTCTCCTCCACCAGTTCGGCGGGCCAGGCCGCGCGCTCCTCCAACCAGGCGACGTCCGCGGGGGAGAGACGGCCGGCCAGCTGCGTCATCGCGGTGAGGACGGCGACGTCGAGGCCCGGTCGGACGTCGTAGTCGATCTCCTTGTACGCGACGCCCGGCCGGCCGTTGATCCTGCCGCTGAGCTCCTCGTAAACCATTCCCTGGCCCTCACGGCCGAGCGGCCGCCCGAGGGCGAGCTTTGCGCGGCCGATCACGGTTTGTCACCTCTGGCCTTGACCATGCAGCGACCCTAGTTCCACCGGCACCGGAGATCAAAGAGACATGCCTCACCTCCGGCACCGGGCCGTTCGGCCGCCGACGACTTTCCCAAGAGGAAAACAGATGCTACTTTCCTTACAGGAAAGCAGTAGCCGATCCCCGGAGAAGGCCCATGAACCAGCACGACGCCCAGACTTCGCTCGACGACATCCACCGCCTCCAGGCCAGGACCCGGCAGCAGATCGTCCGCCAGAGCTTCGCGCTCCCCCGCGTGCTCGTCTCCGCGCTCGGCCTCTTCGTCATGCTCGCGGCCTTGGACCTGCCGAGCCCGTGGTACTACCTCGGCGCGGCGCTCGGGGTGGTCGTGTACGCGGGCGTGGGGATCGTCTGCGAGCACCGGGCCTCGGTCCGGCGGAAGGCCACCGGCCGGGAGGCCCTGTTCCACGGCGTGCTGCTGGCCTGCGTCATGGTGGGCTTCGGCATCGGCCGGATCGCCTCTTTCGCGCTGTTCGACCTGCCGCCGCACGGGCTGCTGTCGCAGGCGGTCGCGGGCGCGGTGGTGGCGGCCCTGGTGTACGTCGCGGCCACGCCCGTCAACCGCCTGGTCATGCAGTCGATCGTGCGGCAGGACGGCGGGGTCGCCTGATGGATCCGCTCTTCGACGAGTTCCTGCACGTCCCGGCGCGTCTGTCCATCGTGGCGCTGCTGGCGCCAGCCGAATGGGTGGACTTCGGCTTCCTCAGGGACTCGGTCGGCACCAGCGACTCGGCGCTGTCCAAACAGGTCTCCGCGCTGGCCGCCGCCGGGTATGTGGTCGTCCGCAAGGACCAGGACAAGCGGGCGCGGCGGACGTACGTGCAGCTCACCCCGCAGGGGAGGTCGGCCTTCCAGCGGCATGCGGCGGCCCTGGAGCGGATCGTCGCCCTCGCCCGCGACTCCGCCGCCCGCCCCGCCGCCGACCAGAAGTGACACGGCCCACCGGTTCCGACCCCGGCGAGCGGACAGCGCGGCTACAGGCCCCAGCCACAGCAAGCGGACGCGACGGTTCACGGCGGGCGCGGTGGTTCACGGCGGGCGCGGTGGTTCACGGCGGGCGCGGTGGTTCACGGCGGGCGCGGTGGTTCACGGCGGGCGCGGTGGTTCACGGTGGGCGCGGTGGTTCACGGTGGGGGCGTTCCAGGTTTCCGGCCACGGCATTTCGCCGAGCCTTTCGGCCGGGCGCGAGTCGCGCTCAGCTGTTCCAGTCCGCGTAGATCATGGCGGCCAGTTCCTGTTCCGTGGCGCCCTTGCGGACCAGGGCCTTGGTGGCCTGGGCCTGGGCCGTCGTGGGCAGGCGGCCTTCGATCAGCACGGGCAGCGAGAGCCGGCGCACCAGCACCTCCGTGGCCGCGATCCCGTACGGGCGGCGCGTCACGGCCACGTTGACCCGCAACGCGTGCTCGTTGCCGGGCGGCACGCCGGGGCGGTCGATCTCGACGGCCGAGTAGCGGAAGCCGTTCGCGAGGTCGCAGGAGGCGCATCCGGCCGGGCCGCGGCTCAATCGGCCGCCGCACTCTGGGCACGTCAGGCGGTCGTAGGCGGCGTCCACGACCCGCCAGGGGTGCTTGTCGGGCTCGTCGACCACCATGCGGGCGATGAGCTGCTCGTCCGGCGGGGCCACGGTGCCGAACTCCGCCAGCAGGAAGGCACGCCAGCCCTCCTCGACCAGTTCGTCCACCAGCCCGGCGCAGCGGTCGCAGTCCGGCGCGCCGGCGGGTTCCTGATGTCCGCACACCTCACATCGCCGCATGGCCGAACCGTACAAGCCGGGCAGGTCGCGGCGCACCCGGTTATCGGGCCGCCGTTTAATCGATTGCGAGTGCCGTGCCGGACCCGGCATACTCGTCCGCGTCGATCGCAGCGAGACGAAGGGAGGCTGAGACCGTGACGACCGTTGCCCGCGTGCCGTTTTCCGCGACCTCAGACCTTCCCACCAGGTGTCCGCTGACCTGATCCGTCCGGCGAGCCGGTGGGGCCTCGAAACTGGAGACATCTCACCGTGCCCAAGCACTCGCAACACCGCCGCCGTGGCAAGTTCGCGCTCGACGCCGACGACATCGAATGGCTCGAAAGCGCCCCCGAGACCGATGACGGGCCGCCCGAGGGCGACCGCTGGTCCACCTGGGACCAGAGCACGCCCACCGAGAAGGGGCCGAAGCCGCACCCCGGCTGGCTGGTCACCGAGCTGGCCGCCGTCGACACCGAGCTCGGCCTGCTCAAGACCGGCAAGGAGGCCGACGTCCACCTGATCTCGCGGGGCGTGCCGGGCACCGACCGGGTCTGCCTGCTGGCGGCCAAACGTTACCGCTCCTCCGAGCATCGCCTGTTCCACCGGGACTCCGGTTACCTGGAGGGCCGCAGGGCCCGCGAGAGCCGGATGAACCGGGCGATGGCCAACCGCACCGCCTTCGGCAAGCAGGTGATCGCCGCGCAGTGGGCGGTGGCCGAGTTCACGGCGCTCTGCCGGCTGTGGGAGCTGGGGGTGCCGGTGCCGTACCCGGTGCAGATCGTGGGGACGGAGATCCTGGAGGAGTTCGTCGGCACCCCCGACGGGTACGCCGCCCCGCGCCTGGCCCAGGTCTCCGACGGCCTCGACGACCTGTGGGAGCAGCTCGTGGCGGCCATGGTGACGCTGGCCGCGGAAGGGCTGGCGCACGGGGACCTGTCGCCGTACAACCTGCTGGTGCACCAGGGGCGGCTGGTGATCATCGACCTGCCGCAGATCGTCGACGTGGTCGCCCATCCCGCGGGCCCGTCGTACCTGGAACGGGACGCCCGCAACGTGGCCACCTGGTTCGCCGCCAAGGGCGTGGCCGCCGCGGACCCCGAGGCGCTCGCCGACCTGCTCCGCAAGGAGTCCGGCCGGACGTGACCGGCGGAACGCGCGCGGCCCGGCCGCCGGAGCGCCGGGCCCGTCCGCGCGGATCGGCTAAGTGCGGGCGGGGGCGGGCAGGGGCCGTTCCTCCCCTGCCACCGCCGGGAGCCGGGTGTCGAGGAGGACGCGAACCGCGCCCACCCACACCGTCGCCGAGCCCAGCAGGTGGGCGAGGACGACGACCTCGGGCAGGTCCGTCACGATCTGCGTCAGGCCGACGAGCCCCTGGCCGAACAGCACGGCGAGGAACAACGTGGTGCGCTGGTGGGCCGCCGAGCCCGGCTCGCGCCGGGTCCTGAGCCACAGGGCGACGGCCAGGCCGAGGCTGAGCGCGGCGGCGACCCCGTGCAGCCAGACCATCGCCGTCCAGTTGAACGGCATGCGCGGCACGTCGGAGGAGTCACCCGCGTGCGGCCCGGTGCCGGTGACGATCGTGCCGGCCGCGACCAGCACCGCCACGGACGCCACCAGCGCCGCCGGAAGGCGGCCCACCGGCACGGAGAGTGGCCGCGCGGGCCGGTCGAGCAGGCGGGCCTTGTGCCAGACGACCGTGGTGGCGGTCAGGAACAGCACGGCGGCCAGGAAGTGCGCGGCGACGAGGTACGGGCTCAGCCGCGCCCACACGGTGAGGCCGCCGACGACCGCGTTCAGCATGACGATCCAGAACTGCACCCACCCCCACCGGGTCAGCTCGGGCACCGGACGGCGCTGCAGCCGGGCCACGACGATGAGCCAGCCGACGGCGACGCACACGACCCCGGACAACACCCGGTTGGTGAACTCGATCGCGCCGTGGACGCCGAGCTCGGGCGTGGCCGCGAAGCCGGCCTCCGAGCAGCGCGGCCACCCGTCACAGCCCAGCCCGGACCCGGTCAGGCGGACGACTCCGCCAGTCACGATGATCATCAGGCTGGTGGCCAGCGCCGCGCCCGCGGCCCGTCGCAGGGCGGCTCGTTCGAAGGCGACCCGGGCGGCGAGCCACTGGAAGGGAGTGGTCATGGGGGAAGAGGTCTCTCTGCTGCTCGGCGAACCGCCGCGGGTGGCGGCCGCAAACACGATCAAGACCTTACTCTACAGCCCGTAGAGCACCCCTCCCGGCTCCGCCTCCTCGGCAGGCGTCCAGCGCCGTGCGGCACCCCCTTGCGGCCCGGGACGGCCACCTCCGCCGATGGCCGGAGGTGGCCTGCTCCCCCGTGGGTCAGCTGGTTTCGTTCTTCTTGGTGACCTCGCCGGTGGCGGCGTCGACCATCACCTCGTGCTTGGTCCCGTCCGGGGTCATCACGTCCGACTGCCAGACGGTCTTGCCGTTCTCGGTGTCGAGCTTCAGCTTGGCGACGTGTCCCTCCGGTACGGCCGCGGCGACCTTGTCGGCGGCCTGGGCGTAGTCGAGCTTGGCCTCGGTGATGCGGGTGTGCATCTTGGCCTTCTCCTGCTCGTCCATCTGCTCGGCCGTCGGCCCCTTGACGACCTTGCCGGACTGTACGTCGACCTGGTGTTCCGTGCCGTCGGAGCCGACGACCTTGACCTCCCAGAGCATGCCGTTCTCCTCGCTCTCGACGGAGACGACCTTGGATCCGGGCACCGCGGCCATCGCGACCTTGGCGGCGTCCTTGAGCTCTCCGGCTCCTGGCTTCATGGACGTGGCGCCCGGCGAGGGGGACATGGTCCCCGTTTCGGGCGGGCTTTCCATCGTCGGAGTCGGGCTTCCCATGGTGGGGCCCGGCGTCGGTTCGACGGCGAACTGGCCGACTTCCCGTACGGCGCCGCAGCCGGCGGCGAGCAGTGCCGCACCGACCAGAGCCCCGATGATCGACTTGTTCATACCTGGACCGCTGCCCCAGGAACCCGCCTTCATTCCCGCAGGTCAGAACCCTGGACCACGGCCGGGGCCGGCAAGGGCTCGCCACGCGGGGACCCGCCGCCGACCCGCCGGCCCCTACTGGACGCCCGTTTCGCCCACGCTGTCGGCCACTACTGGACGCCCGCTTCGCGCATGTCGCCGGCCCCTATTTGACGCCTGCTTCGCGCATGTCGCGCAGCTCGCGCTTGAGCTCCTTGATCTCGTCGCGCAGCCGCGCGGCCACCTCGAACTGAAGGTCGGCGGCCGACTGGTGCATCTGCTCGGTCAGCGACTCGATCAGCGACTCCATCTGCGCCCGCGGCATCTCGCCCGCGATGGCCTTGGCGTGCTGGCCCGCCTGGCGGGCGGCGAAGCCGGGCACCGGGGCCTTGCCGCGCGACTGCTGACGGCCGCCGCCGAGCAGCTTGTCGGTGTCGGCGTCCTCGCGCTGGAGGGAGTCGAGGATGTCGGCGATCTTCTTGCGCAGCGGCTGCGGGTCGATGCCGTTGGCCTCGTTGTAGGCCATCTGCTTGGCCCGGCGCCGGTTGGTCTCGTCGATGGCCCGCTCCATCGACGGCGTGACCTTGTCGGCGTACATGTGGACCTGGCCGGACACGTTACGGGCGGCGCGGCCGATGGTCTGGATCAGGGAGGTCTCCGAGCGCAGGAAGCCCTCCTTGTCGGCGTCGAGGATGGCCACCAGCGACACCTCGGGCAGGTCGAGGCCCTCACGCAGCAGGTTGATGCCGACCAGCACGTCGAACTCGCCGATGCGCAGCTCGCGCAGCAGCTCGATGCGGCGCAGCGTGTCGACCTCGCTGTGCAGGTAGCGCACCCGGATGCCGAGCTCCAGGAGATAGTCGGTCAAGTCTTCGGACATCTTCTTGGTCAGCGTGGTGACCAGGACGCGCTCGTCGCGCTCGGCGCGCTCGCGGATCTCGTGGACCAGGTCGTCGATCTGCCCCTTGGTGGGCTTGACGACGATCTCGGGGTCGACCAGGCCGGTGGGCCGGATGACCTGCTCGACGACGTCGCCCTTGACCCGCCCCAGCTCGTACGGCCCGGGCGTGGCCGACAGGTAGACCGACTGCCCGATGCGCTCCAGGAACTCCTCCCACTTCAGCGGCCGGTTGTCCAGCGCGGACGGCAGCCGGAACCCGTGGTCGACCAGCGTGCGCTTGCGCGAGGCGTCGCCCTCGTACATCGCGCCGATCTGCGGCACGGTCTGGTGGGACTCGTCGAGGACCAGCAGGAAGTCTTCGGGGAAGTAGTCGAGCAGCGTGTTGGGCGCGGTGCCGGCGGCGCGGCCGTCGAGGTGACGGGAGTAGTTCTCGATGCCGGAGCAGGTGCCGATCTGGCGCATCATCTCGATGTCGTAGGTGGTGCGCATGCGCAGCCGCTGGGCCTCCAGCAGCTTGCCCTGCCGCTCCAGCTCCGACAGGCGCGCGGCCAGCTCGGCCTCGATGCCGGCCACGGCCGCCGCCATGCGCTCCTCGCCGGCGATGTAGTGGGAGGCGGGGAAGATGTAGAGCTCTTCGTCCTCCGTGATGACCTCGCCGGTCAGCGGATGCATGGTGGCGAGCTTCTCGATCTCGTCGCCGAACATCTCGATGCGCACGGCCAGCTCTTCGTACTTCGGGATGATCTCGATCGTGTCGCCGCGCACCCGGAACGTGCCCCGGGTGAAGGCCAGGTCGTTGCGCGTGTACTGCATGTCGACCAGGCGGCGCAGGAGCTGGTCGCGGTCGACCTCCATGCCGACGCGGAGCCTGGCCATGCGGTCGACGTACTCCTGCGGGGTGCCCAGGCCGTAGATGCACGAGACGGAGGCGACCACGATGGTGTCGCGGCGGGTGAGCAGCGAGTTGGTGGCCGAGTGGCGCAGCCGCTCGACCTCGTCGTTGATCGAGGAGTCCTTCTCGATGTACGTGTCGCTCTGCGGCACGTACGCCTCGGGCTGGTAGTAGTCGTAATAGGAGACGAAATATTCGACCGCGTTGTTGGGCAGCATCTCGCGCAGCTCGTTGGCGAACTGGGCGGCGAGCGTCTTGTTGGGCTGCATGACCAGCGCGGGCCGCTGCAGCCGCTCGATCAGCCAGGCGATCGTGGCCGTCTTGCCGGTGCCCGTGGCGCCGAGCAGGACGCTGTCCTTCTCCCCGGCCCGGACGCGGCGCTCCAGCTCGGCGATGGCCGTCGGCTGGTCGCCGGATGGAGTCATCTCGGTGACGACCTCGAAAGGCGCCACCTTCCGCTGCAAATCTGTGACCGGACGCATGCTGCCACTGTAGGCGGCGCCACCGACAGAAACCGTCAGGCCGTGGGCTGCCCGATCCGGGGGAACGGCGTGGTGGAGAACACCACCTCGACCGGCACCTCGAAGTACCGCGCCATGCGCAACGCCAGGTGAAGACTCGGGCTGTATTCGCCCCGCTCCAGGTATCCCACGGTCTGGTAGTGCACCCCCAGCGCCTGCGCGAGCTGCCTGCGGCTCACCCCCCGCTCGGCCCGCAGCAACGCGATGCGGTTGTGGACGGTCTCACTCATCAACCCTCCAGGTAGCAGACCTGCTCCATCCATAACACCCCTGCTATGGGACGTAACAGTCATATGACGACACATTGCAAGCGAACAGCAAGTCATACCCGATACGGTCGGATTCGCCTGTAGCGGAAAAGGAAGGTTCGATGTCACGACCCCGAGAGGCACTGATCCAGGCAGGTCAGGGCATAGCCCAAGCGGTCGCTCAAGGAGGTGACGTACGGCAGGCGATGAGCCAGGCGATCGGCCAGGTCGCCGACCAGGCCGGCCAGCTCACCGGCCAGGCCCCCGGCTTCGCGCTCAACCCGCACGACTTCGCCGCCGCCCGCGACGGCGGCGCCTCCGTCGGCACGCTGATCGAGGCCAGGTCCGCCTCGCTGAACGAGGCCGGCGAGATCGTCAACCGCAGCTTCGCCGAGAACGGCATGCACGTCATCTCGCCGGTGGTGATCCCCAAGGGCAGCACGGCCAAGGTGGTCATCCCGCTGACGGTCCTGGTGGTCCTGGGCCTGATCGGCGCGCTCGGCGGCATCGTGCCGGGGTCGGACATCTTCTTCGGCCCGCACTACTGGGTGGTGCTGGTGCTGGCCGCCGCGTTCCTGTGGTGGCGCAGGAGCGTGGTGATGGTCCCCGAGGGCTGCAAGGCGCTGATCACCAAGTTCGGCAAGCTGGTGCACATCGCCGATCCGGGCCGGGTGACGCTGTTCAACCCGTGGAAGCGGGTCAGCTACATCGTCAACACCACCCGCGAGTACCCGTTCAACGCCCCCATCAGGGAGGCGCCGACCCAGCAGGGCGTCAAGGCCAGCGTCGACCTGTTCCTGCAGTTCAGGATCGAGAACCCGGCCGAGTTCATCTTCGTGCTCGGCTCGGTCAGCGGCTTCCAGTCCAAGCTGCAGAACGCCATCAGCGAGGTCACCCGCTCGCTGATCTACGCCCAGCGGGCCGAGGACATCTACGACCTGGTGGGCGAGAGCACCCTCGGCATGCTGGAGAACCTGAACCAGCAGTTCCTGCCCGCCGTACGGCTCACCGACGTGAACATCACCCACGCCGAGCCGTCCAGCCAGGAGTACCGCATGGACCTGGCCGCCCCCGAGATGGTCCGGGTGGCCAAGGAGGCCTACACCTACGAGTACGAGCTCCAGCTCCGCAAGGAGCAGAACGAGGGCGACCTGGTCAAGGAGCTGGCGGGGCTCCAGGAGACGCTCAGCGCCATCCAGGCCGAGATCGCCGGCTACCAGGCCCGTATGGACACCGCGCTCGAACGCGCCAGCCACCAGGCCACCGCGCAGGCCAGGCAGCGCCTGGTCGAGGCCGAGTCCACGGCCAACGCCAACGCCGCGCTCCTGGAGGCCCAGGCCCTGGACATCCGGGCGCTGTCGGCCGCCGAGGCCCCCGAGATCCTCGACTACCGCTTCCAGCAGGACCTGCTGACCAAGCTGGAGTCGGTGGCCACCCGGCTGCCGCAGGTGGTGCAGGTGGGCGAGCAGACCGACATCGACTTCCTGGCCCTGGCCCAGCAGCTCGTGGGCGGCAAGGGCGCGGCGCTGTTCTCCGCCGAGGACATGGCCGCCATCCGCGGCCGGCTCGGCGAGATCGCCGCCCGCGTCAGCAGCCGCGAGGACGAGATCGCGGCCCTGCTGAAGAAGGCCGCCGCCGACGTGAGCGAGCCGCAGGCCACGCCTGAGCCCGACCACGACCTGGAAAGCACGGTCGAGCGCCTGCTGCCCGGCCGCCTGAGCGAGGGTGAGGTCCGATGACCCGCGAGTTCTCGAAGATCAAGGAGTCGCTGGCCTCCTGGTCCGACATCCGCCAGCTGCTGCGCGGCGGCGAGCAGGGCCAGCTCGTGCCGGTGGTGATCCCCAAGGACCGGCGCGGCTTCGCCTGGATGGCGCTCGTCCTGCTGGCCCTGTACTTCGCCGGGATGGCCGCGCTCACCGACCTCACCCTGCCCGCCGCGCTGGCCGCGCTGTTCTTCCTGGTCGTGGCGCTGGTCACGATCTGGCGCCAGGCGATCATCGAGATCGAGGAGGGCACCACCGGCGTGCGCAGCCGCTGGGGGGCGATCACCGGCACGCTCCCGCCGGGCCGCCACTATCTGTGGCTGCCGTGGGACCGGGTGGACGCGGTCGTGGACACCTCCACCGAGATCCCGTACTCGGCGCCGATCGTGGCCTGCCCGACGGCCGAGAACGTGCCGCTGAAGTCGATCGAGTTCTTCCTGAAGTTCCGCATCGTGGACCCGGTGGCGTTCGTCCGGACGATCGGCGCGGGCAACTTCGACCTCGTGCTCTCCAGCGCCGTGCAGGACGCGATCAGGCAGCGCAGCCGGCGGGTCAACACCGAGCGCGCCTACGACCTGCGCGGCTCCGACGTCGGCGACATGCAGGAGGCGCTCAACCGCCAGCTCGGCCGGTACGGCGTGCGCGTCACCGGCGCCAACATCCCCGACGTCCAGCTCCCCGACCAGTACCAGCAGCACCTGGCCACCCGGGAGAAGGTCGCCAAGGAGCTGTCGGCCTACGAGCGCGAGTGGGAGCTGACCCGCAAGCGCCGCATCGACACGCTGCTCATGGAGATCGAGCGCTCCAAGAAGACCCGCGACGCCCGCGTGGTCGAGGTCAAGGCCGCCCACAACACCGCGCGCAAGAACGTGGCGCGCATGCTGGAGGAGCAGGAGACCGAGGCCCAGCGCGTGACGTGGGAGATCGAGGCGCGCGGCAGGGCCGACCTGACCGCCGCCGAGAACGAGGCCAAGGCCCTGCGCAGGCTGGCCGAGTCCTACCGCGACAACCGGGCCGTGCTGCAGTACGAGCTGGCCCGCCGGCGCCTGGACGTGGGCGCCAAGCTCGCCGAGAACGCCCCCCAGCCGCTGGTCGTACGGACCCAGCAGGGCCAGGCCGACTCGGCGCTGTCCACCCTCGTCCTGGCCCAGCTGCTCCCCCGCATCTCGGGCACGGGACACACCGCCGGCAACGGCCAGACCCCCACCGCATAGGAGAGACCCCATGGTGTTCCGCAAGTTGATGGCCGCCTTCGGCGCGGGCGTCGAGGTCGACACGGTGCTGACCGACGCGTCCGTGCGTCCCGGCGAGCCGCTGCGCGGCGTCGTGCACTTCCGCGGCGGCGGCTCGGACTACAAGGTCGAGGGCATCTACCTCGACCTGACCGCCGTGGTGGAGGTCGAGAGCGGCGACAACGAGTACAAGACGACCTACAGCTTCCTGCGCCAGCAGGTGGCCGGGACGTTCCAGCTCGCCTCGGGCGCCCAGCACCAGCAGCCGTTCGAGATCATGGTGCCGTGGGAGACGCCGATCAGCGCGATCGGCGGCCACCCGCTGCACGGCATGCGGCTCGGCGTCCAGACAGAGCTGGCGCTGGCGGGCGCGATCGACAAGGGCGACCTCGACCCGCTGTTCGTCAGCCCGCTGCCGGCCCAGGAGCACGTCATCGCCGCCCTCGACCGGCTGGGCTTCGGCTTCAAGAAGGCCGACCTGGAGCGCGGCACGCTGTACGGCTCGACGATGCCGTTCTTCCAGGAGATCGAGTACTACGCGGGCGGCCAGTGGCGGCGGCACTTCAACGAGCTGGAGCTGACGTTCATCGCCGGGCCGCGGCAGATGGACGTCATCCTGGAGGCCGACAAGCGCGGCGGCTTCCTGACCTCCAGCCACGACACCTACAACCGCTTCACCGTGCGCTACGACGACCACCCCGGCGCGGCCGACCAGGCGTTGCAGCACGGCCTGGAGCAGATGGCCCGCCGCCGCGGCTGGTTCTAGCCGGGCGCTCCCCCGAGCCGGGCGGCGGCCCGGCTCAGGGGACCCGGTACATGCGCTCGGTCCAGGCCCGGTAGCGCCAGGTGTGCCCGACGCGGTAGTCGTGGCCCAGGTAGACGCCGAAGACCTGGCGCTTGAGCTCGCGCAGCGCCCCCGCGACGTTGGGGGCCCAGCCGGTCATCGGGTAGCCCCGGTAGGAGACCGCCCGCAGCCCCAGCCCGCTCGCCGCGGCCAGCGCGAAGCGGGCCGAGGCGACGTGGTCGGGGTGGTCGCACAACCCCCGGCCGGTGGGCGGCTCGGGGTCGAGCGTGCGCAGCACCGTCGGCCGGAAGCGGGCGTAGAGCGCGCGCAGCACGCCGACCACGTCCCGCCGGCCGACGCAGCGCGGCTCGGGGCCGGCGCCGAACCGGCGCACGCAGGAGCGGTCCTGCCACAGCCTGGTCAGCGCGTCGCGGCCGCCGTCGGCGCGCGGGTCGCCGCCGTCCGGCAGTCCGACGAAGGCGAGCCTGACCGCCGGCCTGTCGGCCAGCTCCTCCATACGGACGGGGAAGCCGCCCGCCGTGATCGTCGTGACCCGCCAGACGTCGGGCGCGCCGGCCAGGAAGGCGTACGCGGCCCGCAGGCCCCGCGCGCGGTCGCGGGTGTAGGCGACGGGGTCGCGGTCGTCGTCCCAGCCGGCCTGGCCCTCGCCCGCGGTCAGGTAGACGGTCACCGTCGGGCGGTGCCACTGGACGGCGCCGTACAGGTCGGGGCTCATGAACAGCAGGTCGTCGTCCGGATGGGCCACGACCTGCATGAACCGCTCCGACGACGACGGCCGGTGGACCTCCGCCCACGCCGCCGCGGGCGGGGCCGGGCACGCCAGCACGGCCACCAGCACCAGCGCCAGCGCGGCCGCCGAGAACATCCTGATCCCCTTCATCCCCACCCCCGTGCGCTTCCAGTATCGAACCTGGTCAGGTCCCGGTCCTGAGCTGCCAGGGGGAGATGTCATGTCATTCCCGGGTAGGAGATACCTCCTTCCCGTGCGCTGGAAGTCGCATGCCGACGGTCGTTACGATGACCTAGGGGATTGACTGATCGTCGGACGGGCGGGCGAACGATGGCACGGTTCATGGCGGCGCTGAAGCGGGTCGTCCCATGGGCGGCCCAGAACGCCGACGGCGCCATCGCGCTGTTACTGGCCATCGTGATCGGCGTGCTCGGCATCATGCCCGACACGGTGGTGCCGACCGATGTGCAGACCCAGCTCGTCAACGCCGCGACTCTGGTGATCATGGCGCTGGTGGCCACCGCCCTGCTGCGCGACCGCGCCCGTCAGGCCCCGGTCGAGGAGACCATCACCTCCGGCGCGCTGGCCCAGCTCCCCGTCCGGCTGTCGCGGCTGGAGGAGATCGAGACGCTCGTCCACGGCACCCGCAAGGCCCTCGACGCGCTGCAACTGGTCAGGGTGCTGGGCAGCAAGCAGGAGATCGCCCAGATGCACGCCGAGGCGCGCAAGGACACCACCCGGTGGAGCTTCAAGGGCGGCACCGGCACCTACCTGCGCGCGGTCACCCTGCCCTCGTGCGTGGCCGCCGCCCGCCGGGACAAACGGCACCTCGTGGTGCGGGTCGAGGTGATCGACCCGTCCAACGTCGAGGTGTGCGAGACGTACGCCCACTACCGGCGCTCCCTGTCGGACTCCCCCGACGCGACCGGCGAGACGTGGACGACCGACCGGGTCAGGAAGGAGTCGTACGCGACGATCCTGGCCGCCTTCTGGTACCGCCAGCGTTACGGCCTGCTCGACATCGAGGTCGGCCTGTCGTCGTCGATGACGACGTTCCGCTGGGACCTGTCGGCCACCCGGCTGATCATGACGGTGGAGGACCCCAACCGCGCCATGACCGCGCTGGCCGGCACGTTCTACTACGAGAACTGCGACACCGAGCTGCGGCTCAGCTTCGAGCAGGCGCGGCGGGTGCCGATGGACATGTACAAGAAGGCGCCGCTCGGCGACGAGCCCACGATCGAGGAGGTCCAGGACCTGTTCGGTCGCATCGGGGTGCCTCTCCCCAAGGCCTACGACGGCCGCGACGTCGTGGACATCGCGCGCAAGGCCTTGCGCGCCGTCGATCCCTACGGCGAGGCGCGTCCTGCGGCCCTCCGACGAGACGGAACGTGAGTGCGACTCATGAGCTACCGGTCGGTCTTCCAGCGGGTCCGCGACGGACAGGCCAGGTCGTGGGCGCTCGGCGTGCTGAGGGAAACCGCGCGCCCCAGGGCCGTACGCCATCCGCTCGGCTTCGTCTGCCTGCCGCTGGAGCGTGAGGGCGGCGAGGGGGTATGCCTCCATCTGTGGTCCGACTCGCTCCAGCACGCCGAGAGCACCACCTCGCAGATCCACTGCCACAGCTGGGACCTGGTCAGCCACGTGCTCTACGGCCAGGTGCGCAACGTGCACGCGGTGGTCACCGACGCGGGGCCCGACGCCACGCACCGGGTGTTCGAGGTGGTCAGCGGTGCCGACGGCGACCGCATCTCGCCCACCCGCCGCACCGTGCGGCACGCGACCGGGCTGGTGGAGCTGTTCGGCCCCGGCGACACCTACACCCTGCCGGCCGACCGCTTCCACAGCAGCGTGGTGCCGGAGGGCGGCGAGGCGGCCACGATCGCGCTCGGGCGCGGCCGGCCCGGCAGCCGCGACCTGTCGCTCGGCCCGCTCGGGGCGGGCGGCCACCACGTTCCCCGGGAACCGCTGAACGCCGAGGAGACGGCGCTGGCCGTCCGGCTGATCACCGCCCACCTGACCTGAGGGGTGCCCGATGGACCTGGATCACGCTCGCTCTGTGGCCGTCGAGGCCGCCCAGGCCGCCGGGGCGCTGCTCGCGGCGGGCACGCGTGGGGCCGTCGGCATCCGGGCCAAGGGCGACGCCGGCGACGTCGTCACCGATCTCGACCTGGCCTCGGAGAAGCTGCTGGTCGAGCGCATCCTGACGGCCTTCCCCTCGCACACGATCGTGGCCGAGGAGTCCGGGCTGATCGGCGCGGCGGGCGGCGAGTGGACGTGGCTGGTCGACCCGCTCGACGGCACCAACAACGTGGCCATCGGGCTGCCCACGTACGTCGTGGGGGTGGCGTTGTGCCGGGCCGGGCGGCCCGTGCTGGGCGTGGTGCACGACCCGGTGACGGCCCAGACCTGGTCGGCGATCCGGGGGCGCGGGGCCGTGGCGTCCACGGGGGCGCGGCTGGCGCCGCCGTACACGGCCAGCCCGCACGGCCCGCTGCTGGCCTGGACCCAGGGGTACGGCGTGAGCAGGGGCGACGCCACCGTGCTGGCGTTGAAGGCGGCGCTGGAGGTGGGCGCGCGGCGGGTGCTGCAACTGTGGGCGCCGCTGCTGTCGTGGGCGATGCTGGCCCGCGGCGACATCGACGGCATCGTCGGCTACCGCGCCGAGGCGGTCGATCTGCCGGCCGGCGCGCTGCTGGCCCAGGAGGCCGGGATCGAGATCAGGGCGCTCGACGGCGGCCCGTTCGAGGAGAGCATCGACGGCACGGCCGAGGACCGCAGCTTCGTGGCCGCTCACCCGCGGGCGCTTCCCGGGCTGATGTCGCTGCTGCCGGGCTGACGCCCCCGGCGCTCAGCCGAACGTGACCAGGGCCCAGACCGTGGCCAGCAGCCCGATGACGGCCAGGCCGGCGCCGGTGAGCAGGAAGCGGCGCAGCGGCACCGCGACGCCGTGGCGGCGGCACGACTCGAACCACAGGAGCGTGGCCAGCGAGGCCCACGGGGTGATCACCGTGCCCACGTTCGTGCCCACGAGCAGGGCCAGCAGGCGGTCCTGGTCGGCGGCCGTGATCACCGCCTCGACGGCCTTGTAGGCGGGCAGGTTGTTGATCGCGTTGGACAGGCCCGCGCCCACCGCGGCCGTCCGGTACGGGTCGCCCTCCGTGCCGATCATCCACGTCATCAGCGCGTCGAGCCCGTGGGCGCTGAGCGTGGGCACCACCAGGAACAGCCCGGTCACGAAGACGACGAGCTGCCAGGGCAGCAGGCTCCAGGTCAGCTTGGCCCGGTCGCGGACCAGGAAGGCGGCCACCACCAGCACGGCCGCGGCGGTGGCGGCGACGGCGACGTGCGCCTTGAGCAGCAGCAGGACGATGAACAGCAGGCAGCCGGCCGAGGCCGCGCCGAACAGCACGCGGTCGGCCACCGGCTCCAGCACCGGCGGCGTGTAGCGCAGGTCGCGGCGCTCGCCCCGGCGCCAGAAGAACACCCACAGGAACACCATCGTCACCGCGATGGAGGCGAGCTGCGGGGCCCACATGCGGGCGGCGAAGCCCTGGGCGTCGAGGCCGAGCTTGTCCATGGCGAGCAGGTTGGTCAGGTTGGAGACGGGCAGCAGCAGGCTCGCGGTGTTGGCCAGCCAGATGGTGGTCATCGCCAGCGGCAGGGCGGCGATGCGGGCCCGGGGCGCCAGGGCGAGCATGACGGGGGTGAGCAGGACGGCGGTCGTGTCAAGGTTCAGAAAAATCGTGACAAATGACGCGAAAGCCGTACAAAGAAAGAAAAGTGCGGTGTAGTTACCGCGGCCCAGCACCGCCATCCTGGCCGCGATGGCGTCGAAGACCTGCGCTTCCTTGGTCAGCTCGGCCAGCACGATGATGGCGACCAGGAAGACCAGCAGTGGCCCGATGTCAGCGAGGCTCTCCGCGGCGTCGCGCCACGGCAGCAGACCGGTCGCCACGAAGACCAGACCGAGAGCAAGCAGCCCGATCCGGATCAGATCGAGCACAGCCAGACGCCGCCACACCCGACGATGATCGCACACCGACTGCAAATCACCGATTCCTCGGTGGATACTGAGCAGATGGCACGTGACGGCAGGCCGACCGAGATCTTCGTCAGCTACTCCCCGGCCGACACCGCCTGGGCGACCTGGATCGCCTGGGAGCTGGAGGCGGCCGGCTACCGGACCATGATCCAAGCCTGGGACTTCGTGCCCGGCACCAACTTCATCGACTTCATGGACCGCGGGGTCAGCGAGGCGCAGCTCGTCGTGGCCGTGCTCTCGCGCAACTACCTCACCTCGCGCTACGGGCGCATGGAGTGGCAGGCGGCCATGCGCGCCGACCCCGACAACCCCTCCAACAAACTCGTCACGATCCGGCTGGAGGACGTGCAGCTGGAGGGCCTGCTGTCCACGATCACCTGGGTCGATCTGCTCGGCGTCACCGACTCCGGGCAGGCCAGGGCGCTGCTGCTGGGCCGGGTCGGCGAGGCGCTGGCCGGGCGGGCCAAGCCGGCGGCCGCCCCCGCCTTCCCCTCCGGCCGGGTCGTGCCGCCTCCGGCCGTCCCGACGCTGCCCCCGACGACCGACCTGGCCAGGGCCCGCCGCACCCCGGTGACGGCCCCCAAGTTCCCGCCCTCGGGCGGCGACGACCGCGGGCGCGAGTCGGTCAACGTCCTGCACATCGGCGGGCCGAGGTTCGGGCGGGCGCTGCCCGATCCCGGCGAGCCGTTCACGCCGGAGGACATGCAGGCCCGCATCTGGGCCGACCTGACGGCCATGTACGACCGGGGCATGCCGCGTCCCGACCTCATGGTGGTCAGCGGCGACCTGACCGAGTCCGGGAGCCTCGGGCAGTTCGCGCAGGCCACGCAGTTCGTCACGGACCTGCGGCTGCTGATCGGGCTGGAGCCCCACCGGCTGGTGCTGCTGCCCGGCCCGCGCGACGTCACCAAGGCCGCGGCCAGCGCGTACTTCATGACCTGCGAGGCCGACGACGTGAGCCCGCAGCCCCCCTACTGGCCCAAGTGGCGGCACTTCGCCGGGCTGTTCCGCGAGGTCTACCAGGGGCTCGACGACCGGGTGTTCGACGGTGGCCAGCCCTGGACGTTGTTCGAGGTGCCCGACCTGCGGGTGGTCGTGGCCGGGCTCAACTCGACGATGGCGATGAGCCATCTGGAGCGTGACGCGTACGCGCTGCTGGGCGAGGCGCAGGCCGCGTGGTTCGCCGAGCGGCTGCGTCCCTACGAGGAGAGCGCCTGGCTGCGGCTGGGCGCGATCGGCCATCCGCCCGCCGCGTTGCGGGACGCGCCCACGTTCGACCGGCTGCTCACCCACCGGCTCAACCTGCTCTTCCACGGGTCCGGCGCGGGCGTCCCGGCCGCCGAGCCGCGGCCGGGCTTCGCCGCGGTCGCGGCCCCGCGCTCCGGCCGCCACCAGGTGATCGAGATCTCCCCCGACGGCATGCGCACCTGGACGCCCGACACCGGCAAGCCCGCACGCGCCCGGCACGGCTGGCGGGCGGTGCGGGCCACGTTCACCGGCGAGACCCCCGGCACCCCGCCGCCCGCCCCCCAGCCCGAGGAGCGCGAGCCGAGCCCCGTCGAGCTGCTGCTCGACCGCATCACCGAGGTCTGCGAGGCCCGGCACGAGCGGGCCAAGATCCGGCGCTTCCCCGACCACCTGGTGGTCACCCATCCCGAGGACGGGTTCGTCCGGCAGCTCATGATCGGCGCGCACGTCGGCGAGCTGACCGAGGCCGCCGCGACCGGGTTCGCCCGCCGCGCCCACGCCGCCGACCTGGCCGCCGAGCTGATCTACCAGGGTCCGCCGGCCTCCCGCGCGCTCCGCGACGACCTCATGCGCAAGGGCGTGCGGGTGCGCAGCTTCCTGGAGTTCCAGGGCCTGCTCGACCTGTCGGGATATGTCGCCGAGCAGACCGCCCGGCTCACCGGCGACCGCCGCTACCCGCCCGGCCTGTACGTCCCCCAGCGCTACCGCGAGCTCGACCGGCCGGGCAGCCAGATCAGGCAGGGGCTCACCGACGAGCTGATGCGGCTGCTGGCCGCCGACCACGGCCGGTTCCTGCTGCTGCTCGGCGACTTCGGACACGGCAAGACGTTCGCGCTGCGCGAGCTGGCCAGGCGCATCCCCGCCGAGCTGCCGCACCTGACGCCGATCTTCATCGAGCTGCGCGCCCTGGACAAGGCCCACTCGGTCGACGCCCTGGTCGCCGCGCACCTGGCCGGGCACGGCGAGGAGTTCATCGACCTCAAGGCGTTCCGCTACCTGCTCCGGCAGGGGCGCATCGTGCTGCTGTTCGACGGGTTCGACGAGCTGGTCACCCGGCTGACCTACGACCGGGCGGCCGACCACCTGGCCACCCTGCTGGCCGCGGCCGAGGACAAGGCCAAGATCGTGGTGGCCAGCCGTACGCAGCACTTCAAGTCGCACAGCCAGGTGCTGACCTCGCTCGGCGAGATGGTGGGCGTGCTGCCGCAGCGGCGGGTGCTCAGCGTGGAGGACTTCACGCACGACCAGATCCGCTCCTACCTGGCCAACCGGTTCGACGACGGCGACGAGGCCGGCGCCCGCATGTCGCTCATGGGCGAGATCAAAGACCTGCTGGCGCTGGCCCAGAACCCGCGCATGCTCAGCTTCATCGCCGACCTCGACGCCGACCGCCTGCGCACGGTCGCCGGCGCCCAGCACACCCTCAGCCCGGCCCTGCTGTACGAGGAGATCCTCAGCACCTGGCTGGCCTTCGAGGAACGGCGGGCCCGCGTCCCGGGCTCGCCCGGCGCGTTGTCGATCGGCGAGCTGTGGCGGGTGGTGACCGCGCTGGCGCTGCGCCTGTGGGACAGCGGCGAGACGCTGCTCGGCGTCGACGAGCTGACCGAGATCGGCGAGACGCTGAGCGACCTGGCCTCGGGCCAGCTCTCGCCCGCGCACGCCGCGCACGCGATGGGCTCGGGCAGCCTGCTCGTGCGCACCGAGGAGGGCATGTTCGGGTTCATCCACGCCTCGGTGATGGAATGGCTCATCGCCCGCCACATCGCCGCGAACCTCGACAACCCCCTCCCGCTGACCCGCAGGCCGCTGTCGGCGCTGACCGTCGAGTTCCTGTGCGACCTGGCCGACGTACGGGCGTTGCGCGCCTGGGTGGCCGACCCGCCCGCCGACGACGTGGCCAGGGCGAACGCGGTCAAGATCGCGGCCAGGCTGCGCACCCCGGCCAAGGCCGACCTGCGCGGCGCGAACCTCAAGGGCGAGGACCTGTCGGCGCGCGACCTGCAGGAGGTCGACCTGACCGGCGCCGACCTGTCGGAGGCCACCCTGGCCGGCACGGACCTGTCCAGGGCCGTCCTGCGCGACGCGAGCCTGGCCGGCGCCCGGCTCGACGGCGCCCGGCTGACCGGCGCCGACCTGACCGGGGCCGACCTGTCGGGCGCGCGGCTGGCGCAGGTCGACCTGAGCGACGTCACGGTCGAGGGCGCCCGCTGGCACCGGGCGTCCCTGATCAACGTCACCGGCACGCTGCCGCACCTGCCGGGCGCGGCGGTGGTGCCGGGCCAGCCGGTGGAGGTGGAGTTCGCGCCGGCCGGCATCGGCGTCCCGTACGGCTACCACTTCCAGACCTCCCGCCTGCCCGAGCCCATCGCCTACAGCCCCGACGGCTCGACCATCGCCATCGGCAACGAGGACGGCGGCGTGCTGCTGTGCGCGGGCGGCTCCCCGGTCCGGACCCTCCAGGGCCACCGCGGCCGCGTCTACGCCGTCACCTTCGCCGGCGACCTGCTAGCCACCGGCGCGAGCGACGGCACGGTCCAGCTCTGGGACACCCTCACCGGCCGGCGCCTGCACACCCTGACCGGCCATCCCGACGGCGTGTGGCCGGTACGCCTCAGCGCCTCGGGCGAGCTGGTGGCGGCCGGCGGCGGCGACGGCGTGGTCCGGGTGTGGGAGACCGCGACCGGCCGGCTGGTCCACGAGCTCCCGGGCCACCGGGCGCCGGTCTACACCGCCTCCTTCGGCCGCTCGCAGCTGGTGACCGGCGACTCCGCGGGCGTCGTCCGGGTCTGGGACCTGAGCGCCGGGCAGACGGCCGTGACCCTCGACGGCCACCGCGGCAGCGTCTACCGGGCCGTGCACAGCCCCGACGGCACCCTGCTGGCCACCGGCGACGAGGCGGGCACGATCCGGCTCTGGGACACCGCCACCTGGTCCCCCCGGCACGAGCTGACCGGCCACACCGGCAGCGTCTACTGCCTGACCTTCTCCCCCGACGGCTCGATGCTGGCCAGCGGCGACACGTCCGGCAGCGTGCGCCTGTGGGAGGCGTCGGGCGAGCCGCTCGGCGTGCACACCACCCATACGGCGGCCGTCTACCAGGTGACCTTCAGCCCCGACGGCCGCACGCTGGCCAGCGGCGACTCCGGCGGCACGGTCCGGCTGCAGCCCGTGGGCGGCGGCAAGCGCGTCGAGCTGACCGGGCATCGCAGCTCGGTCTGGCCGTTCGCGTTCCGTCCCGACGGCCAGCAGCTGGCCACCAGCAGCAACGACGGCACCGTGCGCCTGTGGGACCCGATTTCCGGGCAGTGCCAGCGGGTGCTGCGCGGCCACGGCCGGCGGATCTCGTCGGTGCGCTTCAGCGCCGACGGCTCGATGCTGGCCACCAGCGGCAACGACGGCGTCGTCCGGGTGTGGGAGCCGCGCACCGGGCGGCGGCTGCGGGAGTTCACCGGCACCGCCGACCGGCTGATCTCCGCGCTGTTCTCGCCCGCCGGCCCGGTGCTGGCCACCTCCAGCAACGACGGCGGCGTGCACTTCTGGAACGCCACCACCGGCGACTACGAGCGCGAGCTGCACGCCGAGACCGACCACGTGTGGGCCGAGGCGTTCAGCCCCGACGGCAACATGCTGGCCACCGCCAACGACGACGACAGCGTCAAGATCTGGTACCGGCCGACCGGCCGCATGGCCGTCGACCTGGTCGACCACCGGGGGCGGGTGCGCTCGATCGCCTTCAGCCCCCTCGGCGACTACGTGGCCACCGGCTGCGACGACAAGCTCGTCCGCCTGTGGCACGTCTCCTCCGGCGGCCGGGTGGCGACGCTGGAGGGCCACACCGACCGGGTGTACTCCGTGGCCTTCTCCCCCGACGGCCGCTACCTGGCCAGCGCCGGCAACGACGGCCGCGCGCTGGTGTGGGAGCTGCGGCCCGGCCAGCCCTGGCAGCCGCGCCTGGCGCACACGCTCACCCAGCACGAAGGCCGGCTGTGGAGCCTGGCCTTCGACGCCACGGGCCGCCACCTGGCGACCGGCGGCGACGACATGACCGTGCGGGTGTGGGAGACCGCGACCGGGCAGCTGCTGCACACCCTCACCGGGCACGCGCGCCGGGTGTGGTCGGTGGCCTACAGCCCCACGTCCGACCTGCTGGCCAGCGCAGGCGACGACGGCGTGGTGATCCTCTGGGAGGGCGGCGAGCGGCGGGCGACGCTGCTGGGGCTGCCCGAGGGCTGGGCCGCCCTGGCGCCGGACGGACGGTACAAGGTGCACGGTGAGCCGGGCGGGCAGTTCTGGCACGTCATCGGGATGTCACGGTTCGAGCTGGGGGAGCTGGATCCGTACCTGCCGGAGGTGAGTCAGGTGCCGCTCGACTCGCCCTTCTGACCGCAGGCGGGTGACTAACCGCGGGCGGCGCGGCGTACGAGCTCGTGCCAGACCTCGTCGACCCGGGCCTCCAGGTCGTCGAGCGAGCCCTCGTTGGGGATCACCAGGTCGGCGGCGGCCAGGCGGTCCTCCCGGCTCGCCTGGGCGGCGATGCGGGCCTTGGCGTCGGCCTCCGGCATCCCGCGGTGGTCGGCGAGGCGCCGGATCCGCACCTCGTCGGCCGCGTCGACCACGATCACCATGTCGTACATGGGCGCCAGCTTGTTCTCCACGAGCAGCGGCACGTCGTAGACCACGATCGCGTCGTCGGCCGCCTGGCCCTGCAGCTCGGCCACCCGCTCCCCCACCAGCGGATGCACGATCGCGTTGAGCGCGGCCAGCCGGTCGGGGTCGGCGAAGACCACCGCGCCCAGCCGCTCCCGGTTCAGCGAGCCGTCGGGGCGCAGCACCCCTTCCCCGAACGCGGCCACCACCCGGGACAGCCCCACCGTGCCGGGCTCGACCACCTCTCGCGCGATCTTGTCGGCGTCGATGACGACGGCGCCCCTGGCCGACAGCCGCTTGGACACCTCGCTCTTGCCGGAGCCGATGCCGCCGGTGAGCCCAATCTTCAGCACCGGAAAAGACTACCCATCCCGGCGTACCCGGTCATCCCGCCGGCTCGCTCAGTACCCGCCGCGGCGCGGGGCGGCGGTCGGACGGCGGGACGGGTTGGCCCGGCCCGTGGGCTTGAGGTCGCGCGCCGGCTGGTCGTGCCGGTGCGGAGAGCGGGCCTGCTGGTCGGACTTGGCCTGGGTGATCGTGGCGGGAAGTTTGATCTGCATACTTTTCCTCCTTGGGGGTGGGGGTCAGGCGCGGGTGAGCCAGGTGACCTGGGCGCCGTTGTCGAAGGACTCGCGCCTGGTCGGGGTGAACAGGGTGGGGCTGAACCGGCCGGCGAACATGGAGATGCCCGCCCCGGCCACCACGGGGTAGCGCTTGAGGATGATCTCGTCGATCTCCGGGAGCAGGGAGCCGGCGAGCTTGCCGCCGCCGCAGAGGTAGATGTCCATGCCGGTGTCCTCGGCCTTCAGCCGCCGGACGAGCTCGATCGGGTCGCCCTTCTCCACGTGCACCGCAGGGTCGTCGATGGTCAGCGTGCTGGAGACGACGTACTGGCGCAGGTGGGAGTACGGGCTGGTGGTGGGCACCTCCAGGGCCGGCTCGAAGGTGCCGCGGCCCATCACCAGGGTGTCGAACACCTTGTTGGGCACGCCCTCAAGGCCGACGAGCCTGCGGACGTGGGTGGGCAGCGTCTCGGGATAGCGGGTGTTGATCCAGTCGGCCATCTCGGCGGACACGGGGTAGAAGTCGAACTCGGCGCCGGGCCCGGCGATGTAGCCGTCGAGGGAGACGCCGATGTAGTAGACAAGCTTTCGCATTCGGAGCAACTCCTGCTGTAGTACTATGACTGAAGTGGTTTGAACATAGTACTACGTCTGGAGTGGTGTCAAGTGCGGAAGAACCCCGAGCGGAGGCAGGCGCTGATCGACGCGGCCATCGAGGTGCTGGCCAGGGAAGGAGCGCGCGGGCTGACGTTCCGGGCCGTCGACGCCGAGGCGGCCGTGCCCCCCGGCACGGCCTCCAACTACTTCGCCAACCGCGACGACCTGTTCACCCAGGTCGGCGGACGCATCTACGAACGTTTGCTGCCCGACGAGGCCACGCTCGCCCGCGGCCAGGAGGGCGTGCGGGACGAGACCCGCTACGCCGAGCTCATGCACGAGCTGGTGGACCGGGTCACCGCCTTCAACTCCGGCTACCTGGCCCTGCTCGAACTGCGGCTGGAGTCCACCCGGCGTCCTGAGCTGCGCGCCGTGCTCACCAAGCGCATCCGCGAGGACATCGACGCCAACATCGGCTACCACGCGACGTCGGGCCTGCCCGGCGACTCGACCTCGGTGGTCCTGCTCTACCTCGCCCTGAACTGGCTCATCGTCGAACGGCTGACTTTGCCGGACATCTTCAGCGAGCAGGAGGTCCGCCAGCTCGTGGACGCCGCCGTGCGGAGATCACTGAACGGCTGACAACGCCCGGACCGGACGAGCCGCGCAGGACGACGGGCCTGCCCGCGCGGCCGTTTCGGGCCGGGGCGCCTGCGACGACCTCGGCCTTGCCGTCGCCGGCGACGTCCAGGACCCTGCCCGAGCGGTCACCCGTCTGCGACTGCTCACCGATCGGGTCAGTGGTGCTCCCGTCGGGAGCCGTCATGGCGTCCTGGCTGATGAGACGGGCCGCGAGGCGAGCTCTTCGCCCCCGGAATCACCACAACCCCACCCCCGCCTGCCCGGACGCCGTGGCGTCGGGCACCGGACAGGCCCCCAGGGAAACGATCAGTCTGCGCTGCGGCGCAGGTGGATCAGGGTGAGGTGGTCGTCCATCCGCTCCCGGCGGGTCTCGCGGTAGCCGAGCCGCCGGTACAGCCGCAGATTTCCCTCCGACAGATGCCCCGTGAACAGGTCGAACACCCCCGCCTCCGGCACCTGCTCGTGCAGCGCCGCGAGCAGGGCCGTGCCGAGCCCCTGCCCCTGCCGGTCGGGCGCGACCACGAGCCGTCCGACCAGGCAGGTGGTGCCGGCCACCTGCCCGCGCACTGCGCCGACGATCCGGCCGGCGTCCATGGCCTTGAGCACGACGCCCGTCTCGACGGCCTTGCGCACCTGCTCCAGCGACTCCACGAGCGGCGGGATGTAGGGGTCGCCGTAGAGCTGGGCCTCGCTCACGTACGCCGCCCGCTGCAGGGTGAGGATCTCGCCCGCGTCCGCCGCCACCGCCCGTTCGATCTTCACGCCAGCACCCTATCGGCTGCCTTCCCAGCGCCACCGCCGACTTCCCCGCCCTCCAGACCGCCCGCCGCCCGGCCTTGGACGGTCCTCCCGCGCTGCCGGCTAGGGAGCGTTGCCCCCCGTGAGCTCACCCGGGCAGAACGTGCCCTGCTTCGGCAGGACGCCGTTGACCAGGTAGTCGTGCACCTTCGTACGCAGACAGGCCGCGCGCAGCCTGCTCACGCCCTGCGCCAGGTACGCGCCCTGCCCGTCCCCGTGCCACAGGACCCTCGCCCCGGGGATCTGCCCGGCCGCCCTTGCCGCCCCGGAGGACGGCGTCTCGTTGTCCAGCCGTCCGACGCCGACCAACACCGGGGGCGCCTTGAGCCCGGCTGGCAACGGGTGCGGCGCCCAGCCCGGCGAGCGCGCCGCCCCCAGGCACCTGGCGACCTCCGCCCGCCCGCTCAGCCACCCCACCCGTGGGGCCGCCTTCCGCAGCCGCGCCTCCACCTGGAGAAAAAGGCGATAACCGGGCACCGCCAACCCGAAGTCATGACACCACCTGACCCCCTCCGCACTTGCCGGCCCCACCTCCCCCACCTCCCCGGGCTGCGACACCGCCCCCGCCGTCCCCGAAGCCGCCCGCGCATCGGACAGGACGCCTCCCCCCGCCACTCCAGAGCCCACCGCCCCAGAGGCCGCAGTACCAGGGGCCGCGGTACCAGGGGCCGCGGTACCAGGGGCCGCCGCTCCAGGAACTGTCGCTCCAGGAACTGCCGTGTCCGGGACCGCCGCTTCAAGAACTTCCGCTCCGCGCCGAGAGGTCGCCCCAGCCGGTCCCTGAGGCGTCGCCCCCGAGTTCCCCGGCAGCGCCTCAGAGGGCCGGGTGCCGGCCGGTGCAGGAGGCGTCTGCCCTGCGCCGAGGGGTGTTCCCGCCGTACCTGCGGAGGCCGCCTGGCCCGCGCCGAGGCGGGCTCCGGCCGTAGCTGCGGGGGGCGGCTTGCCCGGGACGGGGGTGGCTGCCGTCGGGGCGGGAGGGGTGGGCTGTGGGGGCTCGGCGGGGAGCAGGGCGGCCAGGCCCGTGGCGTCGCCCGTTCGGGCTCTGGAGAGGGCCTGCGCGAGCGCCGGCCACCGTGCGGGCGTGAGGCCCGCCCATACGGCGGCGGCGATCTCGTGCCCGCTCACCGTACGCTCGCCGCCACCGAGCCGCAGAGGCGCGCGCCTGACCAGACCGTCGAACACCCGGACGGCGTCCGCGCGGCCGAGCGGGCAGCCGGGACGGTTCCGGCACCAGTC
The DNA here is from genome assembly GCF_040649795.1 of Nonomuraea sp. NPDC048881. NCBI lineage: Bacteria > Bacillati > Actinomycetota > Actinomycetes > Streptosporangiales > Streptosporangiaceae > Nonomuraea > Nonomuraea sp. NPDC048881. The sequence goes on from NZ_JBEZGC010000009.1 coordinate 102,122, forward strand.
GCGGAAGTACCCGAGCTGCCGCTCCTGGGCGCGGGCGTGGGCGAGCAGCCGCCGTTCGAGCCCGGTCTCGGTGTGGTCGGGCAGCCCCTCCAGGTACATCCGCCCGGCCCGGCCGGGGAACAGCTCCAGGTACGCCTGCCCGTACACGCTCCCGTAGCCGTTGCCGAGGTAGCGCAGCCGCGACTCCCCCAGCGCGGCACGTACGGCATCGAGGTCGTGGGCGACCTGCCAGGACGTCAGCCCGCCGTAGGCGGCCCCGAGCGCGGCGCGGCAGGCCCGGTCGTAGACGGCGTTGTCCCGGGCGAACGCGCGCCAGGCCGTCCGTCCCTCGGCCACCTGCAGCCGGGCCGGGTCCGGCCGGGGTCGGGGGCACGCCCCCGTGTGCCCCCCATCCCCGGCCCCGCGCGCCTCGACCAGCACGACGTCGAACCACCTGGCCAGTTCGCCCACGGTGTCCGGCCGCGCCACGACCTCTCGTACGACCGACGCGGCCCCCGTGTTGACCACCAGCGCGCCGAGCCGCCGCAGCGGGTCCTGGGCGGGCATCATGGCGAGCCGGACGGCCACGCGGGCCTCGCGCGGCCTGGCCCAGTCGGCGGGGACGGGCAACGTGGCGCACCGCATACCGCCGCCGCACTCGGACCAGACGAGCCTCTCCCGCCCAGGCGCCGGCCGCACCGCCCCGGCAACGCCCCGCTCCTGCGGCCCCGCCGCCCCGAGCTCCGACGCCGCCGATCCGGCCGTGTCCTGCCTGGGCTTCTCAGGCCAGGCCGCCTCGGGTCGCGGCTCCGCGAGCTCGGTCACGTCGCGTTCCGGCCATGGGGTCGGCGAGGCGACCAGGCGCATCGCCTGCCCGACTCCCCCGCCTGCCGCCGGAACCAGGACGGTGACCGCCGCCACCACCGGGATCACGCGCCGAACCATACGCACCGCATCGCCCCCGAACGCTCGTACCTCCAGCCGCATGTCAGTTTCCCAGCGGCCGTCTTCGCAGGTAGAGAAGTCGTAAAAGGTCGATGGGTAAAATCTCGCGCCCGCTCGGCGATTCTCCGTGCCACCGGACCCCCGCCCCCTCACAGAACCCCGCTCGGGCCAGAGGAGGGAAAAGACAGATCGGCTGCAATCAGACCCTCAGGGGCCGCCCAGCCCTGCCCTGCGGCTCAGCCTCCGCGCCACAGGCCACTCTTGAGGGACGCGACGCGCCACATGCCAGGGTGGCACCAGCGCCTCCGCGTCGGCGCCGTCCGTACCTGGCCGGGAAACGGCGAGAAGGCGAACCCGGGCAGCGGGACGCTGCGCCGCGAAAGCCGGCGACCGAGCGGGCAGCGTGTTCTTGAGCGTGGCCGTCATCCCCGGACGGGTTGCGTGATGCGCTCAAGCCATCGCCGCAGAAGGGCGGTCTCGGCCGGTTCCAGGGCCTCGGTCCCGGTGAGATCGAGTTGTGCGTGCAGGCGCAGCGCGGCGGCGTACAGCGGGTCGGCGTCGTTCTGAGCGGCCGGCCCGGCCAGGACGTGCGAGAACACGGCGTCTCGCATGCGGTGGGACAGAGCGGGGTCGTCGAACAGAGCCGGTCTGGCGATGTGGTCGAGGGCGGTGCCGACGTTCGCCGACAGGATCAGCTGAGCGGCGGTCTGCGGCTCGGCCTTCAACGCCCCCGCCGCCGCGCACCGCGTGAGCGCCGCCACCAGCAGGTCCATCACGCGATCTCGCGCCGTCGAGTGTGACCACGGCCGCGGAGTGAACATCAACTGGTAGAGGGCCGGCTTCGCCCGGGCGAAGGCCATGTGGCCGTCCCAGCCGGCGCGCAGGTCGGCGACCGGGTCGCCGGTCTGCTCCTGGGCGGCCTTGAGCGCGGCATATTGCTCGTAGCCGTGGTCGGCGACGGCGTCCAGCAACCCGCGCTTGTCACCGAACAACCGGTAAAGCACGGGCTGGCTCACGCCGACGGCCTCGCAGACCGCGCGCGTGGCCACCTCATGGTCCGAGGACGACGCCAGCTGCCGCTCCGCGGCCTCGATCATCGCCGCGCGAAGCGCGTCCGTCTCTGCCATGCGATCAATGATAGTGCCAATCGATAGCGGCGATACGAAGTGTGCTACCGTCGATTCACGTAACGCCGATACGGGGAATCCGTATCACCGCTAGAGATCAGGGAGTTTCCATGAGTGACCAGCGTGTGGCCGTCGTCAGCGGCGGCTCCCGGGGCATCGGCAAGGCGATCGCGGTGGCGCTGGCGGCACGGGGCTGTGCGGTCGCAGTGGGGTTCCAAGGGTCGGCCTCCGCCGCGGCGCAGGTGGTCGAGGAGATCTCGGCATCCGGCGGCCGGGCGATCCCGGTCCAGGCCGACGTGGCCGACGAGGACGCCGTCGCGGAGATGTTCGAGGCGACGGAGAAGTCCTTCGGCGGGGTCGATGTGGTCGTCAACTCGGCGGGGCGGCTGTCGTTGTCCCCGATCGCCGACCTCGACCTCCACGAGCTGGACGCTCTGCACCGCACCAACATCCGCGGCGCGTTCGTGATGGCCCGGGAGGCCGCGCGCCGCATGCGCGACGGTGGCGCGATCGTCAACCTGTCCACCTCCGTGGTCGGCCTGCATTTCCCGGGTTACGGGGCGTACGCCGCCAGCAAGGGAGCCGTCGAGGCGATGACACTGGTGCTCGCCCGGGAACTGCGCGGGCGGAACATCACGGTCAACGCGGTCGCGCCGGGCCCGACCGCCACCGAACTGTTCCTCGACGGCAAGACCGAGGCGACGATCCAGCAGCTCGCCAAGCAGCCGCCGCTGGAACGGCTCGGCACCCCCGAGGACATCGCCGAGGTCGTCGCCTTCCTGGCGAGCCCGGCCGGGCACTGGATCAACGGCCAGGTCGTGCGCGCCAACGGCGGGATCATCTGATGGCCGCCGCGCGACAGGCCATCGTCGCCACCGGGGCCTCCAGCGGGTTCGGCCGGCGAGCCGTTCCAGGGCGGCGGGCGCGTTGCGGTCCGCGATTCGCCTCATGCCGACGCCGACGGTGTGCCCGGCTCGCGCCAGGGCCGGAGCCGTCAGGACGGTAGCGAGCGAGGTCGTCCCGATCGTCGCCGACCGTATCCGCGCCGGGTTCTACCGCCGCGCCGGCAGCGCAGACCTCCGGCCATCCGCGGCCCCACTCTGAATCCCCACACGAAAGGAAACCGACATGCCGTTCGCCAACCTCAAGGTTCCCGCCGACACCCTGACCCCCGAGTCCAAGAAGAAGCTCATCGACGCAGTCACCGACGCCTATGCCACCGTCTACGGAGAACGAGCTCGGGCCACCACCCTGGTCCTCCTGGAGGAGGTTCCGGACGGCGGCTGGGGTCTGGGTGGCAACATCCTCACCGCGGACATGCTCGGCCGCAGCTGACCCGTCCGGGAGACCGGGCCGCCCCCGGCCCGGTCCCACCGCCGAACCTCACCCCGGCCCCCAGCGCAGAGACCGTTTGACCTGTCCCGAATCGCCCAACCAAGTCACGGATGTGCCCGCGCCATCCCGGACAGCAGGGCGAGCCGCGGTGAGTGACCACACCTGGGGCCGGGTGAGCCGGACGCCGCAGATCAAGCGCGGAGGCCGCAGATCAAGCGCGGAGGGCGTCGATCAAGCGCGGAGGGCGTCGATCAGGGCGTCCACGGCGGCGAGCGCGACGGAGGCGTCGAGTCCCGCGCGGGAGACCAGGGACAGGCCCTGGACGGTGAACAGCAGGAGCTGCGCCTGGGCCTCGGGGGTGGCGGCCCGGGCGACCTCGCCGTCGGCCTGCGCGCGGCGCAGGGCGTCGGCGACGATCCGGGTGAAGCGGTCGTGCGAGCGGGCGACGATCTCGCGGGCCTCGGCATCCTGCGGAACCAGTTCGGCGGTGGTGTTGCCGATCATGCACCCTTGCGGAACGCCGGCCTCGGAGGCGTACTCCGGCGTCCGGGCCGGGTTGGCGAGCACCTCGCGCAGCGCCGGCAGCACCGGCCCGGACGCCAGCGCCGCGATCAGCTCGCGCTCGTAGGTGTCCCAGTACAGCTGGACCGCCGCCAGGTAGAACTGCCGCTTGTCGCCGAAGGCGCCGTACAGGCTGCCTCGCTCCAGATCCAGCGCTTCGACGAGGTCCTGGATGGAGGTCTCTCCGTAGCCCCGCGACCAGAACAGCAGCAGCGCGCGCTGCAGCGCCTGGTCCTTGTCGAATGCGCGAGGGCGTCCTGTCCGTGCCATGTGCCCAGGTTACGACTTTTTGACCGCTTGCACAAAAGTCTGTACGTTGAAGGCCGAGCAACTTATTGAACGGTCGCATAGAAGTCGTCGGCGCTCGCACCGGCGGAGAGGCAGAACCCCATGGACTTTCACGGCAAGACGGCGCTGATCACCGGATCGGGCGCCATCGGCGGGCTCGGGCACGCCACGGCGAAGGTGCTCGCCGCCGGCGGGGCGAACCTGATCATCACCGGCACCGACCCGGGCCGCGGCGCCCAGGTCGTGGACGACGTGCGGACCGGCGCGACCGGCTCCGTACGCTTCATCGGCGCCGACCTGGCCGACCCGCAGGCCGTACGGCGGCTGGCCGAGGAGGCCGGGGCGGTGGACATCCTCGTCAACAACGCCGGTGTCGTCCCGTTCAGCGCGACCACCGACCAGGACCTCGCCGCCTACGACGCGGCCTTCGCGGTCAACGTGCGCGCGCCGTTCATCCTGGTCGCCCAGCTCGCACCGAAGATGGCCGCCGGCGGGGGCGGCAGCATCGTCAACGTCACCTCCACCGCCGCCGGCCTGGGCATGCCGCCGATGGCGGTCTACGGCGCCACCAAGGCAGCGCTGGAGTCCCTGACCCGCACCTGGGCCGCCGAGTTCGCTGCCTCCGGCGTACGCGTCAACGCCGTGGCGCCCGGCCCGATGACCACCTCCAAGGTGGTGGCGGTCATGGGACCGGACGTCGGCGGCATGGGCCTGACGACCGCGCTCAAGCGCGCCGCCGCCCCGGCCGAGGTCGCTCGCGTCATCGCCTTCATCGCCGGCGACCAGGCCAGTTATGTGACCGGCGCCGTCGTGGCCGCCGACGGCGGACGCACCGCCATCTGACCCCGAACGCACCGGCCAGAGCCACGTCCGCAGTACGGGGCCGGCCTCTGGCGGGTGCCTCACGATGGCGGGACGGCCCGTCATCATCACCACAACCGTGCGCCTTGCGCCAGTCAGGAGGATGACTTCCATGGGTCGTCTCGCAGGAAAGCATGCACTGATCACCGGTGGGACGAGCGGCATCGGGCTGGAGACAGCCCGTCAGTTCCTCGCCGAGGGAGCGATTGTCGCGATCACCGGCCGCTCACGGGAACGGCTGGCCGAGACCGCCCGGCAGCTGGACGGCCCGCTGCTGCCCATCGTCAGCGACGCCGGCGACGTCCCCGGCCAGGCGGCGCTCGCCGCGCGGTTGCAGCAGGAATGGCCGAAGCTCGACATCGTGATGAGCAACGCCGCCGACGTCACCCATCTCCCGATCGAGCAATGGAGCGAGGAGGCGTTCGACACGCTCGTCGCCACCAATCTCAAGGGGCCGTTCTTCCTGGTCAGAGCTTTGCTTCCGCTCTTGTCACAGCAGGCCTCGGTCATTCTCGTCGGCTCGGTCTCCGCTTACGTCGGGCACGAGAACGCGGCGGTCTACGGTGCCGCCAAGGCGGGCCTGCTGTCCCTTTCCCGCGGGCTGACCTATGAGCTGAAGGACCGGGGCATCCGGGTCAACGGGCTGAGCCCGGGGCCGACCCTCACGGACGCGTTCAAGTCGCTCGGCCCCGAGCGACAGGCCGCCATCTACGACGAACTCCGGCGGACCGTGCCCCTGCATCGCATCGGCACCACCACCGAGGTGGCGAAGGCGGCCGTCTACCTGGCCTCCGACGAGTCCGCCTACACCGCCGGCACCGTCCTGCGCGTCGATGGCGGCATCGGGGAACTCGCCTACTGACCTCCGTCCGTCAGCGGCCTGCCGGCAGTCTTGGACGCGCGGATCAGCGAGGTGTTTCATGAGCGTGTCGTCGTATCGCTGATCTTGCCTGAGGCGGCCACGACCTCCGCTCACGGAATGGGCGCGGTCATCCCCCCTGCTCGCAGAGCGCGGCCACCGTGGTGGACGCGGACCGGCGTCCGGTGGGGGTCCCGGAGGACGACCACCTGTTCAAGGAGATGGCTCCGGCACGGCACGGTGTGTCGATGTCGGAGTCGCGCCGGCGGCGGCACGAGCACCACCAGGCCGTCGCCGTCACGGCGGCCCAGCTCATGACCACCCCGGCGATCCCTACGGCAAGCCCCCCGCGAGGCCCGTCCCAGAGAAGGGCATGAAAAAGCCCCGCACGGAAACCCGTGCGGGGCTTTTCAAGGCTGAGCCTTAGCTCTGGCCGCCCGCGAGCTTCTCGCGGAGGGCTGCGAGCGCCTCGTCAGAGGCGAGCGCGCCGCTGGCCGGAGCCGACGACGAGCTGCCCGACGGAGGAGCGGTCTCGCCGCTGTAGGACGAGGGAGCGGCCTCGCCGGCCTCCGCCTCGGCCTTGCGGGCCTCCTCGATCTGCTTGCGGTGAGCCTCGAAGCGAGTCTGGGCCTCGGCGTACTGCCGCTCCCACTCCTCACGCTGCTTGTCGAAGCCCTCGAGCCACTCCCCGGTCTCCGGGTCGAAGCCCTCGGGGTAGATGTAGTTGCCCTGGTCGTCGTACGTGGCCGCCATGCCGTAGAGGGTCGGGTCGAACTCGACCTCGGTGCCGACACCCTCGTTGGCCTGCTTCAGCGAGAGGCTGATGCGACGGCGGTCGAGGTCGATGTCGATGATCTTCACGAAGATCTCGTCGCCGACCTGGACGACCTGCTCCGGGATCTCCACGTGGCGCTCGGCCAGCTCGGAGATGTGGACCAGGCCCTCGATGCCCTCCTCGACCCGGACGAACGCGCCGAACGGCACCAGCTTGGTGACGCGGCCCGGCACGACCTGGCCGATCTGGTGGGTACGGGCGAACTGCTGCCACGGGTCTTCCTGCGTGGCCTTGAGCGACAGGGAGACGCGCTCGCGCTCCATGTCGACGTCGAGGACCTCGACCGTGACCTCCTGGCCGACCTCGACGACCTCGGACGGGTGGTCGATGTGCTTCCAGGACAGCTCGGACACGTGGACCAGACCGTCGACCCCGCCGAGGTCGACGAAGGCGCCGAAGTTGACGATCGAGGAGACGACGCCCTTGCGGACCTGGCCCTTCTGCAGGGTGTTGAGGAACGTCTGGCGAACCTCGGACTGCGTCTGCTCCAGCCAGGCGCGGCGGGAGAGAACCACGTTGTTGCGGTTCTTGTCGAGTTCGATGATCTTCGCCTCGAGCTCGCGGCCGACGTACGGCTGCAGGTCGCGGACCCGTCGCATCTCGACCAGGGAGGCGGGGAGGAAGCCGCGCAGGCCGATGTCGAGGATGAGACCACCCTTGACGACCTCGATGACGGTACCGGTGACGATGCCGTCCTCGTCCTTGATCTTCTCGATCGTGCCCCAGGCGCGCTCGTACTGCGCGCGCTTCTTGGACAGGATCAGGCGGCCCTCTTTGTCCTCCTTCTGGAGAACAAGGGCCTCGACGTGCTCCCCGACCTCCACGACGTCAGCAGGGTCGACATCGTGCTTGATCGAAAGCTCGCGCGAGGGGATGACACCCTCGGTCTTGTAGCCGATGTCGAGAAGGACCTCGTCTCGATCGACCTTGACGACGGTGCCCTCGACGATGTCGCCGTCGTTGAAGTATTTGATGGTCTCGTCGATCGCGGCGAGGAAGGCTTCCTCGGACCCGATGTCGTTGACCGCTACCTGCGGGGTGCTCGAGGTGGCCTCAGTGCTGGACGTCATGTGTGGAATTGCTCCGAACGCGGACAGATGTCGATGTGGCGTGCGCGGCAGGCCCTCTTCCGCATCAAGCCGAGGAATTACGACATCGACGTGACCGAGCGCGAGCCCGCTCCGTCTGAGGCGCGCGCGAGCCCACAGCGCAGCGATCAGCATATGAGACCTTGGCCGCGGGGTCAATCCGGAGGCACATCAGTACCCGATGATCTGGGACTCCCGCTTGGGGTTGATATTACCCCGTAGTCTGCGCGGGACGGAGATCCGCGTGGGATCGCCGTCCGAGACGTAGCGCTCGCCAGGGTGCTTGTTCAGCCACTCCAGCCAGTACTGCGAGCACCACTTGCGGCACTCTCCCCGCTTACCGTTGCTCTGGATCCGCTGGATCGCCCCGCGGTCGAAGTCTTTCGCGAAGGGCGAAAGCGACGGCTGGGCCCCGGCGAGGAACACGCCCGCGAAATCATAGCGGGTCCCGTCCCAGGAGCCGGTACGGGCGAGCTTCTTGGGCCGCGGCAGCGACCCGTACGGCAGGGCCAGGGTCTTGTCCGGCGGCGCCCCCAGCTTCTTCAGCAGGCGCTCCAGCCGGACGATCTGCTCGCGCACCTTCTTCTTGCCCAGCCGCCGCAGGTCCGGATGGGACCAGGTGTGGTTGGCGACCTCGAAGCCGTGATCGACCAGCCACCGCACCGCGGCCGCCTGCCGCTCCTGGTCGCGCAGCCCGAACGGCTCACGGGTGATCCAGAACGTCGCGGCCGGCCGGAACGAGGGGTATCGGGCGGCCACGTCGAGGATCACGCCGACGGCGGTGTCGGGCTCGGGGTTGCCCGCGTCGTCGAGCGCGAAGTGGCTCGGGTGACCGTCGTCGAACGTCAGCACGACCGGGAACCGCCCGGCCGGCACCCGGATGTCGCCGGTGGCGAACTCTCTGGCCGTGATGGGCACGTAGCCCTGCTTGGCCAGTTTCTCCAGCTCCTGCCTGAGCTGGGCGGGGGTGCGGTCGATGGAGGCCACGCGCTTGCGCAGGATCCGGTGGTACATGATGACCGGCACCAGGCCCGCCTCGTTGGCACGCACCTGCCGGGCGAACTCGGGGGTGGCGACCACGCCGGGGGGCTGGGAGGTGTCCTGCGGCTGCCCCTGCGGGGGTGAGACGGGGGCGATCACGCCGACCCGGGCCGACGCCTGGGTAGTAGGAGTCTCACCGTCAGGTAAGAGGCTCAGCCCGACGACGGCCACGGTCACCACGGCCACGTTCGCGATTGCGATGATCCGCGTGAAGGACGCTGGTACCCGCACAAATCTCCCGACATCTCGGCCAAACTGTCATCAGCGTAGACGAGAAGCCCCGGAGACGGCGGGGCCACGCCGTTCGCGATATGTCGGACTGCCCCGCCGTGTCGGGATAAACATCGTCAGTGGCCGGCGTCCTGCCACGTACGCCCGACGCCCACCGAGACCTCCAGCGGAACGCGCAGGTGGTAGGCGGCGTTCATCTGGTCGCACACGAGCTGCCGCAACGTCTCCAGCTCGCCCGGCGCGACCTCGAACACCAGCTCGTCGTGGACCTGCAGCAACATCCGCGAGGCCAGCCCCTCCTCGGCGATGGCCTGGTGGACGTGGAGCATGGCGACCTTGATGATGTCGGCCGCCGAGCCCTGGATGGGGGCGTTGAGCGCCATGCGCTCGGCCATCTCCCTGCGCTGGCGGTTGTCGCTGGTCAGGTCGGGCAGGTAGCGGCGGCGGCCCATGATCGTCTCGGTGTAGCCGTCGGTGCGCGCCTGGGCCACGATGGCCTGCAGGAAGTCGCGCACGCCGCCGAACTCGGTGAAGTACTCCTCCTTCAGCGCCCGCGCCTCCGAGACCGGGATGTTGAGCTGCCCGGACAGGCCGAAGTCGGACAGCCCGTAGGCCAGGCCGTAGTTCATCGCCTTGATGCGCGCCCGCAGCTCGCTGTCGATCTGCTCCGGCGGCAGGTCGAACACCCGGGCCGCGGTGGCCTGGTGGAAGTCGTGGCCGGACTCGAAGGCCTCGATCAGCGACTCGTCGCCGGACAGGTGGGCCATGATGCGCAGCTCGATCTGGCTGTAGTCGGCCGTCAGCAGCCGCTCGTAGCCCTCGCCGACCACGAAGCCCTGCCGGATGCGGCGGCCCTCGGCGGTGCGGATCGGGATGTTCTGCAGGTTGGGCTTCTCCGACGACAGGCGGCCGGTGGCGGCGATGATCTGATTGAACGTGGTGTGGATGCGACCGTCGTCGCCGACCTCCTTGATCAGGCCCTCGACCGTGGTGCGCAGCTTCTGCTGGTCGCGGTGGCGCAGCATGATCGTCGGCAGCTCGTGCTCGGTCTGGGTGGCGAGCCAGGCGAGCTGGTCGGCGTCGGTGCTGTAGCCGGTCTTGATCTTCTTGGTCTTCGGCAGGTTGAGCCGGGTGAACAGGATCTCCTGGAGCTGCTTGGGCGAGCCCAGGTTGAACTGCTCGCCGACGGAGCGGTGGGCCTCCTCCACGGCGTGCTTGACCGCGGCGCCGAACTCGGCCTCCAGGCCCGCGAAGTACTGGCTGTCGACGGCGATGCCGGCCCGCTCCATCTCGGCCAGCACCGACAGCAGCGGCAGCTCGACGTCGGCCAGGAGCTGGGTGCCGCCGCGGCCGGCCAGGAAGCCCTCAAGGGAGTCGGCCAGCTCGCGCACGGCGTGGGCGCGCAGCGCGAGGTCTTTGGCCGGCGCGTCCTCGTCGTCGCCGAACAGGGCGGCCTGGCCGCCGGACTCCTCCTCGGCCCGCAGGTCGCGGTGGAGGTAGCGCCTGGCCAGGTCCTCCAGCGCGAACGTGCGCTGGCCCGGCATGGCGAGGTAGGCGGCCAGCGCGGTGTCGCAGCTCAGGCCGCGCAGCTCCATGCCCTGGGCCCACAGGGCCAGGATCGGCCCCTTGGCGTCGTGGACGGCCTTGGGCCTGCTGGCGTCGCCCAGCCAGGCCCGCAGCGCCGCCTCGTCGGCCTCGGTGAGCTTGACGGGGTCGATGTGGGCGGCGGTGCCGTCGGGCGAGGCGACGGCGATGCCGTCGATGCGGCCCGAGCCGCTGCCGTAGGAGCCCTTGAAGGCCAGCCCGGCGCGGCCCTGCGGGAGCGCCGCCAGCCAGCCGGCCACCCGGTCGGGGCCCAGGATGACGGTCTCGACCTCGAAGCCCTGCTCGGGCTCCGCCTCGCCGGTGCCGAGCACCTTGAAGACGCGCTCGCGCAGCTCGCCGCGGATCTGCAGGGTGTCGAACAGCTTGTTGATCTCCTCGCGCTCCCACGCGCCCTGGGTGAGGTCGCCGAGCTCGACGTCGAGCGGCACGTCGCGCAGCAGCTCGGTCAGGCGGCGGTTCATCAGCACCTGGGCGACGTGCTCGCGCAGCTTGTCGCCGACCTTGCCCTTGACCTCGTCGACGCGGTCGACCAGCGCGGTGAGGGAGCCGAACTCGCGCACCCACTTGGCCGCGGTCTTCTCGCCGACGCTGGGGATGGACAGCAGGTTGTCGCTGGGGTCGCCGCGCAGGGCGGCGAAGTCGGGGTACTGGGCCGGGGTCAGGCCGTACTTCTCCTCGACCGCCTCGGGGGTGAACCGGGTCATGTCGCTGATGCCGCGGCGCGTCATCAGCACGGTGACGTGCTCGTCGACGAGCTGCAGGGCGTCGCGGTCGCCGGTGACGATCAGGACGTTCATCCCGTCGCCGGCCGCGCGGGTGGCCAGGGTGGCGATGAGGTCGTCGGCCTCGAAGCCCGCCTTGGACAGATGCGGGATGCGCAGCGTGTCGAGCAGCTCGTAGATGAGCTGCATCTGGCCGCGGAAGTCTTCGGGCGTCTCGCTCCGGTTGGCCTTGTAGTCGGAGTACTCCTCGTGGCGGAACGTCGGCTCCGACCGGTCGAAGGCCACCGCCACGTGGGTCGGCTGCTCGTCGCGCAGGATGTTCGTCAGCATCGAGGTGAACCCGTAGACCGCCTCGGTGTGCTGACCGTCGGTGGTCATGAGGTTGGCGTCTTTGAGCGCGTAGAAGGCGCGGTAGGCCAGGGAATGCCCGTCAAGCAGCAACAGGCACGGGCGGCTGGGGGTCACTTCACTCTTCGGCACGTACGCAGCCTAGTCTGCGTCAACGACAGAAAACCCGAGCTCGGAAGAGTGGAGACATCCCCTTGACGCAGACCGATCCGCTGGACTTCTCCGCGTACGGCGCGGTGCACGAGGGCACGCTGGCCCACCGCATGGGCATCGAGTTCGTCGAGGCCGGGCCCGAGCGCGTCGTCGGCAGGATGCCGGTCGAGGGCAACACCCAGCCCTACGGCCTGCTGCACGGCGGCGCGTCGGCGGTGCTGGCCGAGACGCTGGGCTCGGTGGCCGCGGCGATCCACGCCGGCCCCGGCCGCATCGCCGTCGGCATCGAGATCAACGCCACCCACCACCGCTCGGCGACCTCCGGATACGTGACCGGGGTCGCGACGCGGTTGCACGGCGGACGCACTTTGGCGACGTACGACATCGAGATCACCGATGAGGAGGGACGGCGGGTGTGCACCTCCAGACTGACGTGCATGCTGCGCGACCAGCGCCCCTGACGTCACTTTGACCGAACCTTTGCGCAGCGGCCCCATCGATCGCTACGGTTGTCCGAACAGAGCCCGCGGGGAGGCCCGGTAGATAACGTGTGCGGCCGGGGAAGCCCTACATGGCCCCAAAGGCCGCTCCGCGGGCTCGTCCACGTTTTCTCCCCATCGTTACCGTTTCGTTTTCGGCGTGGGCCAGGCGTCTTCCCTCATTTAGCCCCTGACCTGCCGCGTTGTTTGCTCACATGTGTGGCACACGCATGTCACTAATTGGTGACGAACCATACTGAAACGGGCGTCTGCGGAATAAGCTCCCGCCATTGCATCCCAGTTGTGCCTGCGATGCGCGCGTGTCGAGATGGAGGGGTACAACCCCGCCTTGACCTATTTGAGGGAGCACCATTGCGCAGAGCCGTGATCGCGTTCACGGCCTTCCTGGGTGGACTCATCTTCCTGCTGGCCAGTCCCGCGCAGGCGGGGCCGGCCGGATGCCAGGGTTTGAAGGGGACGCTCAAACTCCAAGGCCAGCCAGTGAACGGCGTCAAAATCGCCGTGACCACCGAGGGCGGACAACCCGTCAAGGAGGTCACAACCAACGCACAGGGCACGTGGGAAGTTCCAACCGACAAGGGCAAGTTCAAGGTCACCCTTGACCCGAACTCCCTGCCGAAGAACGCCGAGGTGCGCGGCGGCAGCAACGTGCGCACGCCGACCGTCTTCGAGGGCAACTGCTCGACCGTGCTGTTCGCGTTGCAGGCCAAGGGTGTCGCCGGGCAGCCTCAGGGAGACGAGAGCGGGGAGAGCAGCGTCTGGGACACCGCGGCGCAGCTCGCCTTCGAGGGGCTCAACCTCGGGCTGATCATCGCCCTGGCCGCGCTCGGCCTGTCGCTGATCTACGGCACGACCGGCCTGACCAACTTCGCCCACGGCGAGCTGGTCACGCTCGGCGCGGTGCTGGCCTACATGTTCAACGTGGGCTTCGGCCTCCATCTCATACCCGCCGCGGTGCTCGCCGTGGCGCTGGGCGGCGCGTTCGGCTACGCCCAGGACCGGCTCTTCTGGGGCCAGCTGCGCAGGCGCGGCACCGGCATCGTCGCCATGATGATCGTCTCCATCGGCGTCGCGCTGGTCATGCGCTACGTCATGCTGATCTTCTTCGGCGGCCAGAACGAGGCCTACGCCCAGTACACCGCCCAGCCGGGCGTCCAGTTCGGGCCGATCTCGGCGGCGCCCAAGAACTTCGTGGCGATGGGCATCGAGCTGGCCGTGCTGCTCCTGGTCGGCTTCGCGCTGCTGCGCACCCGTACCGGCAAGGCGGCCAGGGCCGTGTCGGACAACCCCGCGCTCGCGGCCTCGTCCGGCATCAACGTCGACCGGGTCATCCGGATCATCTGGACCCTGGGCGGCGCCATCGCGGCGCTGGCCGGCATCATGCTCGGGCTCTCCCAGAACCTGAAGTACACGATGGGCCAGGACATCCTGCTGCTCATCTTCGCCGGCGTCACGCTCGGCGGGCTCGGCACCGCCTTCGGCGCGCTGGTCGGCTCGCTGGTGGTCGGCCTGTTCATCCAGGTCTCCACCCTGTGGGTGCCGCCGGAGCTCAAGAGCGTCGGCGCGCTGGTCGTGCTCATCATCGTGCTCCTCGTCCGGCCCCAGGGCATCCTGGGCCGCCGCGAGCGAATCGGCTGATCGGGGGAGGATCAGAATGGACTGGATCACGATCATCAGCACGACGCTGAAGTCCGCGGTCGGCGTCGAGACCGTGCTGTACGCGCTCGCCGCGATCGGCATCAACATCCAATTCGGCTACACGGGCCTGCTCAACTTCGGCCAGGCGGCGTTCATGGGCGTGGCGGGCTACGGCCTGGCCGTCACCGTCACCGTCATGGGCCTGCCGTTCTGGGTCGGCATCATCGTCGGCCTGCTCGCCGCGGTGCTCCTGGCGATCCTGCTCGGCATCCCGACCCTCCAGCTGCGCGCCGACTACCTGGCCATCGTGACCATCGCGGCGGCCGAGATCGTCCGGCTGGTGTTCCGCTCGGTGGCCTTCAAGAGCGTCTTCGGCGGCTCGGACGGCCAGCGCGGCTTCTCCGACGGCTTCTACGCGCTCAACCCCTACCCCGAGGGCCAGTACGGCTTCAACCTCGGCTCCGTCCCGCTGTTCTTCAACCACCGGGTGCTGTGGGTGCTGACCGTCGGCTGGGTGCTCATCGCCCTGTGCTGCGGGCTGGTCTACCTGCTGATGAAGAGCCCCTGGGGCCGCGTGCTCAAGGCCATCCGCGAGGACGAGGACGCCGTGCGCAGCCTCGGCAAGAACGTCTTCTCCTACAAGATGCAGTCGCTCATCCTGGGCGGCGTCGTGGGCTGCCTGGGCGGCTTCATCTACGGCCTGGCCTACGCCTCCGTCCAGCCCGACATCTTCGGCACCGAGACGACGTTCTACGCGTACACGATGGTCATCCTGGGCGGCGCCGCCCGCGTGCTCGGCCCCGTCGTGGGCGCGTCGATCTTCTGGGTGCTGCTCGTCCTGATCTACGGCGTGCTGTCCGAGGCCGTCGGCGCCGGGATCATCACCTTCATGGACACGAACCAGGTGGGCGCCGTCCGCTGGATCCTGGTCGGCCTGGGTCTCGTCCTGTTGCTCATCTTCCGGCCACAGGGCATCTTCGGCGACAAGAGGGAGATAGCAATCAATGCACGCTGAAACCACGGCCACCGAGCGCAAGGCCGCGGCGCTGGCCGCCTTCAAGGACCTGGCCCGCGACCCGGGCGTGCCGAAGCCGGACCCGATCCTCACCGTCGACAACGTCGTGCGCCGCTTCGGCGGCCTGACCGCGGTCGAGGTCGCCCACGTCGAGATCCAGCGGGGTTCCATCACCGCGCTGATCGGCCCCAACGGCGCCGGCAAGACGACCTTCTTCAACCAGCTCACCGGCTTCGACACCGCCGACTCCGGCTCGTGGACGTTCAACGGGCGCAGCATGAGCGGGGTGCCGGCCCACAAGGTCGCCCGCGCCGGCATGGTGCGCACCTTCCAGCTCACCAAGGCGCTGTCCCGCCTGACCGTCATGGAGAACATGCGTCTGGGCGCCCAGCGCCAGAAGGGCGAGACGTTCTGGCGGGCGCTCATCCCGTCGATGTGGCGCGGCCAGGAGGACGAGATCACCGTCCGCGCCGAGGAGCTCCTCGAACGCTTCAAGCTGGGCGCCAAGCGGGACGACTTCGCCGGCTCGTTGTCCGGCGGCCAGCGCAAGCTGCTGGAGATGGCCCGCGCCCTCATGGTCCAGCCGGAGCTGGTCATGCTGGACGAGCCCATGGCGGGCGTGAACCCGGCCCTGACCCAGTCGCTGCTCGGCCACGTCAAGGACCTGCGCGAGCAGGGCATGACGGTGCTGTTCGTCGAGCACGACATGGACATGGTCCGCGACATCAGCGACTGGGTGATCGTCATGGCGCAGGGCGCCGTGATCGCCGAGGGCCCGCCCGACACGATCATGTCGGACGAGCGCGTGATCGACGCCTACCTCGGCGCCCACCACGACGCCCCGCTCTCGGACACCGAGCTGGAGTCGCAGCTCCACGAGGCCGAGGCGGCCCTGGAGGCCGAGATCGAAGAGGAGACGCAGAAGTGAGCGACGCCCCCGAGGCCGCCCCCGAGTCGCAGGCGGCCGTCACCGACCGCGCCGCGCACCTGGAAGGCGCCGAAGACGCCGTGCTGCGGTGCGACGAGCTGATCGCCGGTTACCTGCCGGGCGTCAACATCCTCAACGGCTCCGACCTCTACGTCAAAGAGGGCGAGCTGATCGGCATCATCGGCCCCAACGGCGCCGGCAAGTCGACGCTGCTGAAGGCCATGTTCGGGCTGGTCAACATCCGCAGCGGCACGGTGCTGCTCAAGGGTGAGAACATCACGAACATGAAGGCGCACTCGCTGGTCTCCCGCGGCGTCGGCTACGTGCCGCAGACCAACAACGTCTTCCCCAGCCTCACCATCGAGGAGAACCTGGAGATGGGCGCCTTCCAGGTGCCCGGCAAGTTCAAGGAGCGCTTCGAGTTCGTCGCCGAGCTCTTCCCGGCGCTCAAGGAGCGCCGCAAGCAGCGCGCGGGCTCCCTGTCCGGCGGTGAGCGGCAGATGGTGGCCATGGCCAGGGCGCTCATGACCGAGCCGTCGGTGCTGCTGCTGGACGAGCCGTCGGCGGGCCTGTCGCCCAAGCTCCAGGACCTGGTCTTCATCCAGGCCCAGCAGATCAACAAGGCGGGCGTGACGGTGATCATGGTGGAGCAGAACGCCCGCCGCTGCCTGCAGATCTGCCACCGCGGCTACGTGCTCGACCAGGGCCGCAACGCCTACACCGGCACCGGCAGGCAGCTCGCCAACGACCCCAAGGTCATCGAGCTGTACCTGGGCACGCTGGCGAAGGCGTAACCGGATCGAACGGAGAAGGGGCTCCCCCGGGGCCCCTTCTCCGTTTTTTAATGAACGCTGTGAAACGAATGCTGACAGTGGCGCTCGTCCTGCCCGTCCTGCTCGTCGGCTGCCAGGAGGACGCCTCCTCGGCGCAGCGGTACAGCACCGGCGGCGACCCGACCGACAGCCCGTGCGCGCGCGTGGTCTCGGCCATCGGCTACGCCGACCTGATGCTGAGGCCGAAGGGCCAGGAGGAGCAGCAGTACTTCGAGGACGCCGTCATCGGCCGGCTGGCCGAGTTGCGCGGCATCACGCTCCAGTTCGGCGACCGGCTGCCGGCCTCGCTGCACGCCGCCGTCCAGAGCGTCGAGACGGCCACCGCGGGCCTGTCCAGGAACGACGTGCCGCACGCGCGGCAGGTCGCGCTGCTGCGGCAGTACCGGGCCGCCGCCGAGCAGATCGTGGCCGGCTGCGCATGACGGAAGGGCCCGGTCCGCGCGGACCGGGCCCTTCTCGGGGCGCTGCGGGAGGCTGATCAGCCGGCGATGTTGCCGGTGCGGTACTCCAGCGCCTTGGTGGCGTACTTGTTGTCCTTGCCGTACTGGTAGATGCCGATGGTGGCCACGGCGGGGTCACCGGCGTCGTTGAACTCGACCGGGCCGCTCACGCCGTCGTAGTCGATGTCCTTGCCGGCCTTGAGCAGGTCGATGCAGCTCTTGAAGTCCTTGCACTTCTCGCCGCCCTTGCTGACCTCGGCCAGCTTGGCGGCGATGTCGGTGCCCGCGTCGCTCTTGGCGGCCTCGGCGGCCAGGGCGAGCAGGTTCATCGCGTCGTAGGACTCGGGGGCGTAGCTGTAGTCCTCCAGCTTGGGGTTGATGCCGAGGAGCTTCTTCTGGAACTCCTCCGGAGCGGCCGCGCCCGGGATGGTGCCCTTGACGCCCTCAAGCGTGCCCTTGGGCATCTTGACGTAGTTGGTGTTGGAGGTGTTGCCGTCGACCATGTACCACTTGTGCTTGTCGGCCGGCAGGCCCTGCTTGACCAGCTCCTGGATGACCTTGGCGGTCTCCTCGAACCCGATCAGGACGATGCCCTTGGGGTTCTTGGCCTTGATCTTCGCCACGTCGGCGGAGAAGTCGGCGGCCTTGGGGTCGTAGTCGACCCGCTCGACGACCTCGCCACCGCCGTCGGTGACCGTCTTCTGCACCTGGTCGGCCAGGCCGGTGCCGTAGGAGTCCTGCATCGCCAGGATGCCGACGGTGTCGTTGCCGTCGGACACCACCAGGTCGCCGAGCACACGGCCCTGCAGCTTGTCGGGCGGCGAGGTGCGGAAGTACAGGCCCTTGTCCTCGATCGTGGTGAACTTGTCGGAGGTGTTGGCGGGCGAGAAGTGGATGACGCCCGCGCCCGTGATCTTGTCGATCACCGACTCCGACACCGAGGAGGACGCCGCGCCGATGATGGCGTCGGCCTTCTGGGCCAGCAGCTTGTCCACCGACTGCGAGGCGATGTTCGTGGTGGTGTCGCCCGAGTCGGTGTCGTACTTGGTGACGGGCTTGCCCAGCACGCCCCCGGCCTCGTTGATCTCCTTGATGGCCAGGTCGACGCCGGCGAACTCGGGCGGGCCGAGGAAGGCGAGCGAACCGGTCTGGGGCAGCAGCGTACCGATCGTGAGGGTGCCGTCGCCCTTCGCCGCGGGAGCCGACGAGGATGGCGCGGCCGGCTGCGAGGACTGCGTGGCGGTGTTGCTGCCGCCACCGCCGCAGGCCGTCAGGGCCAAGCTGGTGGCGGCCGCGACGGCCAGCGCCCGTCCCACGGGAGCAATGCGGATCATGAAGTGTCTCCTTCATTTCCAGGCCGGGATCGTCAGCACCGCCGAGCGCTCCCGATCGAATGACGGAAACGTACAAAATCGCCGTGTACTCGAACCAGATGGCGGGGTGAACTGTCGGCACTTGGATGCGGAGTCGTAATCAGTCCTCAACTTACGGACCTGCGCTAGCAGGCTTAATGTGCGACGGGTGAAGCGTTTTACGCCTGTCCTAGTCACGGCGGTCCTTCTTGCCGGGTGCGCCTCGTCGCCGCCGCCCCCGCCGCCTTCCTCGGATCCTCCCGCCGGCGTATCGGTCACGCTGGAGCAATGGCGTTCCGACGAGCCCGTGCACGCGCTGGAGGTGGCGGTCCGTAATACCAGCGGCATACCCGTGTATTTCGCCGACGTCCAGCTCGTGACGCCGTCGTTCAAAACACTGCCGCCGGAAAAGACGGACGCCACGATCAAGCGGACCGAGCGCACCGACCTGCGCATCACCTACGGCGCGGCCAACTGCCTGCCCGCGGGCCTGCCCCAGCTCCAGCCCGCCACCGTGGTGGCCAACATCCGCGCCGGCGCCGAGCAGCCGCGCCGGGTGGTCTTCAAGGTGCCGCACCCCAGCCCGCTGCTGACCCGCCTGCTTCGGGACGAATGCTCGGAATTCCTCATCAAGGAGGCCGCCGGCATCGAGTTCGGGCCCGACTGGAAGCAGGTGGGCAAGGAGATGCGGGGCAAGCTGGTGGTCACCCGGCGCGGCGCCGGCAAGGTGACGTTGACCGAGCTCGACGGCACCACGCACTACATCATCACGCCGGACGCCGGCGGCCGGCCCGTGGCCGTGCTGGAGGCCGGGCAGCAGCGGACGGAGGTGCCGGTGACGCTCACCCCCGGCCGCTGCGACCCGCACGCCTTCGCCGAGGCCAAGAAGGCGTTCCTGTTCCCGGTGCGGGCCACCGTGGACGGCGGCCCCGAGCGGGTGGTGATCGTGGTGCCGCCCAAGCCGCTGCAGGACCGGTTGATCCAGTACTCGTTGCGCGTGTGCGGCCTGGGCGGCGGGTGAGGGTCAGCCCTCGATGTTGCCCGTGCGGTACTCCAGGGCCTTGGGCGCGTACTTGTTGTCGTCGCCGTACTGGTAGACGCCGATCGTGGCCACGGCGGGGTCACCGGCGTCGTTGAACTCGATCGGGCCGCTGATGCCGTCGTAGTCGATGTCCTTGCCGGCCTTCAGCAGGTCGGCGCACTCCTTGAAGGTCTTGCACTTCTCGCCGCCCTTGCTGACCTCGGGCAGCTTGGCGGCGATGGACTTGCCGCTGTCGTCCTTGGCGGCCTCGGCCGCCAGGGCGATGAGGATCGCGGCGTCGTAGGACTCGGCGGCGTAGGTGTAGTCCTCGAGCTTGGGGTCGATCTCCAGGAGCTTCTTGCGGAAGTCCTCCGGAGCTTCGGCGCCGGGGATCGTGCCCTTGACGCCCTTGAGCGTGCCCTTGGGCATCTTGAGGTAGTTGGTGTTCGACATGTTGCCGTCCACCATGTACCACTTGACCTTGTCGACCGTCAGGCCCTGCTTGACCAGCTCCTGGATGACCTTGGCGCCCTCCTCGAAGCCGATCAGCACGATCGCCTTCGGGTTCTTGGCCTTGATCTTGGCGACGTCCGCGGAGAACTCGGCCGCCTTGGGGTCGTAGTCCACGCGCTCCACGACGCTGGCGCCGGCCGCCTCGGCGGTCTTGGTCACCTGGTCGGCCAGGCCGGAGCCGTAGGAGTCCTGCATGGCCAGGATGCCGATGGTGTCGTTGCCGTCCGCGGCGATCAGGTCGCCGAGCACGCGGCCCTGCAGCTTGTCCGGGGGCGCGGTACGGAAGTACAGGCCCTGGTCACTGATGGTGGTGAACTTGTCAGAGGTGTTGGCGGGCGAGAACTGCACCACGCCGGCACCGGTGACCTTGTCGATGATCGACTCCGACACCGACGAGGAGGCGGCGCCGATGATGGCGTCGGCCTTCTGCGCGATCAGCTTGTCCGCCGACTGCGAGGCCACGTTCGTGGTGGTGTCACCCGAGTCCGTGTGGATCTTGGTGACCGGCTTGCCGAGCACGCCGCCCGCGTCGTTGATCTCCTTGACGGCCTGGTCGACGCCGGCGAACTCGGGCGGGCCGAGGAACGCCAGCGAGCCGGTCTGGGGCAGCACGGTGCCGATCGTGAGCGTGCCGTCGCCCTTGGCCGCCTCCGTCTGGGTGGCCGGGGCCGACGAGGACGGCGCCGCGGACGTGGTCTGCTGCGCGGCCGTGTCGCCACCGCCGCCACAGGCCGTCAGGGCCAGGCTCGCCGCTGCCGCGACGGCCAGGAAGCGCCCTGCTGGAGCAATGCGGATCATAAAAGAGACTCCCCTTATTCCCAGCGGGGGAACGATCTCCCTCGCTGCGTTTTCCGAGCTCAGCATGCCTCTTTGGCGGGGAGATGTGGGGATTTCGGGTACTTTTATGCTAATTTGTAATGTCGCAATCACCCTCTGTAATTGCATGTTTC
The DNA here is from genome assembly GCF_040649795.1 of Nonomuraea sp. NPDC048881. Taxonomy (NCBI): domain Bacteria; kingdom Bacillati; phylum Actinomycetota; class Actinomycetes; order Streptosporangiales; family Streptosporangiaceae; genus Nonomuraea; species Nonomuraea sp. NPDC048881. The sequence goes on from NZ_JBEZGC010000009.1 coordinate 123,290, forward strand.
ATCAGCGTTACGGCCATGACTCCATATGAACCACCCCAGCCCGAAATTTCGGGACTGGGGTGGTTGTATGGCGGCCTGTCCGGCTTGGGGTGCCGCCAGCGCCTAGCCGGCGATGTTGCCCTTGCGATATTCGAGCGCCTTGGCCGCGTCGTACTTGTTGTCCTTGTCGTACTGGTAGACGCCGATCGTCGCGACCGACGGGTCACCGGCGTCGTTGAAGTCCACCGGGCCGCTCACGCCGTCGTAGTCGATGTCCTTGCCCGCCTTGAGCAGGTCGGCGCACGACTTGAAGTCCTGGCACTTCTCGCCGCCCTTGCTGACCTCGATCAGCTTGGGGGCCAGCGCGGTGCCCGAGTCGTCCTTGGCCGCCTCGGCCGCCAGCGCGATCAGGGTCGTCGCGTCGTACGACTCCGCCGCGTAGGTGTAGTTCGTCAGCTTCGGGTTCACCGTCAGCAGCCGCTTCTGGAACGCCTCCGGGGCCGCGGCGCCCGGGATCGTGCCCTTCACGCCCTTCAGCGTGCCCTTGGGCATCTTGAGGTAGTTGGAGTTCGACATGTTGCCGTCCACCATGTACCACTTGACCTTGTCGGCCGTCAGGCCCTGCTTGACCAGCTCCTGCACGACCTTCGCCGTCTCCTCGAAGCCGATCAGCACGATCGCCTTCGGGTTCTTGGCCTTGACCTTGGCCACGTCCGCGGAGAACTCGGCCGCCTTGGGGTCGTAGTCGACCCGCTCGACCACGCTCGCGCCGGCCTCCTCGGCCGTCTTGGTCACCTGGTCGGCCAGGCCGGAGCCGTAGGAGTCCTGCATCGCCAGGACGGCGACCGTGTCGTTGCCGTCGGCGGCCACCAGGTCGCCCAGCACGCGGCCCTGCAGCTTGTCCGGCGGCGCCGTGCGGAAGTACAGGCCCTGGTCGTTGATCGTGGTGAACTTGTCGGAGGTGTTGGCCGGCGAGAACTGCACCACGCCCGCCCGCGTGATCTTGTCCACGATCGACTCCGACACCGACGAGGACGCCGCGCCGATGATCGCGTCGGCCTTCTGGCCGAGCAGTTTGTCCACCGACTGCGAGGCGATGTTGGTCGTGGTGTCGCCCGAGTCGGTGTCGATCTTCGCCACCGGCTTGCCGAGCACTCCCCCGGCGTCGTTGATCTCCTTGAGCGCCAGGTCGACCCCGGCGAACTCGGGTGGTCCCAGATACGCGAGATTGCCCGTCTGGGGCAGCACGGTGCCGATCGTCAGCGTGCCGTCCCCCTTGACCGCGGCGGCCGAGGAGGGTTTCACGGACGCGGCGCCGGTGGCGCCCGTCCCGGCGGTCGTGCCGCCGGTCGAACACGCCGCCAGTGCCAGGCTCGCCGCTGTGGCGACGGCCAGGGCGCGGGAAATGCGGATCATCGAAAGCGTCTCCGTTCGAGATGAGCGGACCTTCCGTCCGCCCATCAGCATGCGCCGGGACGCCTGCGCAGAAAGAAGCCGAAGCCGGTTGGATGCCCAGTCGTGACCGGGCCACAACCCGCGGGGCTAAATCACCTGATATAGGCGCTTTTCATGCCCGCTCGGCCGCGTCGTCTATAACGATCTGAGCAACCTCCCGCATGCTCAGCCGCCGGTCCATCGACGCCTTCTGGATCCACCGGAACGCCTGCGGCTCGGTCCAGCCGTGCTGGGCCATCAACTGGCCCTTGGCCCGCTCGACCAGCTTGCGGGTCTCCAGCCGCTCGGAAAGGCTGGACACCTCCGCGCTGAGCGCCACCATCTCCTCGTGCCTGCTGACCGCCATCTCGATCGCCGGCACCAGATCGGCCTTGGTGAACGGCTTGACCAGGTAGGCCATCGCCCCCGCGTCGCGGGCCCGCTCCACCAGGTCACGCTGGGAGAAGGCGGTGAGGATGAGGCACGGCGCGATCCGGTCGGCCACGATGCGCTCGGCCGCCGAGATGCCGTCGAGCACGGGCATCTTCACGTCGAGGATGACGAGGTCGGGCCGCAGGTCGGCGGCGAGCTGGATCGCCTGCTCCCCGTCACCGGCCTCGCCCACGACGACGTAACCGTCCTCCTGGAGCATCTCCTTGAGGTCGAGGCGGATCAGGGCCTCGTCTTCCGCGATCACTACTCGCCGCTGCGTACTCACGAGCAGAAGAGTACAGACGTCCGGTAGATTAGATCCACGCCGGTGCGGCCTCGGGCATTACGCTGCGAGATCACAAACCGGACGAGTCGCCCCGGTAGACCAACGGCAGAGTCGATGGCCTCAAAATCCATACAGTGTGGGTTCGAATCCCACCCGGGGCACCGGCCTGACCGCCCGGCTCCCTCATAGGCCGGGCGGTTTTTCGTTCTCCATCCGCTGACTGCCGGATCGACGGGCAGGCCCGAAACTGTTGACCGGGTCACGGCGTCCAGGAGGGCGAGCGGCCGAGGAGGGCGACCACGCGGTCGAGGCCCGTGGCGGCGCCGCCGGGCTCGACGCCGGGCAGGAACGCCTTCCCCGAACCGCGCGACTCCGGCGTGTCGGGCACCTGCGCGGCCAGCGGGAGAGCGGCCGCGGCGAGGTCGTCGTCGATGCCGGGCGGCACGCCGAGCGCACTGGCGAAGTCCCAGGCGTGCACGACGCAGTCGATGAAGTGGAAGCCGATCGCCATGGCCGCCGGGAACGGGCCGCCGTCGCGGATCTCGGGCAGGAAGAAGGCCCGGTCGAGCACGCCGTCCGCGGCGAAGGCGGCGACGACGGCCTGCGCGGAGGCGGCGTACTCGGCCACGTGGTCCTCGCCCGGGGGGCGCGGCTGCCAGCTCGCCAGGTCCGACCGCGCGCCCAAGGCCGCCAGGGCGAAGCCGTGGTTCTGCACGATCTGGTGTGCCAGCAGGTCGCGGACGGCCCATCCGGCGCAGGGCGTCGGCCGGTCGAGGTCGGCGGGCTTGATCGTGTTCACCAGCTCGACGGTGGCCCGCACCGACCGCCGGTTGAGCTCGATGATGTCTGCCAAGGCGATGTCCCGTCATCGTCGAAGAACCCACCCAGCCCGGCCCGCAGGCCCGCGGGTGGCCAACCTGTCGATGATGGCGGCACCCGCGGCGGCGGTGCGAGTGGTTTTCACCGGTGAAGGCGCCGGCGTGATCAAGGAGGCGGAGCGCGGGATTTCGCGGGCGGTTCGCCGGGAACAGTCCTCTGTGACGAGTTGCGACGGACGAGACGGGGGTGGCGGGGGATGCCGTTGAGCGTGACCGAGCGGGAGACGTTCCTGGCCGAGCCGCACATCGCGAGCCTTGCGGTGGAGACGGGCGCGGGGCGGTCGCCACTGGCCGTGCCCGTCTGGTACGACTACAGCCCCGGCGGCGAGATCAGGTTCCTGACCGACAGCGAGTCGCGCAAGGCGCGGCTGGTGGCGAAGGCGGGCCGGTTCACGATGCTGGTCCAGCGGGTCAGCCCGACCTACCGGTACGTGTCGGTCGAGGGCCCGGTGGTGCGCTCCGACCCCACGACGATCGAGGAGCTGACCCGCATCGCCGCCCGCTACCTGCCGCAGGAGGCGGTGACGGGGTACGTGCACGGCTCGGACCTGCACGTCCTGGTGACGTTCCGGATGCGGCCCGAGCGGTGGCTGTCGGCGGACCTGGGCTCCTTGGGCTGAGCGGGCGCCCGGTATTTTTGGCTCGTGACTGCAATCGATCCCACCTCGACCGGCGCGTTCGGCGTCGGCCTCGCCACCATCGCCGACGACGGCACCGTTCTCGACACCTGGTTCCCGGCTCCCGAGCTGGGCGAGCCGCCCGCGACGGGCACCGAGCGGATCTCCGCCGAGGAGGCCGGCGAGCTGGCCGCGCTGACCGGCCGCGACGCGGCGCGGGGCGTCGAGGTGGTGGCGGTGCGCACGGGCGTCGCCAAGCTCTCCGAGCCGCCGGTCGACGCGCACGACGTCTACCTGCGCCTCCACCTGCTCTCCCACCGGCTGGTCCGGCCGCACGGCGTGAACCTGGACGGCCAGTTCGGCCTGCTGGCCAACGTGGTGTGGACCAACTTCGGGCCGTGCCCGGTGCCCGGCTTCGAGCGCACCCGGCTGCGCCTGCGGGCCAAGGGCGTGGTGACGGTGTACGGGGTGGACAAGTTCCCGCGGATGGTCGACTACGTGCTGCCGGAGGGCGTGCGGATCGCCGACGCAGACCGGGTGCGGCTGGGCGCCCACCTGGCGTCGGGCACGGTCGTCATGCACGAGGGCTTCGTGAACTTCAACGCCGGCACGGTGGGCACCTCGATGGTCGAGGGGCGCATCTCGGCGGGCGTGGTGGTCGGCGACGGCTCCGACGTCGGCGGCGGCGCCTCGATCATGGGGACGCTGTCGGGCGGCGGCAAGCAGGTCATCTCGATCGGCGAGCGCTGCCTGCTGGGCGCCAACGCGGGCATCGGCATCTCGCTGGGCGACGACTGCGTGGTGGAGGCGGGCCTCTACGTGACCGCGGGCACGCGGGTGACGCTGCCCGACGGCACGGTGGTCAAGGCGGCGGAGCTGTCGGGCTCCAACGGGATCCTGCTGCGCCGCAACTCGCAGTCGGGCGCGGTGGAGGCCCTGCCCCGCACGGGTTCGGGCATCACCCTGAACGCCGCCCTGCACGCCCACTGACCGTCAGGGCCCTCTCCGCCGGCCGTTGCCACGGAGGGGGCCCCACAGGACGTCCCGGCGCAGGCTCACCCGTCCGGGCGAGCCTGCGCGGAGCGTGGGCGGGTCAGTTCGCGTGGGAGACCGCGGAGCCGATGGTGTGCACCCGCAGCGCGTTGGTGCTGCCCGGCGTGCCGGGAGGCGAGCCGGCCACGATGACCACCTTGTCGCCCTTCTCCAGCCGCCCGAGCGACAGCAGCGACGCCTCCACCTGCCGCACCATGTCGTCGGTGTGGTGCACGAACGGCACGTGGAACGTCTCCACGCCCCACGTCAGCGACAGCTGCCCGCGCACGTGCGGGGCCGAGGTGAAGGCCAGCAGCGGGATCGGCGAGCGGTAGCGGGCCAGGCGGCGGGCGGTCTCGCCGGACATGGTGAACGCGATCAGGGCCTTGGCGCCGACGATCGCGCCGACCTCGGCCGCGGCCCTGGCGATGGCCCCGCCGGTGGTCTCCGGCAGGCGCTCCAGGCTGTGGGTGGCGTGCAGGGACGACTTCTCGGCGGCACAGGCGATGCGGTCCATCGTCGCGACCGACTCGATCGGGTAGCTGCCGACCGACGTCTCGCCCGACAGCATGACGGCGTCGGCGCCGTCCATGACGGCGTAGGCGACATCGCTGGCCTCGGCGCGGGTGGGGCGCGGGGCGCTCATCATGGAGTCGAGCATCTGCGTGGCGACGATGACCGGGCGGGCCTTCTCGCGGCACAGCCCGATGATGCGCCGCTGCACGATCGGCACCTGCTCCAGCGGCAGCTCCACGCCGAGGTCGCCGCGGGCGACCATGATGCCGTCGAAGGCCTCGACGATCTCCGGCAGGCGGTCGACGGCCTGCGGCTTCTCGATCTTGGCGAGCAGCGGCAGGCGGACGGCCTCCTGCTCCATGATGTTGCGCACGACGTCGGCGTCGGAGGGACGGCGGACGAAGGACAGCGCGATCATGTCGAAGCCGGTGCGCAGCGCCCAGCGCAGGTCGGCCTCGTCCTTGTCGGTGAGCGCGGGCGCGCTGACGTTGACGCCCGGCAGGTTGAGGCCCTTGTTGTTGGAGATCATGCCGCCGATGACGACGCGGGTGATGACGCGGTCGCCGTCGACGCGGGTGGCCTCCAGGACCAGGCGGCCGTCGTCGACCAGGATCTTGTCACCGGGACGCACGTCGCCGGGCAGGCCCTTGTAGGTGGTCGAGACCTGCTCGCGGTCTCCGGGCACGTCCTCGGTGGTGATGGTGAAGACGTCGCCGAAGCCGAGGCGCACCGGCCCTTCCTCGAAGGTGCCGACGCGGATCTTGGGGCCCTGCAGGTCGGCGAGCACGCCTACGCCGCGGCCGAGGTCGGCCGCCACCTCCCGGACCCGGTCGTAGACCTCTCTGTGCATGTCATGGTTGCCATGGCTGAGGTTGAACCGTGCCACGTCCATGCCCGCGGAGATCAGCTCGTGGAGGCGTTCTTTGGACGAAGTGGCTGGGCCTAGGGTGCAGACGATTTTCGCGCGACGAGTCACGAGTCCTACCTTAATTGGTACAGACCACTTGGCAGTCACTGACGACGGAGAACGTACCCGGCGTAGGAGAACAACACGAGAACGGCGAGTCCGAGCCGTACCAAGTTCGCGTACTGTTCAGGGTAGACGACACCTTCGAGGTAATGGTCGACGAAGCCGCTCGGCGGCAGGCCCGGCAGCCCTCCCCTGCGCCGCGCCCAGTCCTCGGCGACGGTCAGCGGGCAGTCCACGTGAGTGACGAGAGTCACCACGGCCCAGCCGACGGCCGCGAGGTGAAGGTAGATCGTCCGCCTCCACCGCCAGGCCAGGAACCCGCCCACGGCCACGTAGGCGAGGAAGGCGAAGTGCGTCACCATCACCGCGTCCGCGAGCAGGCGGTACATCATGGCTCTATGGTGGCCGCCTTCCAAGCGTTCACCACGCCGTGCCCGTAGAAGCCGTTCTTGGCCTGGTCGCCCTCGCACTGGTGGGTCTCGTTCTCGCCGTACACCTTGTAGACGTAGGCGCGCGGGGTCGGGCAGGCCACGGGCGTCGCGGTCCGGTAGAGCAGGTCCTCGACGGTGGCGGGGTCCATGGACAGGCCGCCGGGGCCGGGCTTGCCGAACCGGCTGATCAGGATGGCCGCGACGCCGGTGGCGTGCGGGGCGGCCATGGAGGTGCCGTCGAGGTACTGGTAGTAGGAGCAGGCGCCCTTGTGGCAGTCGCGCACGACGTCGGCGCCCTTGGGCTTGCCGGAGGCGTCGATCCGGCCGCCGGCCTTGAGCACGTGCTCGGGGGCGGCGGCCAGGATCGACCGGCTGGCCTGCGCGCCCTTGCCGTCCAGCGCGTCGCCGCCGGGGGCGGCCAGGTCGGTCTGCTCCAGGCCGTAGTCGCTGTAGACGGCCTTGCGTCCGGACGGCCCGACGGCGGAGATCGAGATCACGCCCTTGGACTCGGCCGGCACGTTGACGCACGAGTTGTCTATCTTGCGGGTCTTCTCGTCGCCGCGCGGGTAGCCGGGGCTCTGCTTGTCGGCCGTGGGGTGCCCGAGGTCGGTGGAGCCGTTGCCGAGGGCCGAGACGAGCGTGACGCCCCTGCCGCGGGCGTAGTCGAGGGCGCGCTGCATGCCGACGACGACGGCCCGCTGTTCGAGCTGCTCCTTCTTGGTGTCGGCCGGGTTGGCGGCGCAGTTGAACAGCCAGGGGTCGACGTAGTAGCTCATGTTGACGACGTCCACGCCGATGTCGGCGGCGTAGGTGAGGGCGTCGAGGCTGGGCTTGAGGAAGAAGAAGCCGGAGTCCTGGCCGGCCCTGATGCTGACGATCCGCACGTCCGGGGCGACGCCGGCGATGCCGATGCCGTTGACCGGGGAGGCGATGGTGCTGGCGACGTGGGTGCCGTGGCCGTCGTCGTCCTCGTCCACGGGGTCCTTGCAGGAGGGGACCTCGCAGGGGCCGTCCAGGGTCTCGCCGCGCTCGTCCTTGGGCTTGTCGGTGACGAAGTTGCGGCTCAGCTCGCGGTCGAAGTTGGGCGCGATGTCGGGGTGCTTGCCGTCGACGCCGGTGTCGATGACGCCGACCAGCACCTTCTTGTCGCCGGGGGCCTTGGCGTTGGCCCGGTCGGCGCCGATCATCTTCATGTCCCACTGGAGGTGGGCCAGGGGCTCCTGGGCCAGGCCCTTCCCGGCCATGGATCCGGCGTCGGGGAAGCCCCTGCCCGCGGGGCGGGCGGCGCGGGAGGAGGTGGAGCCGATCACGCGGCGGTCGGGCGAGACGCCCACGACGGCCGGATCGGCGCCGACGCTCTCGGCGAAACCGTCGCCGCCGCCCTGGGTGAGCACGTAGCCGAGCTTGCCGTCCTCCTCGACGACCGTGCCGCCGGCGCGCTTGACGGCCGCCAGGGCCTGGCCCTGCTTGCCGTCGGCGTAGAAGACCAGGTTCTGGTTCTGGCCGGTGCGGGGCGTCGCGCCGGACTGCGTGGGCTGCGCGGAGCTGGTGGGGCCGTCCTGCGCGGGCTCCTCGGGGGTGGCCCGGTCGCCCGCGGCGGCCGAGCACGCGGTCAGCGCGGCGGCGACGGCCAGCGCCGTCAGGCCAGAGGCGACTCGCCGCATTGCTCCCCCATCCACCGACTGTCGCAGAATCTGCATCTTCCCGACACTCAACGGCTGATGCAACTTAGGTGTGAAATTTCGGCAGATGGGGGATGACGCGGGCTCTGGGGTGGTTTCGTGTGGAGCCCGCGTCCTACGGGGTCAGGCGTCGCGGTGCAGGCGCACGTTCGGCAGGCAGGCCAGCAGCACGACGCCGACCAGCATGACCGGCGTGACCCACGCGAAGACCCCGGTGACCGCGTCGGCGAACGCCGGCCGTACGGACTCGGGCACCGCACCCGCGACCCCCGAAGCCAGGGCCGCCTGCCCCAGCCTGCCGCTGAAGACGCCCCCGAGCACGGCCACCCCCACGGCGCCGCCCACGTTCCTGGCGAAGGACACCACCGACGTGGCCGCGCCCCGGTCGGCGGCGGGCGCGCTGACCTGGACGGCCAGCATCAGGTTCTGCAGCACCATGCCCAGCCCCACCCCGAACAGCACCATGTACAGCCCGGACGTGACCGCCCCGGTCCCCAGCCCCATGGTCGAGAACAGGAACGCGGCCACCGTCGCCAGCGCCGCCCCGGTCACCACGACCCACTTGTACGTCCCCAGCCGGGTCACCAGCCGCCCCGCGACGGCCGAGGCGGCGATCATGCCCGCCATCAGGGGAAGCAGCAGCAGCCCCGAGTTCGACGCGCTGGCCCCGGCGGCCAGTTGCAGATAGAGCGGCAGGAAGGTGGCCGCCCCCACCATCCCGGTGGCCATCAGCACGATGGTCGCCGTGGCGATCGTGAGCGTGCGGTCGCGGAACAGCCCGAGCGGCAGCACCGGCTCCTTCGCCCGCCGCTCCACCAGCACGAACAGCCCCGCCAGCACGACCGCCCCCACGCCCAGCCCGACGACGACCGGCGAGGTCCACGCGTACGTCGTCCCGCCCCACGAGGCGAACAGCGTCAGGCAGGTCAGCACCCCGGAGATCAGCGCGGCCCCCGGCCAGTCGATCCGGTGCGGCGAGGTGCGCCGCGGCAGCCGGAGCACGGCGAACGCGACCGCCAGCGCGACCGCCCCGAGCGGCAGGTTGATGTAGAAGATCCAGCGCCAGGAGACGTGCTCGGTGAGGTAGCCGCCGATGACCGGCCCGAGGACGGCGGCCACGCCGATCACCGCCCCGAACAGCCCCTGGAACTTGGCGCGCTCGCGCGGGGTGGCGATGTCGGCCGAGATCGCCAGGGTCAGCACCATCAGGCCGCCGGCGCCGATGCCCTGGAAGGCGCGGAAGGCGATGAGCTGGGCCATCGTCTGGGCGAGCCCGCACAGGGCCGAGCCGGCGAGGAACAGGGCGATGGCCGACAGGTACAGGCGGCGGCGGCCGTACATGTCGCTGAGCTTGCCGTAGAGGGGCGCGACGATGCCGGAGGTCAGGGAGAAGGCCGTGACCAGCCACGACACGTTCTCCAGGCCGTTCAGCTCGCCCACGATGGTGGGGGTGGCCGTGGCCACCACCGTCTGGTCGACGGCGGCCAGGAACAGGCACAGCAGGAGCGAGCCCATGCTGAACAGGAGGCCGCGCCGCGGTGCGGCCTCCTGGGCGATTGTCGATACCATTCAGTTGTACTCCTTGCTTCTTTCGCGAGGGCAGGAGGAATCCGCGGCGGTCGGGGGTGCCACCCCGATCGCCGCTTTCTTTCCGGAGGTGTCAGAGTCCGCGTTCGAGCAGCGCGAACGCCTCGTCGAGCAGTTCTTCGACCGGCTCGTCCGTGGCCGCCGACTCCTGGATGGCCGAGATCATCGCGCCGAACGTCGTGATGAGCAGCATCCGGGCGTGGATGCCGCCGGTCACTCCGGGCCTGGCCCGCACGGCGCCGAGGACCGTCTCCATGATCTGGGTCTGGTCGGCTGCGCGCGCCCTGGCGGCCAGTTCGGGGTAACGGTTGTTGAGCTCCATGAACGGCTGCATGGTGTCCCAGACCGGGCGCACGCGTACGGCGAGCTCCCGGGCCACCGCCTTGAGCGACAGGAAGGCGGGCTCGTCGGCCGGCCGGTCGGCGAGCAGGGCGACGATGTCGTCCGGCCGCCAGATCGGCTCCATGACGAGCGCCTCCTCCTTGGAGGCGAAGTAGTTGAAGAACGTGCGGGGCGAGATGTCGGCCGCCGCGCTGACAGCCTCGACGGTCACGGCGTCGAGGCCCTCGTCGAGCGCCAGCCGCACCGCGGCCAGCCGGATGGCCTGCCGCTTCTCGGCCCTGCGGCGCTCACGGCGCTGTTCCGGACTCTCCATGCGTTGCACTCTACGCAGAATTTGCACATCCTGCAAGTCTTGCAGAGTGTGCAAATGACGAAGGCCCCCGGAGCCGTCCGGCTCCGGGGCCCTTCACGCAGGTCAGACCAGCGGACGCGCCGTCGGCAGGATCGGGTACGGCAGCGCCGTCTCCCCGCTCAGGTACCGGTCGACGCCCGAGGCGGCCGAACGGCCCTCGGCGATGGCCCACACGATGAGCGACTGCCCGCGGCCCATGTCACCGGCCACGAACACGCCGTCCACCTTGGACATGTACGTCTTGTCCCGGGCGACGTTGCCGCGGGCGTCGTAGAAGCCCTCGCCCGCGACCTCGGCCAGGTCCTCCAGCAGGGCGCCCTTCTCCGGCCCGAGGAAGCCCATGGACAGGGTGATCAGCTCGGCCGGGATCTCCCGCTCGGTGCCGGGGATCGGCTTGAAGCCGTTCTGCGGCCCCTCGACCTCGACCAGGCGCAGCGCCCTGACGTTGCCCTCCTCGTCGCCGACGAACTCGGTGGTGGAGACCGCGTAGACGCGCTCCCCGCCGCCGTCGGCCAGCTCCTCGTGCGCGCTCTCCATCTTGAACAGGATGGGGAACGTCGGCCACGGCTGGCTGCCGGGCCGGGACGCGGGCGGCTGCGGCATGATCTCCAGCTGGGTCACCGACGCGGCGCCCTGCCGGATCGCGGTGCCGATGCAGTCGGCCCCGGTGTCACCGCCGCCGATCACCACGACGTGCTTGCCCTCAGCCGAGACCGGCGCGACCGCGTAGTCGCCCTCCTGGACCTTGTTGGCCAGGGGCAGGTACTCCATCGCCTGGTAGACGCCCTTGAGCTCGCGCCCGGCGACCGGCAGGTCACGCCACTGGGTGGCGCCGCCCGACAGCACCACCGCGTCGAACTGCTCGCGCAGCTCGGCCGCGGTGACGTCGACGCCGACGTCGACGCCGGTGCGGAACCTGGTGCCCTCGGCCCGCATCTGCTCCAGGCGCCGCTCGATGTGGCGCTTCTCCATCTTGAACTCGGGGATGCCGTACCGCAGCAGGCCGCCGAGGCGGTCGGCGCGTTCGAACACCACCACGTCGTGCCCGGCCCTGGTGAGCTGCTGGGCGGCGGCCAGGCCCGCGGGGCCCGAGCCGACGACGGCCACCTTCTTGCCGGTGCGCACCCGCGGCGGTTGCGGGGTCACCCAGCCCTCGGCGAACGCGCGGTCGATGATCTCGACCTCGACCCGCTTGATCGCCACCGGGTCGGAGTTGATGCCGAGCACGCACGCCGCCTCGCACGGAGCCGGGCAGAGCCTGCCGGTGAACTCCGGGAAGTTGTTCGTGGCGTGCAGCCGCTCGATCGCCTCGCGCCAGTCGGCGCGGTACACGAGGTCGTTCCACTCGGGGATGAGGTTCCCGAGCGGGCAGCCGTTGTGGCAGAACGGGATGCCGCAGTCCATGCAGCGGGCCGCCTGCCTGGTCAGCTTCTCCTGCGGGAAGTCCTGGTAGACCTCCCGCCAGTCGCTGATGCGGACGTCGACCGGGCGGCGCGCCGGCAGCTCCCGCTCGTGCGTGAGAAAACCCTTGGGGTCAGCCATCGAGTACGCCTCCCTAGCCCTGAACCGCAGCCGCCATGACGGCCTCGTCGATGTCCCTGCCTTCGGCGCGGGCGGCCTCGGCGGCCGCCAGCACCCTCTTGTAGTCGGTCGGCATGATCTTGCCGAACCGGGCGAGCGCGGCGTCCCAGTCGGCCAGCAGCTGCTTGGCCACCGGGGACGCGGTCTCGGCGAAGTGCTTCTCGACCGTCTCCTTCAGGAACTCCGCGTCCTGCTCGGTCAGCGTCTCGATGGCGACCATCTCCCGGTTGACCCGCTCGGGCCGCAGGTCGAGCAGGTACGCCACGCCGCCGGACATGCCGGCCGCGAAGTTGCGCCCGGTCGCCCCGAGCACGACCACCCGGCCGCCGGTCATGTACTCGCACCCGTGGTCGCCCACGCCCTCGACGACCGCCGTGGCCCCGGAGTTGCGGACGCAGAACCGCTCGCCGACCACCCCGCGGACGAACACCTCGCCGGACGTGGCGCCGTACAGGGCGACGTTGCCGGCGATGATGTGCCCGTCGAGCGGCGCCTCCTCGTGCGGCCGGACGGTGATCCGCCCGCCCGACAGGCCCTTGCCGAGGTAGTCGTTGGCGTCGCCGGTCAGCCGCAGCGTGATCCCGCGGGGCACGAACGCGCCGAAGGAGTTGCCCGCCGAGCCGGTGAAGCCGATGTCGATGGTGTTCTCGGGCAGGCCCTGGCCGCCGTACCGCTTGGTCACCTGGTAGCCGAGCATCGTGCCGACCGTGCGGTTGACGTTGCGGATGGGCAGCTCCATCGTGACCTGGGTGCCGTCGTTGAGCGCGCCCTCGGCGAGCTGGATCAGGGTGTTGTCGAGGGCGTGCTCCAGGCCGTGGTCCTGCTCGACGGTGCGCCGCTTGGGCGTGCCGGCGGGCAGGTCGGGCTGGTGCAGGATCGGCGACAGGTCGAGCCCGCCGGCCTTCCAGTGGTTCTCGGCGGCCGTGGTGTCGAGCATCTCGACGTGCCCGATCGCCTCGTCGAGCGAGCGGAAGCCCAGCTCGGCCAGGTACTCGCGGATTTCCTCGGCGATGAACTCGAAGAAGTTGACCACGAACTCGGGCTTGCCGCTGAAGCGCTTGCGCAGCTCGGGGTTCTGCGTGGCCACGCCCACCGGGCAGGTGTCGAGGTGGCAGACCCGCATCATCACGCAGCCGGAGACGACCAGCGGGGCGGTGGCGAAGCCGTACTCCTCGGCGCCCAGCAGGGCGGCGATGACGACGTCGCGGCCGGTCTTGAGCTGGCCGTCCACCTGCACGACGATGCGGTCGCGCAGGTCGTTCAGCAGCAGCGTCTGCTGGGTCTCGGCCAGGCCGAGCTCCCAGGGCGCGCCCGCGTGCTTGAGCGAGGTCAGCGGCGAGGCGCCGGTGCCGCCGTCGTGGCCGGAGATGAGCACCACGTCGGCGTGCGCCTTGGACACGCCCGCCGCGACCGTGCCGACGCCGACCTCGGCGACCAGCTTCACGTGGACCCTGGCCTCCGGGTTGGAGTTCTTCAGGTCGTGGATGAGCTGGGCGAGGTCCTCGATCGAGTAGATGTCGTGGTGCGGCGGCGGCGAGATGAGGCCGACGCCGGGCGTGGAGTGGCGGGTCTTGGCGATCCACGGGTAGACCTTGTGGCCGGGCAGCTGGCCGCCCTCGCCGGGCTTGGCCCCCTGGGCCATCTTGATCTGCAGGTCGGCCGCGTTGACCAGGTATTCGCTGGTGACGCCGAACCGGCCGGAGGCGACCTGCTTGATCGCCGACCTGCGGGTGGCGTCGTACAGGCGCTCGGGGTCCTCCCCGCCCTCGCCGGTGTTGGACTTGCCGCCGAGCCGGTTCATCGCGATGGCGAGCGTCTCGTGCGCCTCCATCGAGATCGAGCCGTACGACATCGCGCCCGTGGAGAAGCGCTTGACGATGCTCTCGACCGGCTCGACCTCGTCGATCGGGATCGACTGGCCCTTGCGCAGCTTGAACAGGCCGCGCAGGGTCATCAGCCGCTCGGCCTGGGAGTCCACGAGGCTCGTGTACTCCTTGAAGATCTCGTAGCGGCGGGTGCGGGTGGCGTGCTGCAGCTTGAAGACGGTCTCGGGGTTGAACAGGTGCGGCTCGCCCTCGCGCCGCCACTGGTACTCGCCGCCGACCTGGAGCCTGCGGTGCGCGTTCTCCGCCCGCGGGTAGGCGTGACGGTGGCGCTGGGCGGTCTCCTCGGCCAGCACGTCGAAGCCGACGCCGCCCAGGCGGGACGTCGTGCCGGTGAAGCAGGCGTCGATGACCTCCTGGCTCAGGCCGAGCGCCTCGAAGATCTGCGCGCCGGTGTAGGAGGCCACCGTGGACACGCCCATCTTGGACATGACCTTGATGACGCCCTTGCCGTACGCCTTGATCAGGTTGCGCACGGCCTTGTGCTTGCCGATCTGCAGCACACCGGTGTCGACCAGGTCCTCGACGGTCTCGATCGCCAGGTACGGGTTGACCGCGCCGGCGCCGTAGCCGATGAGCAGCGCCATGTGGTGGCACTCGCGGGCCTCGCCGGTCTCGATGACGAGACCGATCTTGGTCCGGGTCTTCTCCTGGATCAGGTGGTGGTGCACCGCGCCGGTGAGCAGCAGCGACGGGATCGGGGCGAGCGTGTCGGAGGAGCCGCGGTCGGACAGCACGATGATGCGCGCGCCGTTGGCGATGGCCCTGGACGCCTCGGCCCTGATCTCCTCAAGGCGGCCGAGCAGCGCCTGCCCGCCGCCGGCGACCTCGTACAGGCCGCTGATGACGTGCGGGTGGAAGCCCGGCAGGTCGTGCTCGTCGTTGATGTGGATGATCTTGGCGAGCTCGTCGTTGTCGATCACCGGGTACGGCAGCACGAGCTGGCGGCAGGAGGTCGGGCCCGGGTCGAGCAGGTTGCCCTCGGGGCCGAGCACGCTGGCCAGCGAGGTGACCAGCTCCTCCCGGATGGCGTCCAGCGGCGGGTTGGTGACCTGGGCGAACAGCTGCGTGAAGTAGTCGAACAGCAGCCGCGGCTTCTCGCTCAGCACCGCGACCGGCGTGTCGGTGCCCATCGAGCCGATCGGCTCGGCACCGGACCTGGCCATCGGCGACAGGATGATCCGCAGCTCTTCCTCGGTGTAGCCGAAGGTCTGCTGCCGCTTGACCAGCGCCTCGTGCGTGGGGATCTCCCGCTGCCGCGCGGGCAGCTCCTCGAACCTGACCAGCCCGGCGTGCAGCCATTCCTCGTACGGGTGCGCGGCGGCCAGCTCGGCCTTGATCTCGTCGTCCTCGATGATCTTGCCGCGGGCGGTGTCGATGAGGAACATGCGGCCCGGCTGCAGGCGGCCCTTGCGGACGACGTCCTCGGGCTTGAAGTCCAGCACGCCGGCCTCCGAGGCCAGCACGACCAGCCCGTCGGCGGTCACCCAGAACCGCCCGGGACGCAGCCCGTTGCGGTCCAGCACGGCTCCGGCCAGGGTGCCGTCGGTGAACGTGATCGAGGCCGGGCCGTCCCATGCCTCCATCAGGGAGGAGTGGAACTCGTAGAAGGCGCGGCGCGCCGGATCCATCTCGGTGTGGTTCTCCCACGCCTCGGGGATCATCATCAGCACCGCGTGCGGCAGGCTCCGGCCGCCGATGTGCAGCAGCTCCAGCGCCTCGTCGAAGCTGGCGGTGTCGCTGCCGTCGGGGTCGCAGATCGGGAAGAGCCGCGAGATGTCGCCCGGGATGTGGGCCGATGCCAGCATCGCCTCGCGGGCCCGCATCCAGTTGCGGTTGCCCTTGACCGTGTTGATCTCGCCGTTGTGCGCCACGTACCGGTAGGGGTGGGCCAGCGGCCAGCTCGGGAAGGTGTTGGTGGAGAAGCGCGAGTGCACCAGCGCGATCGCGCTCTCGTAACGCTCGTCGCTCAGGTCGGGGAAGAACGGCTCCACCTGGTCGGGCGTGAGCATCCCCTTGTAGACCACCGTGCGGGCCGACAGCGAGGGGAAGTAGACGTCCGCCTCGTGCTCGGACCGCTTGCGCAGGCAGAAGGCCAGCCGGTCGAGGTCGAGGCCCTGCTCGCCGCCGGGGCTCGACACGAAGAGCTGGGCGAAGTGCGGCATGACGGCGCGGGCGCTCGGGCCCGGCAGGGCGCGGTCGACGGGGACGTCCCGCCAGCCCAGCACCGTGAGGCCCTCCTCGGCCGCGATCTCCTCGATCAGGCCGACGGCGACGGCCCTGCCCTGCTCGTCGGCCGGCAGGAAGGCGATGCCGGTCGCGTACGCGCCGGCCTCGGGCAGCGCGAACGGCACGCTCGCGCGGTAGAACCCATCGGGGATCTGCGTCAGGATCCCGGCTCCGTCGCCGGTGTCCGGCTCGCTACCCTTGGCTCCCCGGTGATCGAGATTGCACAACGCCGTCAGCGCCTTGACCACGATCGTGTGCCCACGGCGTCCGGCGACGTCGGCGACCATGGCGACACCGCAGGCATCATGCTCGTTGGCGGGGTGGTAGAGGCCCTGAGGCTCGGGGAATCCGAGGTGGGCAGCAGGCATTGAATCCCTCCCGTCGTCTTCGTCTGTCAAGAACTGCTCTACAGGCGGGGACGACGTTGGCCCTGCTGCATATCGTGGGTAGAGATTACCGCACGATGCCGGAATGGTGCCCGCCACGTCCGCATTGCGAACATTGCGCACGGTTCCAGCATCCGAACTCCCCATCCCAAACCCCGGACCCGGCCATCAGAATTCCCAGGTCACGCCCCTGTTGTCCCATGGCTCTCACGAGCCCCGGGAAGCTCCTTGCGGACGAGCCCGGCCCTCCCCGGCGGGCGGCCGGAGCCGGGCCCGCCCCTCGATAGGGTTGGCGCATGGATCGTGACGGCGTGGAGCGCCTGCTCGCCGAGGCGGGCGTCGACGGCAGGCGGCTGCGGCACGCCCTCACCCTCCTGTGCGACGGCCAGTGGTGGTCCCTGGCCGGCCTGGTCAGGGAGACCGCCACCTCCAGGCGGACCGTCGAGGCCCTGCTGCGCGAGGTGCGCCTGGAGCGCTCGGGCGAGACGTTCCGGGTGCCGCCCGGCGACACGCCCGCCTACCAGGACCTGCTGGCCATGGCGCCGCCGCCCGAAGACCCGGTGGCCCACCTGCTCCCCCACTACCCCGGCGTGCTCGAACGCCTGACCGCGCTGGTCGCGGGCGCGCCGCGGGCCCGTCACGTGCTCGACCACGTCTCGGCCACCCCCGAGACGGCCCTGCGGCGCGCGCTGCTGCTCGGGGCGCGGTTCTGGCTGCCCGGCGCGCGGCTGCTGTGCGTCGGCGACCACGACCTGACCTCGCTGGCCGTCAAGCTGGTCCATCCCGAGACCGACGTCACGGTGGTCGACGTCGACGAGCGCATCCTGGCCTACATCGACGAGCAGGGGCTCGGGGTCCGCACGCGCTGGGCCGACCTGCGGCTCGGGCTGCCGGCCTCGGCGCGGGAGCACGACCTGGCGTTCACCGACCCGCCGTACACGCCGGAGGGGATCGGGCTGTTCGCGGCGCGCGCCGTGGAGGGGCTGAAGGACGACGGGCGGGTGCTGGTGGCGTACGGGGCCAGCGAGCGTACGCCGATGCTGGCCTTCAAGGTCCAGCAGGCGTTGTCGGAGCTCAACCTCGCCTACGAAGCGATCTATCCGGATTTCAATCGCTATTTCGGGGCGGAGGCGATCGGCTCGGCCGCCGACCTCTACCTGCTGCGTCCCACGACCAAGACCCGCCCGGCGGTCAACGCCCGGCTGGGCCGTCAGGCCACGGCCATCTACACCCAGGGCCCCCAGTCGGTCGAGTCGGCCCCGGCGGCGGCCCCGGCGTCCGATCTGGCCGGGTTCGAGGCTGACCTGCTGGTGGGCGAGTGGCCCAAGGAGCTGCCCCAGCCCCGGGTGCGGCTGGCGACCTGGCTGGCCAAGCCGTACGCGGCGGCCGTCGAGCAGGTGGCCGTCGCGCTGCCGCCGGGGCTGGAGGCGGCGCTCCCCCGCGTGCTGCTCGCCACCCGGGCCGCGCACGTACGCGTGTGGGGGGCCGACCTGCCCTCGCTGCCGGAGGCGCTGTCCGCTGTCTACGAGTTCCGCCGGACGGGCGGGGCGCTCGACGCCGTACGCCGCCCGCAACCCGCCGGGGCGGGCGACGCGGTGCTGCGCAGAATCCTCGACAACGGCCACGCCAAGCTCGCCAACACCTGGCGGGAGGCGCTCATCGCGGTGGCCCGCGACCAGGGCACGGCGCTCACCAAGAACGAGGCCCGCACCCTCATCCGCCAGACCGCGCCCTGGTCCGACGACCTGACCCCGTTGGAAGCCCCCCTCCACCGCCTGGCCGATCTCCCCGCCGCCGTCTCCACCACCGTCACCGCCCTCACCACCACAACCCCCTGACTCCGCGCAAGGCGTCTGACGGGAGCGGCGTTGTGGGTGGGCGGCGGCAGGACGGCCGAACCGCCGGACGACCGCAACCCTCCGAGCAGCAGGCCACCCGCGGCGCCCCTTCGAGCGGGCAGGTGGCCGGATGGGGGGTGGGTGGTCAGATGGCGGCGAGGATGCGGTTCTGGACCACGCGGCCCAGACCGTCGAGGGCGACCAGGGCCGTGACCAGGCCGTCGGCGGAGACCGTGCCGCCCGCCCAGCTGACCGTCACGTAGTGGCCCATGGCCCGCGCCTGGGCACGGCTGCGGGCGGCGTCGAACGCGGCGTCCTGCCGGACGAAGCCGTCCTTGCCCAGGGCCGCCACCAGGGCGTCGGCCGCGCGCCCGTCGGGCAGGTTGAAGATGGCGAACTGCCCGGCCAGCCCGTCGCCCTCGTACGCCGCCGCCAGCACCTGCGTGCACCCGGACGCCGACGCTCCCCACAGCACCTCGTCGCAGTCGTCGTGCTCCTGCGTGGAGACCCGCCGCAGCGCGCCGAGCGTCTGTGTCTCGGCGGTGAAGACCTCCTGCGCGGTAAGCGGCGCGGCGTCGGCCTGACGGGAGTCGACGGCCGCGTAGAAGGCCGAGGTGGGCTCGCCCCGGAAGGCGGCCGGCCGCGGCTCCCCCGGACGCAGCCACAACCACCCGGCCACGGCGACCGCCAGCACCCCCACGGCCACCCCCGCCACCACGACCACACGGCGGGACATCACGCGACCGCCTCCGCGAACCCCACCCCGACGCGGGACAGCACGACCGCACCCCCGACGCGGGACATCAGGGCCGCTCCCTTGATCGCGGCCGCGCGAGGTGACGTCACGAGGCCGGGCCTGTGATCGCGACGACGCGGCGGTAGACGGACTTCTCGGCGCCGCGCAGGGCCAGGGTGACGGAGACGAAGTCGTCCCGGGCGGTCGGGTCGAGGCCGTCGGTCTTGCCGAGCCAGACGAGGCCGACGTAGTGGCCGAGCGCGTAGCCGCCGCCCTCGGAGTAACCGCCCGCCGGGAAGGCCGCCTTCGACGAGGTCAACGGCCGTGCCCAGCCGCCCCGGTAGAGCGTCTTGAGGGATTCGACCAGGTCGCCGGCCGACTGGCCGTCCTTGAGGTTGAGCAGCGTGTACTGGCCGACGTAGCGGCCGTCGGAGCTGACGTACAGGCCGCGGGCCGCCTGGAGGCAGTCGGCGTCGGCCACCTTCTCCAGCAGGGCCGTGCCCCACAGGGCGGCCGAGCAGTCGGCGTCGATGCGCTTGGCGGCGAGCTTGAGCGTGAGCTTCTTGGAGACCGCGAGCTCGCTCTGCCCGAACACCTCCTTGTCGGTGAGCTCCCGGCTGTCCTTGGCCCGGTCGGCCAGGGCCGCGAACAGCTTGGGCGAGCTCCAGCCCTGGTAGGACATGGGCATGGCGGCGTCCGGGCCGAGGACGGCGGCGTTGGCCTCCCGCTCGGGGGCGTAGTCGCCAAGCGAGCCGACGACCGCCACCAGCCCCGTCGCGCCCGCGACGACGCCGATGACCGTGGCGATGATGACGATCAGCCGCTGTTGCTCCGGACGCAGGCCCCACTCGGTGAGCACCGGGAACTGCCAGTCGGAGCGCGGTGTGCGGCGCCGCTTGCGTGACCCGGAGCCGGTCGGGAACTCGGCGGACTCCCCGGTCCTTCCGGACTCCGCGGACGATCCCGACGCCCCGAACGCGGCGAAACCCTCGGCTGCGTCGTCGGGCCCGCCACCGTCCGCGGGGGCGCTCCGGCGTCCCGGACGCGACTGCTCGCCGCCGTCGGTGGCCGTGCTGCGACGGCCCGTACGGGCGGCCTCCGCCAGGTCGTCCATGCTCGCGGCCCAGACGGAGTCGTCGTTGTCCGGCGCCCGCCTCCTCCCGCGAGCCGTCTCCCCACCATCGTGGGCGCGTCTCCCCCGGGACGCCTCTCCGCCCTCCTGGGCACGCCTGCCCCGGCCGGACTCCGCGGCTGCCTGGGAACGTCTGCCCCGCTGGGAACGTCTGCCGCGCGGTGCGTCGGCGTCGTCGGCGGGCGTGGACGCCTCCGGCGCGGCGGGCTGCGCGGCCCATCCGGCATCGGAAGCCGGGGACGCGGGCCGCTGACCGTCACTCCGCTCACCACGAGCCGCCCACTGCGCGTCCGACCCCTGCGCGCCGGAGCCGGCGGGCCACTGCGCGTCCGTGCCCTGCGAGCCAGAACCAGCAGGCCACTGCGCGTTCGAACCCTGTGAGGCGGCGGAACCAGCAGGCCACTGCGTGTCAGACCCCTGGGAGCCGGGGCCAGCGGGCCACTGCGCGTTCGAGCCCTGAGAGGCGGCGGGACCGGCGGGCCACTGCGCGTTCGAGCCCTGTGACCCGGAACGAACCGCCCACTGTGCGTCGGAGCCCTGAGGGGCGGGTTGAGAGGGCCAGGAAGCGTCGGGCCCCTGGGGGGCGGGTGGGCGGGCGGCCCAGCCCGCGTCGGCGGGCTGTTGGGGGCGGGCGGCGCGGCGGGCCGCCCAGAGGTCCTGGCCGCCGTCGCCACCGGTCGCCGGCTGCTCGGGGGCCGTGGCCTCAGCGGCGCGAGCAGCGGAACGGCGACGAGCCCTCCCGGACCCCGCGCCACGCCCGCCACGCGAACCACCGGCTCGCCCGCTGCCCCCGACCCCACCGGTCCCGCCAGCAGCACCGGAAGCACCACCGGAACCGTCATAAGCCCCAGGAGCACCACCGGAACGGCCGGAACCGTCATAAGCCCCAGGACCACCGCCAGAACGGCCGGAACCGTCAAAAGCCCCAGGAGCACCGCCATACCCGCCGGAAGCGCCGCCGGTGCCCGGGGTGTTGGGGCCGGTGCCGGAGGAGTCGGCGGAGTCGCCGGAGCGTCGTCCCGATCTCACAGTCCTGACGCCCCGATCAGGTTGCCCAGCCCGTACGTGATGCCCGCGGCCACCGCGCCCACCACGAGCTGACGCAATCCCGAGTACCACCAGCTGCGCGCCGTCACGGCGGACACCAGCGCGCCCGCCCCGAACAACGCCGCGCACGACACCACGGCCGACAAGGTAAGCCCCTCGACTCCGAACAGGTACGGCAGGAGCGGCAGCACCGCCCCCACACTGAACGACAGGAACGACGACACCGCCGCCACCTTCGGCGAGGGCAGCGCGCCGGGAACGACACCCAGCTCGTTCTGGGCGTGGATCTCAAGGGCCCGCTCGGGATTGCGGGAGATCTGCCCGGCCACCGCCGCGGCGAGGTCGGGCTCCACCCCCTTGTCCACGAACGACTGAGCCAGCTCGGCCAGCTCGGCCTCCGGGTTGCCGGCCAGCTCCCGCTGCTCGACGGCGATCTCGGCCTGGGCCAGTTCGCGCTGGCTGGCCACGGAGACGTACTCGCCGCCCGCCATGGACAGGGCCCCGGCGGCCAGCCCGGCCACGCCGCTGAGGGCGACGACCTTGGTGGTGGCGGTGCCGCCCGCGACGCCGGCGATGAGCGCGAAGTTCGACACCAGGCCGTCCATCGCGCCGAACACCGAGGGCCGCAACCAGCCCCCGCTGACGTCGCGATGGCGATGGTGGATCTCCGCGCCGCCGGTCATCGCGGGTTCTTCTCCTTCGTCGCGGCATCGTCGTCCGCGTCGGTGTCGGAGGATCCGGCGGGTTCGGCGGGCTCAGCGGGCTCGGCGGTCTCGGCCGCCACGGCGGCCGGCGCGTCGGACGAGCCGGGATCGGCCTGGCCGCTCTCGTGCGCCGGATCGACCGCCGGGTCGAGCGGCACGACCCGCTCCTCGGTGTCCTTGTTCCTGGTCAGCCAGAGGTAGACCAGCGCGCCGACGAACAGCACGATGGACGTCCACTGGTTGAGCCGCAGGCTGAGGAAGGTCACCGCGTGGTCGACCCCGCCGACCGGGTCGATGCGCAGGCCCTCGATCCAGAAGCGGCCCAGCGTGTACCCGGCGACGTAGAGGGCGAACAGCCGCCCGTGCCGCAGCGCGAACCGCTTGCCCGCCAGGATGAGCAGGAAGCCGAGCGCGACGTCCCACAGCGACTCGTACAGGAAGGTCGGGTGGTACAGCACGCCCGGCTCGCCGCCGTGGTCGACGTCGATCTCCAGGCCCCACGGCAGCGTGGTCGGGCCGCCGTAGAGCTCCTGGTTGAACCAGTTGCCCCAGCGGCCGATGGCCTGCGCGAAGGCGATGCCCGGCGCGACCGTGTCGGCGACGGCGCTCATGGAGATGCCGCGCTTGCGCACGGCCCACCACACGCCGACGCCGCCGAGCGCGATCGCGCCCCAGATGCCGAGCCCGCCCTCCCAGATGAACAGGGCCTGGTACGGCTCCTTGATCGCACGGCTGCCGAAGTAGGTCTGCCAGTCGGTGATGACGTGGTAGAGCCGGCCGCCGATCAGACCGAAGATCACCGCGGGGACGGCGATGTCGATGATCGTCCCCTTCTGGCCGCCGCGGGCGACCCAGCGCCGCTCGCTCAGCCAGACGGCGACGACGACGCCGAGCACGATGCACAGGGCATAGGCCCGGATCGGGATGATTCCGAGATACCAGACCCCCTGGGAAGGGCTGGGAATCGAGGCTAGGGGCATGTCAGGTGAGGGTAGCGCAGCCTGCGGCTACTTGGCGGCCTTCGTGACCGCATCGCGAAGTTGCTGCGGCGAGAACGCCGCCTCGCCGATGCTGGTGCCGTTGAGCTTCACGGTGGGCGTGCCCTCGATCGACTGCGCCGCCATGATCTTCGAACTGTCGGTCAGCACGGCGGGAGCGTGCTTCTGGGACGTGACGCAACTCTCGAAATCGGGCGAGGTGACCCCGGCCTCCTTGCCCCACTCGACGAGCTGGTCGGTCTTGAACCCCTCGACGGTCTCGGCCGGCTGGTTCTTGTAGATCAGGTCGTGGAAGGCCATCCACTGCTTGCCGTCGGCGACGCAGCGGGCGGCCGCCGCCGCGCGTACGGAGTTGCTCTTCGTCGGCTCCCTGGAGAAGATCGTGATCGGGTGGAAGACGACCTTGGCCTTGCCCTCGGCGGCCAGGTTCTTGAAGGTCGATCCGCTGACCCGCTCCAGCTCCTTGCAGACCGGGCACTGGAAGTCCTCGTAGATGTCGACCACCGGCTGCGTCACGCCCGCCTTGGCCATCACGGCGCTGCCGTCGGGCTGCAGGGTGATCGGCGCGAGGTCGGCCCCGGCCTGCTCCGACTTGGAGGAGCTGATCGACCACCACGCGCCGAGGCCGACCGCGGCCACCGCGACCACGGCCGCCGTGGTGTAGGTCACCAGCTTCTTGCGCTTCTCCTGGGCGCGGGCCGCCGCCTGCTGCTCTCTGATCTTCTCGCGCGCCGACATGTTCCCGTCAGACTTGGTGCGCTGCGCTTTGCTCATCCTCGATCTCCTCTTCGTCACCTGTGTCCTCCACGGCACCCGCCAGTCCGAGCGCCCCGTCGAGGGCGAACCGTCCCGGCGGGAAGCGGGCCGTCCATGCGCCGAGCAGCACCAGGCCGAAGTCGCGCAGGATGTCGAGCAGGTAGGCCGGCTCTTGTCCTGTCTCCAGCTGGCCGCCGCCGCCGAAGCAGCCGCAGTCGATCCGCAGGCCGTGCGCCCAGGCCCAGGCGATGCCGAACACGAAGGCGAACATGAGCAGCGCGGCGATCACCGCTGCCACCCTGGTCAGCAGACCGACGACCAGCAGCACGCCGACGACGATCTCCAGGATCGGCAGGACATAGCCCACCATCTCGGCGATCGACTCGGGCAGCAGCTGGTACGCCTTGACCGCGACCACGGAGTCGGACGGATTGCCGATCTTCAGCGCCCCCGCCGCGATCAGCACGCCCCCCAGGATCAGCCGGGCGACGGTCGTCACCCAGGGTATCGCCGATCTGCCGTTGTGTGACGGTTGTGACGCGGCCACGGGTGATCTCCTCTTTCTCTGCGCCGGGAATGCGCACAGTACCGGGACATCATCCGATCACGCTCGGGATAAGCGTCGGCTAAGGCAGAGTCCCGTTCATGAAATGGTAGGAAGTCCACGATACTGCTGCGTCCGGAATTCGCTCGGCGGCAGACCGGCGCGGCGGGTGAACAACCTGGTGAAATAGGCCGGGTCGTCGTAGCCGACGCGCCGGGCCACGGCGGCGACCGGCAGGTCGGTGGTGGCCAGCAGGTCCTTGGCCCGGTTGAGCCTGATGGACAGCACGTAGTCCTTGGGGCTGCACCCGGCCAGCCGGCGCACGGCGCGGCGCAGCTCGGTCAGCGGCATGCCGAGGCGCCTGGCGTGCTCGGCGACCGGCACCGGCAGGCACGCGTCCCTGGCCAGCCCGGCCAGCACCGGATCGCCGTAGGGGTCCTCGTCGGCGCGGCTGCGCCTGAGGGCGACCAGGACCTCGTGCACGATGGCCGAGGTCTCCACCTCCAGGTACGGGCCGCCCCTGCGGCACGCCTGGGCGATGCGGCCGATGGCGTGGGCGGCCGGGTCCGCCGTGGTGAGCGGGGTGACCGGGTTGCCGGCGTCCACGAAGCCGAGGTCCTGGTAGGCGGTGGCGGCGGGGCCGGTGAAGTCGACGAACCACTCGTCCCAGCCGGCCTCGTCGGGCGCGTAGTGGTGGCGTACGCCGGGCAGGAGCCAGATGACGGCGGGCGCGACGACGTCGACGACGGGCCCCTCCCCCTGGGAGAACCAGCCGCGGCCCGCGGTCACCAGGACGGCCACGTGGTGCTGCAGGGTGCGCGGCCCGACCGTGGGCAGCCGCCCCTCCTGCCGTCCGACGCCGAGGCACACCAGGCCGAGCCCGCGATGGGCGGGCCCCGGGGTCAGGTAC
The DNA here is from genome assembly GCF_040649795.1 of Nonomuraea sp. NPDC048881. NCBI lineage: Bacteria > Bacillati > Actinomycetota > Actinomycetes > Streptosporangiales > Streptosporangiaceae > Nonomuraea > Nonomuraea sp. NPDC048881. Next base: position 148,572 of record NZ_JBEZGC010000009.1, read on the forward strand.
TGCATCCACTTGTCGTAGGGCGGGGTCATCCGGTCTCCGCGGGTGAGTCCAACAGGTTGTCTGGGTTTGTCCATGGCCGTTGACCTGCGGTCTTGGCAGGGTTGCGGGGCGCGAAATCCTATCGGAGGAACGGTTATGGGTGTTTTCTCGGTCGAGAACGGAGTGTTCCGGCTCGACGGCACGGAGTTCAGGGTGCTGTCGGGCGCCATGCACTACTTCCGGGTGCATCCCGGGCAGTGGCGGCACCGGCTGGCGATGCTGCGGGCGATGGGGCTGAACACCGTCGAGACGTACGTGCCGTGGAACCTGCACGAACCGCGCAGGGGCGAGTTCCGCCGGACGGAGGAGCTGGGCGCGTTCCTGGACGCGGCGGCCGAGGAAGGGCTGCTGGCGATCGTCCGGCCGGGCCCCTACATCTGCGCCGAATGGGACAACGGCGGCCTGCCCGCCTGGCTCACCGGCCGGATCAGGACCTGCGACCCCGAGTACCTGGGCCACGTGGACCGCTACTTCGACCGGCTGCTCCCGCAGGTCGTCGAGCGGCAGGTGACCCGCGGCGGCAACGTGATCATGGTCCAGGTGGAGAACGAGTACGGCTCCTACGGCAGTGACCTGGCCTACCTGCGCCACCTGGCCGACGGCCTGACGGCTAGGGGCGTCGAGGTGCCGCTGTTCACCTCCGACGGCCCGGCCGACTGGTACCTGACCGGCGGCACCCTGCCGGGCGTGCTGGCCACGGTGAACTTCGGCTCCGACCCCGACCGGGCGTTCGCCGCGCTGCGCGAGCACCGGCCGGACGATCCGCCGTTCTGCATGGAGTTCTGGTGCGGCTGGTTCGACCACTGGGGCCACAAGCACATGACCAGGGACGCCGGTGACGCGGCCGCCGTCCTGGAGCGCATCCTTGAGCTCGGCGCGTCGGTGAACCTGTACATGGCCCACGGCGGCACCAACTTCGGCACCTGGGCGGGCGCCAACCAGGCCGGCGAGCGGGCGATGGGCGACTGGCGGCCGACCGTCACCTCCTACGACTACGACGCGCCGATCGACGAGCGCGGGGCGCCCACCGAGAAGTTCTGGCGCTTCCGCGAGGTGTTGTCGCGGTACGCGGGCGAGCCGCCGGCGGTGCCGCCGGTCCCGGCCGTGCTGCCGCCGGCGACGCTGCGGCCGGTCCAGTCGGTGTCGCTGGGCGACGCGCTGGAGGCGGTGGCGGGGCCGGGGACGAGCGCGCCGGTGCCGCCGTCGTTCGAGGAGCTGGGGCTGGAGCACGGGCTGGTGCTGTACCGGGCGGAGGTGCCGGGGCCGCGCGGTGCGTACCGGCTGCGGCTGCCCGGGCTGCGCGACCGGGCGCACGTGTTCGTGGACGGCCGGCTCGCCGGGGTGTTCGAGCGCGACGCCGAGGAGCCGGAGGTGACGGTGTCCGGCCCCGCCACGGTGGAGCTGCTGGTGGAGTCGATGGGACGGACGAACTACGGGCCGCTGACCGGCGAGAGCAAGGGCCTGACCGGCGGCGTCCTGCACCACCAGCAGTACCTGAACGGGTGGAGCGCGCGGCCGATCCCGCTGCGGGACGTCTCCGCGGTGCCGTTCGCCGACGGCTCGCAGGCCGGGCCCAGGTCGTTCTTCCGGTTCGTCCTGGAGGTGGACGAGCCCGCCGACACGTTCCTCGCGCTGCCCGGCTGGGGCAAGGGGTACGTCTGGGTGAACGGCTTCTGCCTGGGCCGCTACTGGGACCGCGGCCCGCAGCGCACCCTCTACGTCCCGGCCCCGCTGCTGCGCGCCGGGACGAACGAGATCGTCGTCCTGGAGCTGGACCAGGTGGGCCCGGCCCTGGAACTGCGCGCGGAACCCGACCTGGGCTGACCCCCGCCGGCACGACATGACGGAAGGCGCGCCCCCGCTCAGGGGACGCGCCTTCGTGATGATCGGGACAGCCCGCAGAGGGCTCAGCGGCGCACGCCGCGGGCCATGTCGCCGGCCAGCGCCATGATCGACTCGCGCCCGGCGGCCTCGTCGGGCGCGTCGAGGATGCGGCGGATGAACGCCGACCCGACGATCACGCCGTCGGCGTAGCGGGCCACCTCGGCCGCCTGCGCGCCCGTGCCGACGCCCAGGCCCACGCAGACGGGCAGGTCGGTGTGCGCGCGGGTGCGCTTGACCAGGCCCTCGGCCGCCGAGTTCACGCTCTCCCTGGCGCCTGTGACGCCCATCAGCGAGGCGGCGTAGACGAAGCCGGTGCAGCAGTCGACCACGGCCTTGATGCGCTCCTCCGTGGAGCTGGGCGCCACCAGGAACACCGTGTCGATGCCCGCCTCGGCCGAGGCGGTGCGCCACGGCTCGGACTCCTCCGGCGTCAGGTCGGGCGTGATCGTGCCCACGCCGCCCGCGTTGGCCAGGTCACGGGCGAACCGGTCGGCGCCGTAGCGGTCGATCGGGTTCCAGTACGTCATGACGAGCGTGGCGGCGCCCGTGGCGGCGACCCCCTCGACGGTGCGCATCACGTCGGCGATGCGGGTGCCGTTGAGCAGCGAGCGGTGCACCGCGTCCTGGATCGTCGGCCCGTCCATGAGCGGGTCGGAGTAGGGCAGGCCGATCTCGATGACGTCGCAGCCCGCCTCGACCAGGGCCGCGGCGGCGGCGATCGCGCCGTCCTTGGACGGGAAGCCGGCAGGCAGGTAGCCGACGAGCGCGGCCCGGTTGTCCGCCTTCGCCTTGGCGAAAACCGTCTGAAGAGTCGTCATGTCTGTCCGTTTCGAAGGTCGAGTCCCACCATGATGCCCTGCCGCAGGCCGTCGTCCGGTCACCCGCGCCGCGCTGCCGGGGGCGTCAGAGGTTGAAGTACTTCATGGCGGTGCCCATGTCCTTGTCGCCGCGCCCGGACAGGTTGACCAGGATCGTCGAGTCGGGGCCGAGCTCGCGGCCCAGCTTCAGCGCGCCCGCCAGCGCGTGGGAGGACTCGATGGCCGGGATGATGCCCTCGGTCCTGGCCAGCAGCGAGAACGCCGCCATGGCCTCGTCGTCGGTGACGCCGTGGTAGGTGGCGCGGCCGGAGTCCTTCAGCCAGGCGTGCTCGGGGCCGACGCCCGGGTAGTCGAGGCCGGCCGAGATCGAGTGGGACTCGATCGTCTGGCCCTCGTCATCCTGGAGCACGTACGTGCGCGAGCCGTGGAGCACGCCCACCGAGCCGGCGGTGAGGGTGAGCGCGTGCTCGCCGCTCTCCAGGCCGTGGCCGGCCGCCTCGTAGCCGTGCAGGGCCACGCCCTCGTCGCCGATGAAGGCGTGGAAGATGCCGATGGCGTTGCTGCCGCCGCCGACCGCCGCGCACACCGCGTCGGGCAGCCCGCCGGTCAGCTCCAGCATCTGGCGACGGGCCTCGACGCCGATGATGCGGGCGAAGTCGCGCACGATCTCGGGGAACGGGTGGGGCCCGGCGACGGTGCCGAACAGGTAGTGGGTGGTGTCGACGTTGGTCACCCAGTCGCGGAACGCCTCGTTGATGGCGTCCTTCAGCGTCTTGGAGCCGTTGTGGACGGGCACCACGGTGGCGCCGAGCAGCTTCATCCGGGCCACGTTGAGCGCCTGGCGCTCGCAGTCGACCGCGCCCATGTAGATGACGCACTCCAGGCCGAGCAGGGCGGCCGCGGTGGCCGTGGCCACGCCGTGCTGGCCGGCGCCGGTCTCGGCGATCACCCGCTTCTTGCCCAGGCGCCTGGTCAGCAGCGCCTGGCCGAGCACGTTGTTGATCTTGTGGGCGCCGGTGTGGGTGAGGTCTTCCCGCTTGAGCACGATACGCGCGCCGCCGGCCTCCTGGCTGAAGCGCGCGACGTCGGTCAGCGTGGTCGGCCGACCGGCGTAGGTGCGCAGCAGGTGATCGAACTCGCGCAGGAACTCGGGGTCGGTCTTGGCCTTGTCGTAGACGGCGGCCACCTCGTCGAGCGCGGGGATCAGCGCCTCGGGCACGTAGCGGCCGCCGAAGATGCCGAACTTGCCGTGCAGGTCGGGGTCGTTGCCGTACGCCGCGCCACCGGCCAGGTCGGCGGCGCTGAGGATGGAGCCTTCGTTAGCCACTGCTATCCCTCTGCTGAGTGGTCGGGGCGCGTCGACGGGTGAGCGCCGGCGGTCACCAGCGCCTCCACGGCCTTGCGCGGATCCTTGCCGGTGACCAGGCTCTCCCCCACCAGGACGGCGTCGGCGCCACCCCTGGCGTAGGCGAGCAGGTCGTGCGGGCCGCGCACGCCCGACTCGGCGATCTTGATCACATTATCCGGGATCTTCGGCGCCAGCTTCGCGAAGACGTCGCGGTCGACCTCAAGAGTCTTCAAATTACGCGCGTTGACCCCGATGACCCGCGCCCCGGCGGCGACCGCCCGCTCCAGCTCCTCCTCGGTGTGCACCTCGACCAGCGGGGTGAGCCCGATGGACTCGGCCCGCTCGATCAGCGACACCAGCGCCTCCTGCTCCAGGCAGACGACCATCAGCAGCGCCAGGTCGGCGCCGTGGGCCCGGGCCTCCCAGAGCTGGTAGGAGGTGAGGATGAAATCTTTACGCAGGATGGGGATGTCGACGCGGGCGCGGACGGCCGCCAGGTCCTCCAGGCTGCCGCCGAACTTGCGCCGCTCGGTCAGCACGCTGATCACGTGGGCGCCGCCGGCCTCGTAGTCGGCCGCGAGCGCGGCGGGGTCGGCGATGGCGGCGAGCGCGCCCTTGGACGGGCTCGACCGCTTGACCTCGGCGATCACCGAGATCCTGTCACCCCCGAGGGCGGCCATCGCGTCTCTGGGCCCCTGGGCCCGCTCGGCTCGCCGCTTGAGCTCGTCGATCGACACGGCCTGCTGACGTGCGGCGAGATCGGCGCGCACCCCTTCGAGGATGTCGTCGAGGACACTTGGTCCTTCCGTCCGCTCACTCACGCGCTTGGGGTCCCTCCGGTTGACAGTGGGGGTGGCAGAGAGTTCGCCTCGCGTCCGCTCTCGGCCTTGTCCTGCGATGGTATCGGCCCCACCGGGGTCACCTCGCCACAGGGCCCGTACTACGGCGCGAGGAACGCCCCGAAGGGGAGGTTTCGGACGACCCAGTAGACCATCACGACCCCGAGGAAGGCCCACAGCCACGCCGGATGGGCCAAAGTGGTGCGCCGCGGCCTGCCCTGCCACGCCCGTACGACCCACCGGCCCCACCAGAACAGCAGGAACGGGATCATGGCGACGGCCAGCGGATTGAGCCCGAGGGCGGCCAGCGGGTCGAGGTGGGCCAGCGCGTGGATCGTGCGCAGCGTGCCGCAGCCCGGGCAGTAGAGGCCGGTGACCCACAGGAACGGGCAGGTCGGGTAGTGGCCGGGCTGGTTGGGGTCGACCACGCCGACCACGCCGACCACGGCCCCCGCCGCGGCCGCAACACCGAGCGGCGCGAGCAGGCCCTTCAGCCGCCCCGTCCCCCGCCGCCCGGTTGTTGCGATGTCCATGCCGTCAGTATCCCAGTCCGTCAGTACGAGCCGTAGCTGCTCGTCGAGGCGGCGAGCAGCACGAACACCACCACGTAGAAGATGATGAGCAGGACGATGGCGATGGCGCCGAAGATCAGGCTGCGCTTCCACCAGGTCTTGGCCTCCTCGGCCGCCTGCATGGCGCCCTGGATGTCGCCGACCTGCCACTTGGAGTTGACCTGCGACGACTTCACGATCGCCACGATGCCGAGGGGCAGGCAGCAGAACAGGGTGGTGAGGATCGCCGGGACCAGCTGGTTGTCCGGCGGGGTGCCGCCGCCACCGGGGCCGTAACCGCCACCGGGGTAGCCACCGGGCGGCTGCCCGTAACCGCCGCCAGGGGGCTGGCCGTAGCCGCCACCGCTCGGGGGCTGCTGGCCGTAGCCGCCACCGGGGGGTTGCTCACCATAGCCGCCGCCACTCGGGGGCTGCTGGCCGTAGCCGCCGCCGTAACCGCCGCCGCTGGGCGGCTGCTGGCCGTAGCCGCCACCACCGCTCGGCGGCTGCTGCCCGTAACCGCCGCCGGGCGGCTGGGCGCCGTAACCGCCGTCGCCCTGGTTTCCGTAACTCATGCTCGTGACTCCTCATGTCGTCAGCGTGAAGCGAGTTGCGCGCGGCAGCCTAGCGATAAAGCATTCCCTACGTGGACTAACGCCCACGTTGCGGACAATTCGTAATCACACCGCAAGCGGGGCGTCACGCTGCGCCCCGCCCGTTCACGAGTAGTCGCTGACGGAGGCCGCCGAGCCGATGCCGATCAGGGTCAGCCAGAACCCGCCGAAGAAGATCCAGAACAGCACGAACAGCACGACCATGATGTAGGAGGTCACCAGGCCGCCCATCGCCATGCCCTGCCCCTCCTCCCCCGTGCGCTTGATGCGGTTGAGCGCGATGTGGCCGAGGACGACGCCGACGATGCTGGTCGCGCCGCAGGTGACCAGGCCGACGATGCCCAGGATGAGCGAGGCCACCGCCATGCCGTTGGTGGAGCGGGGCTGCTGCGGGGCGCCGTACTGGCCGTAGCCGGGCTGGCCGTAGCCCTGCTGGCCGTAATTCTGCTGGCCGTAATTCTGCTGGCCGTAGCCCGGCTGGGCGTAGCCGCCGCTCGGGGGCTGCGGCTGCTGGCCGTACCCCAAAGGCTCCTGGGGGTAGCTCGGCGGCTGCTGGTTGTAGCCGTAACCGCCGCCGCTGGGCGGCTGCTGGTTGTAGCCGCCGCCACTCTGCGGCTGCTGGCCGTAACCACCACCGCTCTGCGGCTGCTGGCCGTAACCCCCGCCGTGCTGGGGCTGCTGGCCGTAGCCGCCGCTCTGGGGCTGCTGGCCGTAGGCCGGGCCCTGGCCGTAGCCGCCGCCGGTGGGCGGCTGCTGGCCGTAACCACCGCCGGGGGGCTGCGCGCCGTGGCCCCCGCTGCCGCCCTGGTCCCCGTAGCTCATGAGCTGGCTCCTCTTGTCTTTTGGCGAGTTGCAACGGCAGCTTATTGAGAAAACGTTTGCCAAGCAGACAGAGGTTCAGAACCGTGGAGATTTCGTAACTACCGACCTCAGCGGGGTTCCGGGGACTCCGTCGGGTCGTCGCCGCGGTCGAGCGCGTCCCACAACTCGCGGTCCTCGTGGCCCCTGCGGGCCGTGGCCGCGACCGCGCCCGGCCTGTCGCCCGCCCGCTCGTCCGTCGCGTCGGCGGCCCTGTCATATCGCGACGACATGCCCGCCCACCTGCCGCCGCGCACCGCCGCCAGCACGCCGCCGGCCAGGAGCAGCAACGCGCCGAGCCCGGCCACGACCGGCCAGCCCGGCACCGGCTCCCAGGGCAGGCCGGCCACCGCGCGGACCGCGTTGTGCTCGCGCAGCCAGCCGGTCACGGTGGCCGAGGCCAGCCCCGCCCACGTGCCCGCCGCCGCGCCCGCGCCGCAGAGCGCGACCAGCGCGCCGACGACCCGGCGCCCGGCGCCCTTGGTCGCCAGCACGGCCACCACGCCCGCCAGCCCCGCCAGCGCCAGCGGCGAGAGCACGGGGCTCAGGTCGCCGCCGGTCGGCGCGACCGCGTCGGCGGCCTGCGCGCCGAGCACCCGCACCCAGACCTGACCGGCCGCCAGCAGCACCAGGCAGCTGCCCAGGACGGTCAGCGCCAGCCACGCCCACAACTCGCGCCGCCCGTTCCCGGAGCCCTTGCCGGAAACCTCACCAGACGTCATGCCGGGAGCCGCTAACCGAGCAGACCCGCGTCGAAGCAGGTGCGGTCGCCGGTGTGGCACGCGGCGCCGACCTGGTCGACCTTGAGCAGGATGGTGTCGCCGTCGCAGTCGAGGGCCACGCTCTTGACGTGCTGGACGTGCCCGGAGGTGTCGCCCTTGACCCACAGCCGGTCGCGGCTGCGCGACCAGTAGGTGGCCCGGCCGGTGGTGAGCGTGAGGTGCAGCGCCTCGTCGTTCATCCAGGCCATCATCAGCACTTCGCCGGTGTCGTGCTGCTGGGCGATGGCGGGCACGAGGCCGTCCGCGTTGCGCTTCAGCCGTGCGGCGATCTCGGGGTCGAGGGACATGGTGCCATTCAACCAGCCCTCCCCCGTGCTCCCGCCTCCGGCTGGGCCAGCGCCTGCGACAAGGTGTCATGGATGGGGAACAGGGCTGCCAGGTTCGTCCTGCGCAGCCGCCGCAGCACCTGGCCGTCGGAGGCCACCAGCGCCATCGTGCCGTCCCTGTCGCGCAACGCGGCGAGCTGGCGCACCAGGACCCCGAGCCCCGTGGTGTCGATGAAGGTCAGCCCGGTCAGGTCGACCACCAGCCGCGTGCCGTCGGCCGCCATCGCCTCGTCGAGACACCTCCTGACCCGGGCGACGTTGTCCACGTCGACCTCGCCCGCGAGGGCGACCACCACGATGTCCCCGTGCCTGCTGTGCGTCGTCTCCAGTACGTCCACGCCCATGCCTTTCATGACCCTTCCTGGGCGGCCCCGCCGAAAACGTACACCGGCGGGAACGGGTGACGGTGTGTTTTGCCGAGAACGCGCTACGTGATCGCGGGCATCACGGTAATTTCTAGGCGACGCGTGCTAGGGAGGACACATCGTGGTGCACGTCGCGGGCTCGGTCCTCGACCCGGATCTGGGGGACCACGTCTGCCTGCCGTTCGAGGGCGAGCGGGAGCGCATGACGACGACCAGGCAGTTCACACTCAACGGGCTGCGCCGCCGGACCAAGGTGGTGATCATCACCCATGCGGAGACCCCTGAGCGCACCCGGGGCTGGCTGGCGCCGCTCGTCCCGGGGCTCGACGACGCCGAGGCGGCCGGGCAGGTGGAGATCCTGTCCTGCGCCGACACGCACTTCACCGACGGCCGCCTCGACCCCGACCGCCTGCTGCACGCCCTGGCCGACGCCCACCACCGGGCGCGCAGGCACGGCCAGCACGGCGTCTACGCGCTGATCGACGCCTCCTGGGGAGCGCGCGACGCGCAGGCCCAGGCGGCGTTCGAGGCCACCGCCAACGAGCTGTTCGGCGAGCGCTGGCTGGCCGCGGTGTGCCAGTACGACCGCGAGCTGTTCCCCCTCGACGCCATCGAGCGGGCCACCGCGGTGCACCCCATCGCGCCCGAGCAGGCCCTGCTGCGCTTCGCCAGCACCTCCTCGCCGCCGGGGCTGCGGGTGTGGGGCGACGTAGACCTGACCAACAGGCCGGCGTTCGGCTCGGTGTTGTCGCCGCTGCAGAAGGAGCCGGGGCAGGTCGTGATCGACGCCTCCCACCTCGACTTCATCGACGCCGGCTCGGCCCGGCTGCTGACCGTCACGGCCGCGGCCAGGCCGTACGGCTCGACCGTGGTCGTCTGCGCCGAACGGGTGGCCCGGGTGCTCCGGCTGGTCAGGGCCGACACGCACGTCGTCGTCCGCCGGGTGGGCGATGGGTAGGCAGGTGCTGCGCGCGACCTTCGCGCGCGGGCGCATCACGTTCCTGCGCAGGGCCGTGGCCGAGCAGGCCGCCTACGAGGGGCTGAGCGGCCGGCGGCTGGAGGACTTCGTGCTGGCGGTCAACGAGATCACCACCAACGCGGTCCTGCACGGCGGCGGCCAGGGACGGCTGCGGTTGTGGTCGGGCGAGGGACGGCTGTGGTGCGAGGTCACCGACCAGGGCCCCGGACTGCCGCCCGGCTGGATGGGCGAGGCGCGCCCGCCCGCGGGGCTGGAGTTCCGCGGGCGGGGGCTGTGGCTGACCCGGATGTTGTGCGACCACATCACGATCGTGTCCGGCCCCGCGGGCACGAGCGTGACGTTCGCCGCCGCCCTCGACTAGGAACGCGCGATCAGGAGTGCGCCGCCGAGACCCAGGAGGCGTGCAGATCGGCGTAGACGCCGGGCTGGGTGACCAGCTCGGCGTGCGGGCCGCGCTGCACCAGGCGGCCGGCGTCGAACACCAGCACCTCGTCGGCGTTCTCCGCCGTCGAGAGCCGGTGGGCGATCGAGACGGCCGTGCGGCCCCTGGTGACGCCCTCCAGCGCGCGGGCCAGGCGCACCTCGGTGGCCGGGTCGACGGCCGAGGTGGCCTCGTCCAGCAGCAGCAGGTCGGGGTCGGCGAGGTAGGCGCGGGCCAGGGCGACGAGCTGGCGCTCGCCCGCCGACAGCGACTCCCCGCGCTGGCCGACGGGCGTGTCCAGGCCCGCGGGCAGGCCCTCGACCCAGTCGGCCAGGCCCAGCTCGGTCATCGCGAGCTGGATCTCCTCGCGGGTGGCCGGCGGCCTGCCGTACCGGACGTTGTCCTCCAGGGTGCCGTCGAACAGGAAGCCGTCCTGGGGGACCATGACGATGCGTTCGCGCAGGGAGGAGAAGCGCACGTCGCGCAGGTCGTGGCCGTCCACCGTGACGCGGCCGCCGACCGGGTCCATGAGCCGGGTCAGCAGCTTGGCGAACGTGGTCTTGCCCGACCCGGTCTCGCCGACGACGGCGACCCGCGAGCGCGGCGGGATCTCCAGCGAGACCTCGCGCAGCACGGGCGGGCCGCCCGGGTAGGAGAAGTGCACGTTCTCGAAGGCCACCGAGATCGGGCCCCTGGGCAGCCGCACGCCCTTCTCGCCGGGGTCGGCGACGTCCGGCGGGGTGTCCAGGACGCCCAGGATGCGGCGGTAGCCGGCCACCGCGTTCTGGGCCTCGTTCAGCACCTCGGTGGCGGTCTGCAGCGGCGAGACGAACAGCGTGACCAGGAAGAGGAAGGCCACCAGCTTGCCCGCGGTGATGTCGCCGGACACGCCGAGCCGGACGCCGAGGAGCACGATCCCGGCGATGGCCAGCGCGGCGACGATCTCGGTCAGCGGGAAGACGAAGCCGACGATGGTCTGCGCCTTGATCTGCGCGGTCCTGTTGGCGTCCACGGCCTTGTCGATGCGGTCCGCGGTACGCCGCTCGGAGGCGTAGGCCCTGATGACGGCGGCGCCGACGACGGACTCGCTGACCGCGGCGAGCATGTCGCCGGTCCGCTCGCGCACGGTCGTGTACGCCCGCGACAACAGCCGCTGGAACCGCGGCAGCGCGATCATCAGCGGCACGAAGCACACCCACACCAGCAGCGTGAGCTGCCAGGAGTAGACCAGCATGAGCACGCTGGCCACGAAGAGCTGGCCGAACGCCACGATGATCATCAGCCCGCCCCACTGCATGAACGTGCTGATCTGGTCGATGTCGTTGGTGACCCGCGAGACCAGCGCGCCGCGCCGCTCGCTGTTCTGGGTGAGCACCGACAGGTCGTGCACGTGCCGGAACCCGCGCACGCGCAGGCTGGCCAGCGAGGACTCGGTGGCCTTGTACAGGCGCACGTTCATGATGTAGCCGGCCAGCGCGGTCAGCAGCACGGCCGCGGCGCACACCAGGACGGCCCGGGTGATGTACGGCAGGTCCGGCGTGCCGCTCTTGATGCCGGTGTCGATCGTCTGCTGCACCGCGATCGGCACGATGATCTTGCCAATGGTCGCCACGACGGCCAGCCCGAGCGTGCCGGCCAGCCCCTTGCGGAACTCGGGGGTGAGCGACAGGCCGTGCCAGATGGTGGCCAGCGCCGACCGCTCGACGTTGCCCTGGAGCGCCTCGCTCATGCGCTGACCTCTTCCTCTTCCTCTTCGGCGTCCGGGGCCGGCGACAGGTCGATGGCGGCCCGTTCGGCCTCCTCGCGCTCGTAGGCGGTCACCAGGTTGCGGTATCCGGGGCAGCGCACGAGCAGCTCCTCGTGGGTCCCGCGGTCCTCGACCCGGCCGTGGTCGAGGTAGACCACCTCGTCGGCCAGGGCGATGGTGGCCATCCGGTAGGCGACGACCACGACGGTCGTGGCCTCCGCGGTGTCCCGCAGGCCGTGCAGGATCTTGGCCTCGACCTGGGGGTCCACGCTGGAGGTGGCGTCGTCGAGGATGAGCAGGCGGGGGCGGCGGACCACCGCGCGGGCCAGCGCGATGCGCTGGCGCTGGCCGCCGGACAGCGACGCGCCGCGCTCGCCGACGCGGGTGTCGAGCCCGTCGCCCAGGCGGCCGACGAAGCCGTCGGCCTGGGCCAGGCGCAGCGCCGCCCACACGTCCTCGTCGCCGGCGTCCAGGCCGAGCGCGACGTTGCCGCGTACGGTGTCGTCGAACAGGAACGTCTGCTGCGGCACCAGCGCGGCCGAGCCGGCGATGGCGCCGTAGGGCAGGTCACGCACGTCGACGCCGTCGAGCAGCACCTGCCCGGAGCCGGGGTCGACGAGCCGGACCAGCAGCTGGACCAGCGTCGACTTGCCCGACCCGGTCGGCCCCACCAGGGCCACGGTACGGCCGGGCGGCACGTCGAAGGTGACGTCGTGCAGCACCTCGGCCTGGTCGTAGGCGTAGGACACGCCGGCCACCTTCAGCTCGGCGGGCCCGGACGAGGCCACGGGCGCGTCGCCGTAGTCCATGGAGCCCTCGGCGTCGAGCACGGCCTGCACCCGCTGCCAGCCGACGACGCTGCGCGGCAGCTCGGCCAGCACCCAGCCCAGCGCCCTGATCGGGAAGGCCAGCAGCGTGAACAGGTAGGCGACCTGAACCAGGTCGCCGGAGTCGATCGAGCCGGTGGACAGGCGCAGCGCGCCGACCCCCAGCACGGCGAGCACGCCGATCGTGGGCAGCGCCTCCAGCATGGGGTCGAACAGCCCGCGCACCCGGCCGACGGCGATGTTGGCGTCGCGCAGCTCGTGGGCGCGGCGGCGGAACCGGTCGGTCTCCAGCTCCTCGCGGCCGAGGGTCTTGATGACCAGCGCGCCGTCGAAGCTCTCGTGCGCGATCTCGCTCACCTCGGCGCGCAGCTGCTGGGCGCGGGTGGCCAGGGGGCTGAGCCGGCGCTGGTAGACCAGGTTCAGCACGGCGATGGCCGGGAAGATCAGGAAGCCCACCAGCGCGAGCACGAGGTCGGTGAACAGCATGGCGACGGCCGCGGTGAACAGCATGACCAGCACGCCGACGGCCATCGGCAGCGGCGCGAGCGGCGCCCAGGCGGCCTCGGCGTCGGCGCTGGCGTTGGACAGCAGTTGCCCGGTCGGGTGCCGGTGGTGCCAGGACAGCGGCAGCCGCAGGTACTGCTTGGTCACGTCCCTGCGTGACCTGGCCTGCATGCGGTACTGCACGACGCCGGCCAGGATGCGCCGCCCCGCCACGCCGATCGCCTTGAGCAGCGCGGTGCCGATGATCAGCAGCGCGCCGGTCCACATGGCGCCGGCGGAGGTCCGGCCCTGGTCGAAGGCGGGCAGCACCACGTTCTGCGTCGCCCAGCCCAGTGCCCAGGCCGAGGCGACGGTCATGCCGCCGTAGACCGCGCTGGCCAGCGCGGCCATCGCGAACACGGCTCTCTCCGTGCGAATGGCCACCCCAAGGACCCGCAGTCCTTGACGCATGACGGCCGAGGTGACCTTGCTCGCCACTCGGTATTTTTCCCTTCAAACGTCGATATTTCTATCTATGTCCCTATCACGGCCGATCGTCTCCTTATTCCCACAGGTAGGCTTGACCGGGTGACTCACGCTCGTGGCGAACGCACCGCGCTCTGCGACCTGTTCGACCGGCTCGGCCCCGACGCGCCCACCTTGTGCGAGGGGTGGACCACCTACGACCTGGCCGCCCACCTCGTGCTGCGCGAGCGCCGGCCGGACGCCATGGGCGGCATCGGGATCAGCGCGCTGGCGGGCTACACCGCCTCGGTCCAGAACGGCCTGAAGGCCAGGCACCCCTACCCCGAGCTGGTGGGCATCGCGCGCCGGCCGGGCGGCGTCTACGGGCTGCTGCCCTTCCTGGACAAGGCGGTCAACACGCTGGAGTTCTTCGTCCACCACGAGGACGTGCGCCGCGCGCAGCCCGGATGGGAGCCGCGCGAGCTGCCGGCCGACCTCGACGAGCTCATCTGGAAGCGGGTGTCGGCGGGCGCCCGGATCATGCTGCGCCGCTCGCCGGTGCGCCTGGTGCTGCGCCGCGCGGGAGGCGGGGCGGTCGGCGGGGCGGTCGGCGGGGTGGCGCTCGGCGGGGCTCGGGAGGGCGCCAAGGTTCAGGTCACCGGCACGGCCCAGGAGCTGCTGCTGTTCTGCTTCGGCCGGCAGGAGCACGCCAGGGTGGAGCTGACCGGCGACGACGCGGCGGTGAGCCGGGCAACCGAAGCCCGGCTCGGATTCTGACCGAAACCCTCGGCCCAGAAACCCCTCGTCTTAAACCTCCAGCCCGTACGATGGCACAGGAAAGAAGCCCCCCGGTTAGGATCTTGGACATCTTCACAGAAGATGACCGTGATCGCCCAGATCCGGGTATATACGGCTGGGAATGGACTGCAGGAGGCCCCCCATGCAGGTCAAGAAGGTGGCTACGTACGTTCTGGTGGCGTTCGTGGTCTTCTACCTGTTCACCCGGCCGGCCCAGGCGGCGGCCGCGGTCAACGGCGTGTTTGACGGAATTGTCCAAGGAGCCAACCAATTGGCGGTCTTCTTTACGAATGTTCTGACCTGATGTTCGCGTTCTGTCCGCGCTAGGTGCTTCCACGCGCTGACAGATCGTGTTACGCAGGCAGGATGAGAGATCGCCCCAGCGGCAACAAGATCAATCAGCTCGATCCGCAGGCCCGGCGCGTCCTCGAACGGGCAGAGCTTGAAGGCATCGAGCTGATCCGTTTCCTGTACGCCGACCACGGTGGCGTGGTCCGTGGCAAGGCGGCGTCCCGGTCCCGGTTGGCCGAACGGCTCAACTCGGGCATCGGGCACACGGTGGCCATGATGGCGATGAACATGCTCGACCAGCTTCAGGAGGTCGAGCACCTGGGTCCGGTGGGCGAGGTTCGCATTGTCCCCGACCCGGCCACGTTCGTCCCGTTGCCCCATGCACCGGGCGCCGCCGCGATGCTGTCGGACCTGCGGCGGCCCGACGGCTCACCGTGGGAAGCCTGCGCCCGCACGTTCCTCAAGGACGCCGTGGCGGAACTGGCCGGCGACGGCTACCGGATCGAGGCGGCCTTCGAGCCCGAGTTCACGCTCGGCCGCCGCCTGCCCGACCCCAATGGCGGCCCCGACCGGCTGGTGCCGCTCGACGACTCTCTCTGCTATGCCGGCACGGGCTTCGACACCGCGCACGACTACACGATCAGGCTCATGCGCGCGCTGGAGACCCAGGGCCTGCGCGTCGAGCACTACCACCCCGAGCTCGGCCCCGGCCAGCAGGAGCTGTCGGTGCACCACGCGCCCCCGCTGCGCGCCGCCGACAACCACGTGCTCTACCGGGAGACCGTGCGCGGCGTGGCGATGCGCATGTCGATGTGGGCCTCGCTGGCCCCCAAGCCCCTGGCCGACCAGGCCGGCAACGGCGCCCACCTGCACCTGTCGCTGTGGCGCGACACCCACAACCTGATCGCCGAGGACGGCGCGGAACGCGCGCACTTCATCGGCGGCCTGATCGCCCACCTGCCCGGCCTGACCGCCCTGACCTGCGGCAGCGTCAACAGCTTCCGCCGGCTCTCACCCCGCATGTGGTCCAGCGCGTACGCGGTGTACGGCCCCGACAACCGGGAGGCGGCCGTGCGCGTGTGCTCGCCGCTGGGCGAGAGCGGCGAGCCGAACCTGGAGCTGAAGCCGTCGGACTCCTCGGCCAACCCGTACCTGTCGCTCGGCGCGGTCATCCACGCTGGGCTCGACGGCATCCGCCGCAAGCTCGACCCGGGCGAGGCCGTGGACATCGATCCCGACACCGTGCCCGACCGCTATCCCCGCCTGCCCGGCTCCCTGGAGGAGGCGCTCGACGCGCTGGAGGCCGACGAGGTGCTCATGGAGGCGCTCGGGCCGTTGCGGCGCAGCGCGTACCTGGCGGTCAAACGTTCGGAGGCGGCCGCGTTCGCCGCCAAGGACGCCTCCTACGAGCTCTTCCACCACCTGCGGGTGTTCTGACCGCCCGCCGGCCCCGCGCCTGCCGGCCGCGCGCGGGCGGGGCCGGCAGGCGGCCTCAACGGACCAGGCGCCCTCAACGGACCAGGTGGCCTCAACGGACCACGTGCCTCAGCGGACCGGGTGGCCCGCCATGCGCAGTGTCTCCTTGACGTCGCCGATCTTCAGCGTGCCGAAGTGGAACACGCTGGCGGCCAGCACGGCGTCGGCCCCGGCCTCGATCGCCGGCGGGAAGTCCTCCAGCCGGCCGGCCCCGCCGCTGGCGATCACCGGCACCCGCACCGCCGCGCGCACCGCGTGCAGCAGCTCCAGGTCGTAGCCGTCGAGGGTGCCGTCGCCGTCCATGGAGTTGAGCAGGATCTCGCCGACGCCCAGCTCCTCACCGCGCGCCGACCACTCCACCGCGTCGATGCCGGTGCCGCGCCGGCCGCCGTGGGTGGTCACCTCGAACCCGCTGGGCATGCCCGGCGCCCGGCGGGCGTCGACCGACAGCACCACGCACTGCGCGCCGAACCGCCGCGACGCCTCGGTCAGCAGCTCGGGCCTGGCGATGGCCGCGGTGTTCAGGGACACCTTGTCGGCCCCGGCCCGCAGCAGCCGGTTGACGTCGTCGACCGCGCGCACGCCGCCGCCCACGGTGAGCGGGATGAACACCTGCTCGGCGGTTCTGCGCACCACGTCGAGCATGGTCTCCCGCTCGCCCGACGAGGCGGTGATGTCGAGGAAGGTCAGCTCGTCGGCGCCCTCCTCGTCGTAGCGCCTGGCCAGCTCGACCGGATCTCCCGCGTCGCGCATGTTCTCGAAGTTGACGCCCTTGACGACCCGCCCGGCGTCGACGTCGAGACAGGGGATCACTCTTACCGCTACGGTCATGCTCGCAGTGCCTCGATTTCGATCTCGACCAGCATTCGAGGGTCGACCAGCCCGGCGACCCTCACTCCTGTGCAGGCGGGCCGCACGTGCCCGAAGACTTCGTAGATGGCCCGGCCGACGAGGTCGAAGTGGCGCTGCTCCACCACGTAGTAGCGGACCATGACGACGTCCTCGCGGGTCAGGCCGCCGACCTCGACGGCGTCCAGCGCGATGTCGATGGCGGTCAGGCTCTGCCGGTAGGCGTCGCCGACGTGGCGCACCTCGCCGTCGATCGTGGCCGTGCACCCGGAGACGATCACGCGCTCGCCCACGACCACGGCGCGGGCGTACCCGTACTTCTCCTCCCAGATGCCGCCCGAGAACACCCTCGGACCGGTGCTTTCCATGCTGACGCTCATTCCGCCCCCTCCCGGCGAAGCTAAACGCGTACCGCGGCCAGCGCGTCCTCAAGAGTGAACGCGTGAGCGTACAGGGCCCTGCCCACGATGGCTCCCTCCACTCCGTCCGGGACGAGAGAAGCCAGTGCCACCAGGTCGTCAAGACTGGACACGCCGCCACTGGCGATCACGGGCTTGTCGGTGTGTGCGCAGATCCGCCGGTAGAGGTCGAGGTTGGGCCCCTGCAGCATGCCGTCCTTGGTCACGTCGGTGACGACGTAGCGGGGGCAGCCGTCGGCCTCCAGGCGGTCGAGCACCTCCCACAGGTCGCCGCCCTCCTTCGTCCAGCCGCGGGCGGCCAGCGTGGTGCCGCGCACGTCGAGGCCCACCGCGATCCGGTCGCCGTGCTCAGCGATGATCTTCCGGCACCAGTCGGGGTTCTCCAGGGCGGCGGTGCCGATGTTGACCCGGCGGCAGCCGGTGGCCAGGGCGGCGGCCAGCGACTCGTCGTCGCGGATGCCGCCGGACAGCTCCACCTTGACGTCGAGCTTGCCGATCACCTCGCTGATCAGCTCCTTGTTGGAGCCCCTGCCGAACGCGGCGTCGAGGTCGACCAGATGGATCCACTCGGCGCCCGCCTCCTGCCAGGCCAGCGCCGCGGCGAGCGGCTCGCCGAAGCCGGTCTCGGTCCCGGCCTCACCCTGGACGAGGCGTACGGCCTGGCCATCGGCGACGTCCACGGCGGGAAGCAATACGAGCGACATTCAGGTCCTCCGGTCGAAAGCGAGGGTCACGACAACAGGTGCGAGCAGCAGGGAGAAGACGAACACGGCGAGGCTCACCGCGGGCGAGCCCCAGACCAGCCACACGATCGCCTGCACGATCAGGAAGCCGAGCGCCACCGCGACGTTCTGGGCGCGATGGCGGCGGGCGATCAGGCCGCCCTGCCGGGCGAACCGGACCGGGCGCGGGATCAGGCGGGCGATCAGGGCGCGGCGCCGGGCGCGGCGCGCCTGCCGCTCCTCGTTGAGCCGGATCGCGCGCGCCCGCTCGGCCTCCCGCTCGGCCCGCCGGCGCGCCCGCTCCTTGCTCATACCGTCTCTAGCCAGTTCCTCAGCAGGGCGGCTCCGGCGTCGCCGGACTTCTCCGGGTGGAACTGGGTGGCCATGAGCGGGCCGTTCTCGGCGGCGGCCACGAACGGCACGCCGTGCTCGGCCCAGGTCACCACGGGCGCGGCGAAACCGGGGTCGGCCGGCTGCAGCTCCCACTCGCGCACGCCGTAGGAGTGCACGAAGTAGAAGCGGGTGTCGGCGTCGAGCCCGGCGAACAGCACGCTCTCAGCGGGCGCCTTGACCGTGTTCCACCCCATGTGCGGCAGCACGGGCGCCTCCAGTCGCTCGACCGTGCCGGGCCACTCGCCGCAGCCCTCGGTCTCGACGCCGTGCTCGACGCCCCGCGCGAACAGGATCTGCATGCCGACGCAGATGCCCAGCACCGGACGCCCGCCGGCCAGGCGGCGGCCGATGACCCGGTCGCCGTGCACGCCCTTGAGCCCGGCCATGCAGGCCGCGAACGCGCCGACGCCCGGCACGACCAGCCCGTCGGCGTTGAGCGCCGTGTCGAAGTCGGCGGTCACGGTGACGTCCGCGCCCACCCTGGCCAGGGCCCGCTCGGCCGAGCGCAGGTTGCCCGAGCCGTAGTCGAGCACCACGATGTTCTTGCTCACCACCACAACACCCCTGCCGTGATCGCCATCGCCGCGCCGAGCGCGCAGACCGCGGCGCCCACCTTGAGACCCTGCTTGGCCAGCGAGAACACGCCGCCGCCGAGGAACAGCCCGAGGAACACCATGACGCCCGCGATGAGGTTGTCGGTCACAGCACACCCTTGGTGCTCGGCACGCCCGAGGCGCGCGGGTCGAGCTCGGACGCCTCGCGCATCGCCCTGGCCAGCGCCTTGAACTGGGCCTCGACGATGTGATGGGCGTTGCGCCCGTACGGCACGTGCACGTGCAGGCAGATGGCCGCCTGGGCCACCAGCGACTCCAGGATGTGGCGGGTCATCGTCGTGTCGTAGTCGGGGCCGATCATCGGGGCCATGCCCGCGGGCTCGGTGTGCACGAGGTACGGCCGCCCGGACAGGTCGACCGTGACCTGGGCCAGCGACTCGTCCAGCGGGCACGACGCGCTGCCGAACCGCCGGATGCCGGACTTGTCGCCCAGCGCCTGGCGGAAGGCCGCGCCCAGCGCCAGCGCGGTGTCCTCGATCGTGTGGTGGGAGTCGATGTGCAGGTCGCCCTCGGTCTTGACGGTCAGGTCGAACAGACCGTGCTTGCCGAGCTGGGCCAGCATGTGGTCGAAGAAGCCCACCCCGGTCGAGACGTCGACCAGGCCGGTGCCGTCGAGGCCCACCTCGACCAGGACCGAGGTCTCCTTCGTTGCCCGCTCCACGCGCCCTACGCGACTCACAGAACCTCCTCCATCGCGGCGCGGAAGGCCGCCATCTCCTCGCCGGTGCCGATCGACACACGCAGCCATTCTGGCGGGCCCACCTCGCGGATGAGCACACCGCGTGCCAGCAGCCCCTCCCACACCTCGCGCCGGTCGGGGAACCGTCCGAACAGCACGAAGTTGGCGTCGGAGTCGGCCACCGACAGCCCCTTGCCGCGCAGCCAGGCGACCGTGGCGTCGCGCTCGGCGCGCAGCGCGTCGACCGTGCCGAGCAGCTCGGCGCGGTGGCGCAGCGCGACCCGCGCGGCCGTCTGGGTGAGCGTGGACAGGTGGTACGGCAGCCGCACCAGCAGCAGCGCCTGCACCACGGCCGGGTGCGCGGCCAGGTAGCCGAGGCGGGTGCCCGCCATGGCGAACGCCTTGGACATCGTGCGGGTGACGATCAGCCTCGGGTGGCGCGGCAGCAGCGTGAGCGCCGACGGAGTGCCCTGGCGGGCGAACTCGGCGTAGGCCTCGTCGATCACCACCACGCCCGGCGCGGCGGCCAGCACGGCCTCGATCGTCGACAGCGGCTGCGCGGTGCCGGTCGGGTTGTTGGGCGAGGCCAGGAAGACGATGTCGGGCCGGTGCTCCTCGATCGCCGCGACGGCCTTGCCGGGGTCGAGGGAGAAGTCGTCCTCGCGGGCGGCGCTGATCCACTCGGTGCTGGTGCCGGTGGTGAGGATCGGGTGCATCGAGTACGACGGCTCGAACCCGATGGCGGTGCGCCCGTGGCCGCCGAAGGCCTGCAGGATCTGCTGGAGCACCTCGTTGGAGCCGTTGGCCGCCCACACCTGCTCGGGGCTCAGCCCGTGGCCCAGGTAGGCGGCCAGGTCGGCGCGCAGCCCGGTGGCGTCGCGGTCGGGGTAGCGGTTGAGCTCGCCCGCGTTCGCGGCGACGGCCTGCGCCAGGTCGGCGACCAGCGCGGGCGAGGGCGGATAGGGGTTCTCGTTGGTGTTGAGCCGGACCGGCACGTCGATCTGCGGCGCGCCGTAGGGCGAGCGGCCCTTCAGGTCGTCGCGGATCGGCAGGTCGTCGAGGGTCACATCGGCGGGGTTCACTCTGACTCCGTGGGGACTCGCCAGTCGAAGCGGGCGCGGATCGCGGCGCCGTGCGCCGGCAGGTCTTCGGCGTCGGCCAGCACCGACACGTGGGCCGCCGCGCCGGCCAGCGCGTCGCGGGTGTAGTCGACGACGTGGATGCCGCGCAGGAACGACTGCACCGACAGGCCGCTGGAGTGGCAGGCGCAGCCGCCGGTGGGCAGCACGTGGTTGGACCCGGCGAGGTAGTCGCCGAGCGAGACCGGCGCGTAGGGGCCGACGAAGATCGCCCCGGCGTTGCGGATCCGGGCCGCGACCTCGGCCGCGCCGGCGGTGTGGATCTCCAGGTGCTCGGCCGCGTACGCGTCGACGACCTTGATGCCGTCGTCGATCGAGGAGACCAGCACGATGCCCGACTGCCGGCCGCTCAGCGCCTCGGTGATGCGCTCGGAGTGGCGGGTGGCCGAGACCTGGCCCGGCAGCTCCTTCTCGACCGCCTCGGCCAGCTCAAGGCTGGTGGTGACCAGGACGGCGGCGGCGATCGTGTCGTGCTCGGCCTGGCTGATCAGGTCGGCTGCGACGTGCACCGGGTCGGCGGTCTCGTCGGCCAGGATGGCGATCTCGGTGGGGCCGGCCTCGGAGTCGATGCCGATGCGGCCCTTGAGCAGGCGCTTGGCGGCGGCGACCCAGATGTTGCCGGGGCCGGTCACCATGGTCGCGGGCGGGCACTCCTCGGTGCCGTAGGCGAACATGGCCACGGCCTGCGCCCCGCCCACGGAGTAGACCTCGTCGACGCCGAGCAGCGCGCACGCGGCCAGGATGGTGGGGTGGGGCAGCCCGCCGAACTCCTTCTGGGCCGGGCTGGTGACGGCCAGCGAGGCGACGCCCGCCTCCTGGGCCGGGACGACGTTCATGACCACGCTGGAGGGATAGACGGCACGCCCGCCGGGCACGTAGAGGCCCACCCGGTCGACCGGCACCCAGCGCTCGGTCACCGTGCCGCCGGGCACGACCTGCGTGGTGACGTCGGAGCGGCGCTGGTCGCGGTGGACCAGCCGGGCCCGCCTGATCGACTCCTCCAGCGCGGCCCTGACCCGGGGGTCGAGCTCGTCGAGCGCCCGCCGGACGACGTCGACGGGGACGCGGGCGGAGGCGATCTCGACACCGTCGAACCTGGCGGTCAGCTCCCGTACGGCTGCCGCCCCGCGATGGCGCACGTCGTCGCAGATGGGCCGCACCTTCTCCAGGGCGGCCTCGACGTCGAGCTCGGCGCGGGGCAGCACGTCGCGCAGGTCCGCAGGAAGGGAACCGCGCATGTCAATACGGGAAATCACCCTGACAGTCTACGGAGTCCGGACCCCGGATCCGCTTCTGTCCAGAATGCGGGACGCAGGCCGGACGCGTTACGGGGGCCGCGAGCGCGGCGTTCGCCGACACCGCGCTCGCGGCCGCCGGAGCCCCGGACCGGGCCAAGCCGGGGCCGAGTGGCCGTGGCCGCCACGGGGGCGCGGTCACGGCCGGGGGGAATGGCCTGGCCCCCTTCTGCCCGGCGCGGCAGGCGTCTAACACCCTGCGGCAAAGAAAAGTCTCGGTGAGTTAAAAATAACCTTGCGGCTGTTTGCCCCGCTCGGCGCGGCGTAGGCGGTTCGTAACGCCTTTCGCATTACATGTCCATTATGCCCACTCGCCTACCCTGGGCGGCATGGGACAGTGGCGAGCCCCCGGCGGCATCCTGGTGGAGGCGATCATCCTCGATGATCGTCCACTGCTGCGCGTCTCCCACCGCGTCAACGGCCGGACGTACCTGCGCGGCTACTGCAAGACGGTGTCCGAACTGGACGAACACGGTGTAGACCTCGGCGAACTGGTGGAAGACACCCCGCTTGACCATTTGTAGACCCCGGCCCGCCACTGTCGATCAACCCCCCGGGGTACGGCATGATCCATGGTGGGGCTGCCGGCCTACGCGCCGATGATGGCCCAGCTGGGCACCCTGACCTCCGTCCAGGGCGAGGGCTGGGCCGTGGAGATGAAGTGGGACGGCGTACGCGCCCTCGCCTACGTCGAGGGCGGCTCGGTCCGCCTGATGTCCCGTAACAACAAGGACATCACCCCCGCCTACCCCGAGCTCCAGCTCATGGCCGGCTCCACCGGCCGGCACGCGGCCGTGATCGACGGCGAGATCGTCGCCTTCGACGAGACCGGACGCCCCAGCTTCGCCGCCCTCCAACCCCGCATGCACCAGCGCAACCCCGCCACCGTCGCCGAGCTCACCCGGGCGGTGCCGGTGACGTTCATGGCCTTCGACATCCTGCACCTCGACGCCGACAGCGTGATCGGCCGCCCCTACCGCGAGCGCCGCGAGCTCCTGGAGGACACCCTGCGCCCCGGCTTCCGCTGGGAGGTGCCCGTGTGGTTCGCCGACCACGCCGACCGCGCCTTCGACTCCTCCCGCCAGCTCGGGCTCGAAGGGATCGTCTGCAAGCGACTCGGCTCCCCCTACCGGCCCGGCCGGCGCAGCGGCGAATGGACCAAGGTCAAGAACGTCAGCGCCGCCGAGGTCGTCATCGGCGGCTGGCACCCCGGCGGCGGACGACGGTCCGGCATGATCGGCTCGCTGCTGCTCGGCGCCTACGACCCGCGCGGCCGCCTGCTCTACGTCGGGCACGTCGGCACCGGCTTCACCCAGCAGATGCTGCGCGACCTCCAGGACCTCCTCACGCCCCTGGAACGCCCCGGCCCGCCCTTCAACGAGCCCGTCCCGCGCGAGCACGCCCGCCACGCGCACTGGGTCGAGCCCCGCGTCGTCGGCGAGGTCCAGTACGCCGAGGTCACCGGCGACGGCCGGCTGCGCCACCCCTCCTGGCGCGGCCTGCGCCCCGACCGCGAACCCGGCGAGGCGAGCACCGCCGAGTTCCTCGCCCCGGGGGACGCCGCGGCGGGCTGACCGGGCGCGACACGTCCCGCTTGGGCACGGTAAGTGATGAAGTCATGACTTACAGTGATCGGAATCGCTTCGGACCGCCCAAGGGGACATCGTGTCGAAGACTCTGGTCACCACGCTGGCCGCGCTCGCCGGCGTCTCACTCGCCACCACACTCACCACCGCGCCCGCCACGGCCCTCGTCACCGCGCCCGCCACCGCCGAACCGCCCCCGCTCAAGGCCCCCACCGCCCAGCACCCCGCCCAGCGCCCCGCCCAGCGCCCTGTCCAGCGTCCTGCCCAGCGCCCTGTGCAGGGCCGGGATCGCAGTCCGGGCGCCGCGTCGTCGCCGCTCATGCGCCCGGGACGCGCCGCCCGCTACTGGACGCCCGGCAAACAGGCCAAGGCCAAGGCCGTCGCCCTCCCGCCCAGCACGACCGGCCACGACACGGCCGCCCAGGGCACCGCCGCCCAGAGCGCCGCCCAGCACAGCGCCGCCCAGAACAGTGCGGCCGAGCGGCGCAGCGTGCCCGGCGCCAAACGGCTCACCCCCGGCGGCGACGCCAACGGCTACGCCCCCGTGCGCCGGCCGTACACCGCCGACGGCAACAGCCGCGCCACCGGACGCCTGTTCTTCGTCAACGCCACCGGCCGCGACGACTCCTGCAGCGCCTCCGTCGTCCGCTCGGCCAGCAGGCTGCTGGTCATCACCGCCGCCCACTGCGTCTACAGCAGCCCCGACGGCTCCGCGTCCGGCACCTGGCACACCAACTTCGCCTTCGTCCCCGCCTACGACGGCCGCGCCGCCACCGCCGCGCAGCGCGAGCCGTACGGCAGATGGGGCGGACGGCGCGCCTGGAAGCCCGACGCCTACACCGGACGCACCGGCGGCGACTGGAACTCCGTCTACGACGTCGCGCTCGTCGAGGTCGGCGGCCGGAACCGCACCCTGCAGGACACCGTCGGCGCCTTCACCCCCCTGCGCAACGAGGGCGGCCGCTTCACCATCGCCACCTCCGGCTACCCCGGCGTGCTCGGCCGCCGGCCCTACGACGGCCGCGACCAGCTCTGGTGCCTCGGCCGCACCCAGCAGGCCCGCGGCGAGAACACCACCGGCGACATGCTCGCCGCCCGGCTGGCCGGCGCCGGCGACCCGGCCGGACGGATGGAGACCTACAACTGCCACCTGGCCAAGGGCCACAGCGGCGGGCCATGGGTCGTCCGCGGCAGCGACGACCTGGTCGGCGTGCTGTCGGCGGGCAAGGAGGACGGCGAGCCCGACGGCAACTCCGTCGCCACCGCGCTCAACGCGGAGGGCTACGGCGCGATCGTCCGCCAGGCCGACCCCAAAGGCGTCTACGACTCCCTCTCCCTCGACGCCGCCGGCCCCGGCGCGCCCGTCCGCCGCGGCGGCACCGCCACCGTCACCGCGACCGTCACCATGCGCGGGCTCATGGCCGCCGCCCAGGTGCCCGTCACCCTCACGCTCCCGGCCGGCGCCACCCTGACCTCCGTCGACGGCGCCACCTGCCGCCACGGCGACCACCGGGCCGAATGCGTGATCGACGTCATCCACCCCGGCCGGCCGGTCCGCATCTCCGCCAAGCTCTCTGTCGGCCGCGACGCGGACGCCGCCCTGCCGGTCACCATGCACGTCACCTCCACCCGTCTCGACCCCGCCCAGCGTGACAACTCCGCCGTCCTGCGCCTGCGCACCGCCACCGGCTAGGCAGCGGCCGACGCCGGCTCCCGCAGCGTCCGCGCCAGCAGCCAGGCCAGCACCGGGAAGACGATCAGGCAGGCCAGCGCCGTCCTGAGCGAGGCGGCCTCGGCCACCGCGCCCACCAGCGGGCTGGTCAGGCCGCCCACGCTCACCGCCAGCCCCAGCGTGACGCCGCTCGCCGTGCCCACCCGGTTCGGCAGGAGATCCTGGCCCAGGGTCACGTGCAGGGAGAACGGGACGTACAGGGCGACCGACGACGCCGCGACGAAGACGTAGACCAGCGGGCCCGGCGCCAGCACCACCCCGGCCACCGCGGGCACCGCCGCCGCGTACGCCGCCCGCATCGCCGGCACCCTCCCCCACCGGGCCGCCAGCCGGCCGCCCAGCACCGTGCCCGCCGCCCCGCCCGCGAACAGCACGAACAACGCCACCGCGCCCGCCGCGCCGCCGCCCACGTACAGGGCCACGAACGCACTCAGGCCGACGTACACCACCGACCGGAAGACGATCACCGACGTCAGCCGGGCGAACCCCGGCCAGTCGTCACGCCCCGCCGCCCGCACCGCCGGACGCGTCCCGCCCCGGCCGCCCGCCAGGACCCGCACCGCCGGGAGCGTCAGCACCGCCCCCAGCACCGCCGGCACAGCCAGCAGCGGCGAGGCCCCCAGCCCCCACGCCGACAACAGCGGCGTCACCAGCACCGGCGCCGAGGCGAACCCCAGCGTCCCGCCCAAGGAGAACCAGCTCATCCGCACATGACCGCCCTCGCTGGCGATCCTGGCCAGCCGCGCCGACTCCGGATGGTAGGCCGCCACCCCCAGCCCCGACACCGCCGCCGCCAGCCACGTCACCGCGTACGACCCCGTCACCCCGGCGCACGCCACGCCCGCCCCCGCCACCACCATGGCCGACGGGATCAGCCACGGCATCCGCCACCGGTCCGTCAGCAGCCCGAAGACCGGCTGCACGACAGACGACGACAATGTGGCCGCCAGCACGATCCCCGACACCGCCACGTAGCCGTACCCCCGCCCGGACACCAGGAACGGCACCAACGCGGGCACCGCGCCCTGGTAGAAGTCCACGCACGCGTGCCCCGCCGCCAGCGACCGGATCCTGTTCACGCCACCGATGATGTCCCCGGCCCGACCTGGCCTGCTTCCGATAAAATGCCAATCTATGCCGAATATCCGCCACACCCCCGTGGCGCCCACCGGCCGCCGCCCCCTGGCCCCCGGCACGGGCATCGACGCCCACCGGCACGACACCCACCAGATCGCCTACGCCTGCGCCGGCATGCTCTCCGTCACCACCGACGCCGGCACCTGGGTCGCCCCCGCCAACCGCGCCATCTGGGTGCCCGCCGGCACCGTGCACGAACACCGCGCCCACGGCAGCACCGACCTGCGCCTGGTCGGGCTCACCGGCAACCCGCTCGGCCTCGACCGGCCCGCCGTGCTCGCCGTCGGCCCGCTGCTGCGCGAGCTCGTCATGGCCTACACCGACGACGACGCCCCCGTGGGCGAGGAGCGGGAACGGCTGCTCGCCGTCCTGCTCGACCGGCTCAGACGCGCCCCCGAACAGCCCTTCCACGTGCCCGCCGCGCGCGACCCGCGCCTGGCCGCCGTCTGCGCCGCCCTGCACGACGACCCCGCCGACGGGCGCACCCTGGCCACCCTCGCCGCCCTGGCGGGCACCAGCGAGCGCACGCTCGCCCGGCTGTGCCGCCGCGAGCTCGGCATGAGCTTCCCCCAGTGGCGCACCCAGCTCCGCCTGCACCAGGCGCTGCTGCTGCTGGCCGACGGCCTGCCGGTGACCGTGGTCGCCCATCGCTGCGGCTGGGCCTCGGCCAGCGCGTTCATCGACGTCTTCCGGCGGGCGCTCGGGTACACGCCGGGCCGCGCCTTTACAATGTAGATTCGCTACACTTGTCAGACGTGAGCAAAACGAAAGGCAAGGGCGGCGGCACCCCGGCCACCATGGCGCTGACCAAGGCCAAGGCCGACTTCACGCTCCACCCCTACGACCACGACCCGAGCGCCCAGGCCTACGGCGAGGAGGCCGCCGACGCGCTCGGCGTTCCCTACGACCGCATCTTCAAGACGCTCGTCGCCGAGACCGAGAGCGGCCTCGCGGTGGCGGTCGTGCCGGTGTCGGGCAAGCTCGACCTCAAGGCCCTGGCCTCGGCGCTGGGCGGCAAGCGGGCCGCCATGGCCGAGGCGGCCAAGGTCGAGCGGGTGACCGGCTACGTGGTGGGCGGCATCAGCCCGCTCGGCCAGCGCAAGCAGCTTCCCACCGTGGTCGACTCCTCGGCGCTCGACCACGAGACGATCTACTTCTCGGCCGGTCGGCGCGGGCTCCAGATCGAGACCGCCCCCGACAACCTGATCACCCTCACCCGCGCGGTCACCGCTCCCATCGGCAAGGCGGGCTGAGCCTCCCGCCGGGCGGCTACCGGGAGCGGTGGCGCGGGCGGCGGAACGACGGGTCGGGCGGGCCCTGCCCGAGCAGCCACTCGAACAGCCGCCGGTGATGCCGGAAGAACGCGCGCTCGCCCTGCCGCCGGTTCTTCTTCTTGTCCTCCTCCTGCGCCTCGGCCTCCTTCAGGCCGGGCGTGAACCCGCCGCCGAACCGGCCCATGTCCGGGCCGGGGAAGCCTCTCGGCTCGGTGTGGTCCAGGGCCTGCTGCATCGACTCGACCCAGATCGGGCCGGGCAGCGACGCCCCCTGCACGGCGCCGTAGTACTGGTCGCCGATCTGCACGCCCTGCAGCGGGTAGCGGTAGGAGCCCCGGATGTCGCCGAGGCTCACCGCCGCCGCCAGGTCCGGCGTGTACCCGGCGAACCAGGCCGAGGTGTAGCCGTTGTTGGTGCCGGTCTTGCCGGCGGCCGGGCGGCCGATGCTCTGCCCCTGCATGGTGCCCTTGTCGAACACTCCGGACAGCACGTGGTTGACGGCGTCGGCGACCGGCCGTTCCATGACCTGCTCGCAGGACGGCGGCACGTGCGCGCGCCGGCCGCTCCGGTCGGTGATCTCCACGATCGCCAGCGGCCGGCAGTGCAAGCCGCGCGCCGCGAACGTGGCGAAGGCCCCCGCGACCGTCACCGGGTCCATCTCGTTGACGCCCAGCGTGAACGTCGGCACCTCGCGCAGCGGCCGGCCGTCGGCCCGCACCGCCCCGAGGGCCCTGGCCGTCTTGACCACGTTGCAGAGCCCGACCTTGCGCTCCAGCATCATGTAGAAGATGTTCACCGACTTCCAGGTGCCGGTCTCGATGCTGTGCGGGCCGCCCGAGCCCTCGCCGCTGGCGTTGAGTATGCGCGTGCCGGGGTCGTTGACCGGCCGGCCGGCGCAGTTGCGGTAGCCCTGCGCGGGCACCAGCTCCCCCGGCGTCTGGAAGCCGTCGCCGAACCGCCAGCCCTGCTGCAACGCCGTGGCCAGGGTGAAGACCTTGAACGTCGAGCCCGCCTGGAAGCCCTGGCCGCCGCCGTGCGCCACGTCGGCGGGCAGGTTGAAGGTGGTCCGCGGGCCGTTCTTCTTGTTGCCGCGGTTGCGGCCGAACTCCTTGCTGGCCGCCATCGCCCTGATCCGGCCGGTGCCGGGCTCGACCATGGCCTCCGCGGCGACCTCGGTGTCCTCCGGCGAGACGTGCCGCCGGATCGCGCGCTCGGCCGCGCGCTGCGCGACCGGGTCCAGGCCGGTCCTGATCACCAGGCCGCCCCTCGCCATCCTGGCCCGCCGCTCGGCCGGGGTGTTGCCGAACGCCGGGTTCGACAACATCTCGTTCTGGACGTACAGGCAGTAGTAGGGGTACGCGCTCTGCCCGCAGCCGCCCGGCTCGGGCTTCAGCCGCAGGGCCAGCGGCGTGCTCTTGGCGGCGCTCGCCTGGGCCTGCGTGATCAGCTTGAGCCCGGCCATCCGGTCCAGCACGAGGTCGCGCCGCTCCTTCAGCCGCGCCTGGTGCGAGCGGCCGAGCGAGGGGTCGGTCGAGTACGGCATCCGCACCGCGCCCGCCAGCGTGGCCGCCTGGGTCAGCGTCAGCTTGGAGGCGGTGGTGGAGAAGAAGCGCCGGGCCGCCGCCTCCACGCCGTGGGCGCCGGCGCCGAAGTAGGCGATGTTGAGGTAGCGCTCAAGGATCTCGTCCTTGCGGTACTTGTGTTCCAGGGCCATCGCGTACCGCAGCTCGGTGATCTTGCGGGCCAGGTTGGGGGCGCGCGCCTTGTCCCGTTCCGCATCGGTGCGAGCGCTCTCGACCAGGATGTTCTTGACGAGCTGCTGCGTCAGCGACGAGCCGCCCTGCCGGATGCCGCCCGCCTGCGTGTTGGTGAGCAGTGCCCGCAACGTGCCCCGGACGTCGAGTCCGCCGTGCTCGTAGAAGCGGGCGTCCTCGATGGCCACGATGGCCTTGCGCATCAGCGGCGCCACGGCCCCGAGCGGCACGGCCGTCCTGTTGGCCTCGTAGAACTGGGCGAACTGCCTGCCGTCCTTGTCCAGCAGCCTGGTCACCTGCGCCAGGGGCTCCTCGCGCGGCGCGGGCGGCAGGTCGACGAAGGTGTCGGCGACGTTCTTGGCGGCCAGGCCGCCGCCGCTCACCACGGGAACGGCCAGTGCCGCCGCCAGCACCCCGCCGAGCGCCCCCGCCATGGCGAGGCCACCGATGGATCTGAGTACGGTCACGCAGATGATCTGCAACCAGCAGATCATCGGCAAACGCCCACTTCCCCGGTCTTTACCGTTCTCTTCGGATGTTCAGACCAAGCGAGGCGAACTGCTCGTACGGCCGGTGGTAGCCCCGCTCGATGTGGTGCACGCCGCGCAGCGTGGACGTCCCGTCGGCCACCGCCGCGGCCAGCACGGCCGAGAACCCGGCCCTGATGTCGGGCAGCGTCACGTCGGCGCCCCTGAGCTTGGAGACGCCGCGCACCACGGCCGAGTGCCGGGCGTTGGTGTCGTGGTAACGGCAGGCCGGGCCGCCCAGGCACTGGTCGAACACCTCGATCTCGCAGCCCATCCGCTGCAGCGCGGGCACGTAGACCAGGCGGTTCTCGAAGACCGTCTCGTGCAGCACCGACATGCCCTGGCTCTGCGTGAACAGCACCATGAGCGGCGTCTGCCAGTCGGTCATGAAGCCGGGGTGGGTGTCGGTCTGCACGGCCGCCGAGCGCAGCCCCTCGGGCGGGGCGGTGGCGCACAGGTACTCGTCGTTGATGTCGAACCGGGCGCCCATCCTGGCCAGCGTGGTGATCGCGGTGACCAGGCGGTCCTGGGGGCAGCCGTGCACGCGCACCTCTCCCCCGGTGATCAGCCCGGCCGCCAGGTAGGAGAACGCCTCGATGCGGTCGCCGGTCAGCCAGGTGGAGGCGCCGCGCAGGTGGTCGACGCCCTCGATGACGATCCGGCGGTCGGGCGACAGCTCGATCCGGGCGCCCATGCGCTGCAGGAACAGCGCCAGCTCCACCACCTCGGGCTCCATGGCGGCGTTCTTCAGCACGGTCTTGCCCTCGGCCAGTACCGCCGACATGAGGATCGTCTCCGTCGCCCCCACGCTGGGGTACGGCAGTTCGAGCCGGGCCCCGTTGAGCCGCTTGGCCTTGGCCGAGATGCCGGTGTCGCCCACCTCCACCTCGGCCCCCATCGAGCGCAACGCCTCCACGTGGAAGTTCACCGGCCGCCGCCCGATCGGGTCGCCGCCGACCAGCGGCACGAACGCCTCCCCCGCCAGGTGCAGCAACGGCCCGAGCATGAGGATGGGGATGCGGTTGAGCCCGGTGAACGCGTCGGGCACCCGTGGCCTGATCTCCGCCCCGCGCTCGATGCGGATCTCGGAACCGGCGATCTCGACGTGGATGCCGAGCGCCTCCAGCATCGCCGCGGTGATGCCCACCTCGCCCACGTCGGGGGCGTTGTGGATGCTGCTCTCGCCGTTGCCCAGCATGGCGGCGACCATGTGCTTGGACACACCGTTCTTGGAGCCCCGTACGACGACGTCCCCGCGGAGGGGGCCGGAGGGCTCGATCAGCCAGACCTCTTCTGCAATCACGAAGCGAGCCTAACCGGGAGATACCATCGAGCTGGTTCGGAGGCAGTTGTGAGGGGGAATGGCGTGACGAGGGAAGTACGCGCTTTTGCGGTAACTGTCCTCATACTCGCCACTCTCGGGGTCGCCGCCGGGCTCAGCTGGTCCGCGATCTCGCCGCGGGCTCCCTACCAGGTGACCGAGCACGGCCTGGTGCTGGCCGACCTCACCACGCAGGCGCTGATCGCGGCCGACGGCTGGTTCGCGGTGATCACGGGCGCGCTGGGGCTGCTCTGCGGCGGTCTGGCGTGGTTCGCCGGGCGGCGCTGGATGCTGGCGGTCCTGCTCGGGCTGTGCGCGGGCGGGGTGGCGGGCAGCTTCCTCACCTTGTGGGCCGGGTCCACGTTCACGATCGGCGCGGTGGTGGTGGAGGCCGCGGCCGCGCCCGGGGCGCGGATCGTCCCCGGGGCGCTGAAGCTGACCGCCGAGGGGGTGCTGGTGGCCTGGCCGCTGCTCGCGGTCGGCCTGTTCGGGCTGCTGGAGGGCATGCACGGCTACCGCGAGTCGCCGTTGCGGCACCCGTACGGCATCGAGCCCTAGACCGGCGGGCGGCGCAGGCCGTGGCCGGTGGCCCGCTCGAACGCGCGGGCCACGCGCAACACCCTGGCGTCGGCGAACGGCCGCCCGACGATCTGCACCCCGACCGGCAGCCCCTCCGGCGTGAACCCGGCCGGCACCGAGGCCGCCGGCGCGTGCAGCACGCTGATCCAGTACGCCGAACGCATCCAGGCCAGGTAGTCGGGCAGCGGCTCGCCGTTGATCTCGCTCACGTGCGGCTGCTCCACCGGGAACGGCGGCACCTGGCTGACCGGCGCGAGCAGCACGTCGTAGTCGTCGAAGAAGCCGGCCATGCGCTGGTAGAGGCCGCTGCGCAGCCGTTCGGCGCGGGCCAGGTCGGCACCGGTGACCCTGCGTCCCCGCTCGACGTTCCAGCTCGTGTTGGGGCCGAGGCCGGTCAGGTCGCCGAAGGACAGGGCGTAGTACCAGGCGCGGTAGATCCGGAAGGCGTCCTCGGCGTCGGACAGGTCGAGCGCGACCTGCTCGACGTGCGCCCCCAGCTCCTCGAACACGGCCGGCGCCATCGCGGTCACCGCGGCCGTGCGCGGGTCGACCGGCAGCCCGCCCAGGTCGGGGCTCCACGCCACCCGCAGCCCGCGCACCCCCTGCTCGGGCTCGGGCGCGAACTCCTCCTTGATCGCGAACGGCGACCGGGCGTCGAACCCGGCGACGGCCCTGAGCATCAGCGTGAGGTCGTCGACCGTCCGCGCCATCGGCCCCGGCACCGCCAGCGTGTACCAGGCGGCCGTGTCGGAGGGGGCGGGGACGCGGCCCGGCGTCGGGCGCAGGCCCACAACGTTGCAGAACGAGGCGGGGTTGCGCAGCGAGCCGCCCATGTCGGAGCCGTCGGCCAGCGGGACCATGCCGGTGGCCAGGGCCGCCGCGGCCCCGCCGCTGCTGCCGCCGGCCGACCTGGCCAGGTCGTAGGGGTTCCTGGTGGCGCCGAACACCTCGTTGACGGTGTGCGAGCCGGTGCCGAACTCGGGCGTGTTGGTCTTGCCGATCGTGATCGCCCCGGCGGCGCGCAGGCGGCGCACGATCAGGTCGTCCTTGTCGGGGACGTTCCGCGCGAACAGCGGCGAACCGTACGTGGTGCGGATGCCCGCGGTGTCCACCAGGTCCTTGTGGGCCACCGGGACGCCGTGCAGCGGCCCCTCGGGCTCGGCCGCGTCGGCCGCCCTGGCCGCCTCCAGCGCCCGCTCGGCCACCAGCGTCACGATGGCGTTGACCTGGGGGTTGACCTGCTCGATGCGGTCGAGGTGGGCCTGGAGCAGCTCCACGGCGCTCACCTGCCCGGCCCTGATCAGGCGGGCCATCTCGGTCGCGGTCAGGTAGTGCAGTTCGCTCACCCTGCGATCCTGCCCCACCCGCGCGCCGGGACACGACGGCGACCTTTGCCCACCTCCCCCGCCCGCCTTGGCACCCGCCCACAAGCCGGTCCGGCAAGCCCCGGCGCGGTCAGGCGCCGAGGAGGCTCCGGAGGGTCAGGCGCCCAGGCAGGCGGGGCCGAGGAGTTGCTTGAGGTCGCCCATCAGCGCCGGTGACGGCGACACCCGCAGGCGGTCGTCGACCCGCATGACGGTCGTCTTCGGCCCGTTGTGCACCTGGAGATGCACCTCCGAGGTGCCCGGATGCGTGGTGAGGATCTCCTTCAGCCGCCCGACCACCGGCGGCGTGCACCGGGTCAGCGGCAGGCTCACCAGCAGCGGCCCGCCCGCCTCCTGGGTGAGGTCGGGCGCGGTCACCTCCATGGCGATGACCTTCGCGACGTCCTCCCGCTTGTCGATGCGCCCCTTGACGAAGACGATCGCGTCCTCGGCCAGGATCGTCGAGCACAGCTGGTACGCCGACGGGAAGATCATCACCTCGATCGCGCCTTCGAGGTCCTCGAGCTGGGTGAGCACCCACGTGTCACCCTTCTTGGTGACCTTGCGCTGCACCCCGCTCAGGATGCCGCCCAGCGTCACGACCTGCCCGTCGGCCCGGCTCTCGTCCTGGACGGCGGCGATCGAGCAGTCGGCCCCCGCGGCCAGGATGTGCTCCACGCCGAACAGCGGGTGGTCGGAGACGTAGAGGCCGAGCATCTCCCGCTCGAACTGCAGCAGCGTGTTCTTGTCCCACTCCCCGGGCGGGATCTGCACGTCGAAGGTCTGGTCCTCGCCGCCGTCGATCGCGCCGAACAGGGAGTCCTGGCCGATGGCCTCGTTCTTCTTGATGTCGATGATCGCGTCGACGGCCTGCTCGTGCACCATGACCAGGCCCTTGCGCACGTGGCCGAGCGAGTCGAAGGCCCCGGCCTTGACCAGCGACTCGATCACGCGCTTGTTGCACACGATCGCGGGCACCTTGCGCAGGAAGTCCTTGAAGTCGGCGAAGCGGCCCTTGGACTTGCGCGCCGAGATGATGCCGTCGACGACGTTGCCGCCGACGTTGCGCACCGCCGAAAGGCCGAAGCGGATGTCGGTGCCGCGCGGGGTGAAGTCGAAGTCGGAGTCGTTGACGTCGGGCGGGAACACCTTGATGCCCATACGGCGGCACTCGTTGAGGTAGAGGGCCGACTTGTCCTTGTCGTCCTTGACGCTCGACAGCAGCGCCGCCATGTACGCGGCCGGGTGGTTGGCCTTGAGGTAGGCCGTCCAGTAGGAGACCAGGCCGTAGGCCGCCGAGTGGGCCTTGTTGAAGGCGTAGTCGGAGAAGGGCAGCAGGATGTCCCAGAGCGTCTTGACGGCGTCGGCCGAGTAGCCGTTGTCCTTCATGCCGCTCTCGAAGGACTCGAACTGCTTGTCCAGCTCGGCCTTCTTCTTCTTGCCCATCGCCCGGCGCAGCAGGTCGGCTTTGCCGAGCGAGAACCCGGCGACCTTCTGCGCGATGGCCATGACCTGCTCCTGATAGACGATCAGGCCGTAGGTCGTGTCGAGGATCTCGGCCAGCGACTCCTTGAACTCGGGATGGATCGGGGTGATCTCCTGCTGGCCGTTCTTGCGCAGGGCGTAGTTGGTGTGGGAGTTGGCGCCCATCGGGCCGGGACGGTAGAGGGCGCCGACGGCCGAGATGTCCTCGAAGTTGTCGGGCTTCATCAGCCGCAGCAGCGAGCGCATGCCGCCGCCGTCGAGCTGGAACACGCCCAGTGTGTCGCCCCGGCCCAGCAGCTCGTACGTCTTCCGGTCGTCGAGCGGCAGCTTCAGCAGGTCGATCTGCTCGCCGGTGGTGGACTCGATCATCTTCAGGCAGTCGTCGATGATCGTGAGGTTGCGCAGGCCCAGGAAGTCCATCTTCAGCAGGCCGAGCGTCTCGCAGGTCGGGTAGTCGAACTGCGTGATGATCGCGCCGTCGGAGTCGCGGCGCATGATCGGGATGTGGTCGGTGATCACCTCGCGGGACATGATCACGCCGGCGGCGTGCACGCCCGTCTGCCTGATCAGGCCCTCCAGGCCCTTGCCGAGGTCCATCGTCGCCTTGACGTCGACGTCTTCCTCGTAGAGCCGGCGCAGCTCGCCGGCCTCGTTGTAGCGCGGGTGGTCCTTGTCGAAGATGCCCGACAGCGGGATGTCCTTGCCCATCACGGCCGGCGGGAACGCCTTGGACACCTTGTCGCCCAGCGCGTAGGGATAGCCCAGGACGCGACCGGCGTCCTTGATGGCGGCCTTCGCCTTGATGGTGCCGAACGTGGCGATCATGGCGACCTTGTCGGCGCCCCACTTCTCGGTCACGTAGCGGATCACGTCGCCGCGCCTGCGCTCGTCGAAGTCGATGTCGACGTCGGGCATGGAGACGCGGTCGGGGTTGAGGAAGCGCTCGAAGATCAGGCCGTGCGGGAGCGGGTCGAGGTCGGTGATG
Organism: Nonomuraea sp. NPDC048881; assembly: GCF_040649795.1. Taxonomy (NCBI): domain Bacteria; kingdom Bacillati; phylum Actinomycetota; class Actinomycetes; order Streptosporangiales; family Streptosporangiaceae; genus Nonomuraea; species Nonomuraea sp. NPDC048881. The sequence continues at coordinate 184,337 of NZ_JBEZGC010000009.1, forward strand.
CCCATCGCGTACGCCACCAGCGAGCCGGCCGCCGAGCCACGGCCCGGGCCGACCGGGATGCCGTTCTGCTTGGCCCACATGATGAAGTCGGCGACCACGAGGAAGTAGCTCGGGAAGCCCATCTGCTCGATGATGCCGATCTCGTACTCGGCCTGCCGCTTGTGCTCGTCGTCGTAGCCCTCGGGCCAGCGGCGGTCCATGCCCTCCCAGACGGTCTTGCGGAAGAACTCGCTCTCCGTCAGGCCGTCGGGGATGGGGTAGGTGGGCATGAGGTTCTTGAACTCGAAGAACCCGGTCGGATCGACCTTCTCGGCCACCAGGAGCGTGTTGCGGCAGCCCTCGGCCCACAGGTCGGAGGAGTCGACGGCGCGCATCTCGTCGGCGGTCTTGATGTAGTAGCCGGAGCCGTCGAAGCGGAAGCGGTCGGGGTCGGACAGCTGCTTGCCGGTCTGGATGCACAGGAGGGCGTCGTGGGAGGCGGCGTCGGACTCGTAGGTGTAGTGGGAGTCGTTGGTCACCAGCGGCGGGATGGCGAGCTCTTTGCTGATGCGGGTCAGGCCGTCGCGGACCCGGCGCTCGATGTCGAGGCCGTGGTCCATGATCTCCAGGAAGAAGTTGTCCTTGCCGAAGATTTCCTGATATTTCGCGGCGGCCTTGAGCGCCTCGTCGTACTGGCCGAGCCGCAGCCTCGTCTGCACCTCGCCCGACGGGCAGCCGGTGGTGGCCATCAGGCCGTCGGCGTGCTCGGCCAGGATCTCGGCGTCCATGCGGGCCCACTTGCGCACGAAGCCCTCGGTGTAGGCGCGCGAGCTGAGCTTCATCAGGTTGTGCAGGCCGGTCTTGTTGCGCGCCCAGATCGTCATGTGGGTGTAGTAGCCACCCGCCGAGACGTCGTCCTTCTTCTGGTGCGGCTCGCCCCACAGCACGGGCTTCTTGTTGTGCCGCAGCTCCGGCGCGACGTAGGCCTCGATGCCGATGATCGGCTTGATGCCGGCGCCCGTGGCCTGCCTGTAGAAGTCGTACGCGCCGTGCATGTTGCCGTGGTCGGTGATCGCGATGGCGGGCATGCCCAGGTCGCCGACCTGTTTGAACATCTGCTTGAGCCGGGCGGCCCCGTCGAGCATGGAGTATTCGGTGTGCACATGCAGATGGACGAACGAGTCGCTGGACGACATGGAGCGGCGCCTCCCCGGGTCTGGATGCGATGGTGCGCTCCGACTCTAGTGGCCCGGACCGACATCCCGGAGCCGCCTCGCGCGCCCCGCGGGACCGGCGCGCCGGAAGCGTCGCGGCCACCGGCCTCGATATCGTCTCCCTCACGCAAAGTAATGAAGGAGACACCGGGTGCGCACGCAGTCCGACGAGGGGTACAGCCACGCGCTGGGCAACCGCCAGATCCAGATGATCGCGATCGGCGGCGCGATCGGGGTCGGCCTCTTCCTCGGCGCGGGCGGCCGCCTGGCCGCCACCGGGCCCGCGCTCGTGCTCTCCTACGCCACCGCCGGGCTGGCCGCCTTCTTCGTCATGCGCGCGCTCGGCGAGCTGGTGCTCTACCGCCCGGCCTCGGGCTCCTTCGTCGAGTACGCGGGCGAGTTCATCGGCCCGTGGGCGGCCTTCGCCAGCGGCTGGATGTACTGGGTCAACTGGGCCTTCACCGGCATCGCCGAACTGACCGCCATCGCCGCGTACGTCCACTACTGGGCCGGCGGCTTCCCCCAGTGGCTGACCGCGCTGCTCGCGCTGGGGTTCGTGCTGGCGGTCAACCTGCTGTCGGTCCGCCTGTTCGGCGAGCTGGAGTTCTGGTTCGCGATGCTGAAGGTGCTGGCCATCGTGATCTTCCTGGTGGTCGCGCTGGTGCTGGTGGTCTTCGCCGTCGGCGACGCCGGGCCGCGCAACCTGGTCGCGCACGGCGGCTTCTTCCCCACCGGCTTCCCCCTGGTCCTGATGAGCCTGCAGTCGGTGGTGTTCGCCTACGCCTCGATCGAGCTGGTCGGCATCACCGCCGGCGAGACCGCCCGGCCGCACGAGGTCATGCCGCGGGCGATCAACGGCGTGATCTGGCGCATCGCGATCTTCTACGTGGGTTCGGTGCTCCTGCTGGCGATGGTCCTGCCGTGGACGGCCTACAGCGCCGGCACCTCGCCGTTCGTCACGTTCTTCGCCGGGCTCGGGGTGCCCTGGGCGGCCGACGCCATGAACCTCGTGGTGATCACGGCCGCGCTCTCGTCCTGCAACTCGGGCCTGTACGCCACCGGGCGCATCCTGCGGTCGATGGCCACCAAGCGGGAGGCCCCCGCCTTCGCCGCCGCGCTCAGCTCCCGGCACGTGCCGATCGGCGGGATCGTGTTCACCGCGGCCATGTTCCTCGGCGGCGTGGCGCTGTTTTACTACCTGCCCGAGCGCGCCTTCAACATCGCCACGGCGGTCGCCTCGCTGGGGGTGATCACCACGTGGGGGGTGCTCGTCTACTGCCAGACCCGGCTGCGCGCCACCGGGCACCGGTCGGCGTTCCCCATGCCGGGCTCGCCGTACACCAACTGGCTGACGCTCGGGTTCCTGGCGCTGGTGATCCTGCTGATGCCGTTCGCCGACCGCGATCAGCGGGTGGCCTTCTTCCTCATCCCGGCCCTGGTCGCGGGCATCGCGCTCGGCTGGCTGGTGGTACGCCGCCGCCGCCGGACGCGGGAGGCCGCGCAGGAGGCGGGTTAGTCTCGTCCGGGCAGGAGTCGCCGCTCGGGGGAGGCCGCACTGGACAAGCTGGACGACACACTCGATCCCGCGCTCGGCCGGGCGGCGACCGCCGTCCCCGCCACCGAGCCACCGGACACCACCGGGCCCGAGCCCGCCACCGTGCCCGCCACCGTGTCCGCCGCCGAGCCCGCCACCGGGCCGTCCGGCGTGCCCGCCGTCGAGCCGTTGACGCCGGTCGAGGTCGGGGCGGAGCGGCGGGGGCGGGGGCGGCAGGTGTGGCGGGTCGCGGCGGCGGCAGCGGCGGTGGGTGCCGCGCTCGCGCTGATCGGCGTGCCGTTGGGGGTCTACCCGAAGCTCGCCTGCGCCGTGCTCTCCCCCGGCTGCGGGCCGCTTCAGGAGCCGCGCGGCGACCTGCCGCGGCTGACCCGGCTGACGCCCGTCCAGGCCGCGCTCAGTGGCACGTACGTCGCGCTCGGCGACTCCTACTCCTCCGGCGAAGGCGTCTACGAGCAGGACGCCGGCCCGGTCAACGACGGCGCCGACCGCTGCCACCGCGCCCGCGGCTCCTACGTCCCGCTGGTGGCGAAGGCTCACCCGTTCACCGGCGGCAGCGCCTTCTACGCCTGCAGCGGCGCCACCACCCGCCAGCTCCTGTCCGGCCAGTACGGCCAGCAGCCCCAGATCACCCGGGTCGGCCCGTCGGCCAGCCTGGTGACCCTGAGCATCGGCGGCAACGACGCCGGGTTCACCGACGTCCTGACCGGGTGCATCGTCAAGCTCCCCTGGTCGTCGGCCTGCGTCGACCAGGACGCCACGGTCGCCCGGCGCATCGCCGAGCTGCGGCCCAGCCTGACCAGGGTGCTCGGCGAGCTGCGCGCCCGCGCGCCGGGAGCCCGGATCATCGTCCTCGGCTATCCCAGGCCGTTCCCCGCCTCGCCCGTCCGCACGGTCGACAACCTGAGCGTGGCCGACCAGCGGTGGCTCAACACCGTCACGCGCAAGCTCAACGACACGATGGGCGCCGTCACGGCCGAGCACGACCGCGGCCTGGCCGGCCTCGGCGCCCCCGGCAGCGTCGAGTACGTCGACGCCTACGAGGCGTTCACGGGCCACGAGGCCGGCACGCCGCAGCCGTACCTCAACAGCTTGGCCGTGGACATGGACCCGCTGACCGTCAACGCCCGCAGCTTCCACCCCACCGGCGACGGCTACCGCCGCTTCGCCGAGCTGATCAACCAGCAGATCGCCACCGGCCCCGGCCGCCCGTTGCACAACTACCGCCTCACCACCCCCTGAGCCGCGAGCCTCCCGCCCCCGGCTCAGGGATGGGCTCAGCGGCGGGCGCGTTCCTCGGCCAGGTGGAGGCCCGCCTCGATGACGGCGTTCATCACCGCCGCCAGCCGCTCCTCCCCCAGCTGGGGCGCCCGCGTCGCCATCCGCGCCACCAGCGCCCGCTCCCGCGCCAGATCGCGCCCCGCGAACCCGCCCACCGGCTTGAGCCGCTGAACGACGCCCGCCAGGGCGGCGCGCCGCTCCAGGAGGGTGGCCAGCGCCGCGTCGACCCGGTCGATCGCCTCCCGGCACTCGGCCAGCGTCGCCGGCGACTCGGGCCGCAACAACGCGCCGACCAGCGTCACGGCCTCCTCGGCCGCCCGCACGTCCGCAGCCTCGTCCGTCGGTCCGGACGCGCCCGAGCCACCGGAGCCACCGGGGCCGCCCGAGCCGCCGGGACCGGCGACCACGAGGCCGTCGGCGCCCGCCGCCACGGCCGCCGCCGCCAGCCCCGGGTCGCGCGAGACGTCGGCCAGCACCGGACGCCCCGACGCGGCCCGCGCCGCCCGCAGCACCCCGAGGTCGAGCCGGCCCCCCTCGCACAGGACCACCTGGTCGTTCCCCTCGGCCGCGCAGTAGCCGGCCAGGCCCACCCATTCCGCCACCGACGCCGACGGCCGCCGCTCGACCACCACCGGCAGCCCGAGCCCGGCCGCGGCCCGCACCAGCGGGATGTCGCGCGTCCACGTGGCCCCCACCACCACGGCGTCGGCCAGCGCCGCGATCGCCGGCAGGTCGGCCGCCGAGTACGGCTCCACCAGCGTGGCCCGCTCCCCCAGCGCCTCACGCGCGTCGACCTGCCCCCGATGCGGGCGCAGGCTCACCCGCCCGCCGATCACCACGGCCGGGCCGTGACCCACGCGCAGCCCGCCGATCGTCACCATGTGCCGCTCCAAGGTCGATGTCATCTCGACTCCCCACTCGGGCCGGCCCAGCGAAGCCGGCAGGAAAACCAAAAAGGCAGAGACGGGGCGTCTCTGCCTTGTGCCGACTCCAGGTGGTCGCTAGCTGACGACCGGCCCTCCCGGAGCCGGCTCGGTAAAGGTGTAGCGACAAGTCATGTCTGAAACCTTACACCCGCCTCCACCTGCTGGACGTTCCTTCTCATATGGCGGACTGACCTTCCGGCGAGTCGCCGATGATCCCTCGCTATGGGAGTATTTCTTGGCCGAGAGGGAGGGTTTGAGGCCGTTGATGTCGGATCGCAAGCAGGACGGACGCCGCATCGCCGGCCGGTACGAGCTGCTGGAGCCCATCGGCAAGGGCGGCATGGGCATCGTCTGGCGCGCCCACGACGAGCTCCTCGACCGCACCGTCGCCATCAAGGAAGTCCGCTACGCCGCTGCCCTGGGCGACGAGGTGCAGCTGCTCAACCGGCGCACGATGCGCGAGGCGCGGGCCGCGGCCAGGTTCGAGCACCCCAACGTCATCGTCGTCCACGACGTGATCGAGGAGGACGGCCGGCCCTGGATCGTCATGCAGCTGGTCCAGTCGCGCTCCCTGGGGGCGGTGATCAAGCAGGAGGGGCCGCTGCCGCCCGAGCGGGTGGCCGAGATCGGCGTCGCCGTGCTCGACGCGCTGCACCGGGCGCACGAGGCCGGGGTGCTCCACCGCGACGTCAAGCCCGAGAACGTGCTGCTGGCCGACGACGGCAGGGTCGTGCTGACCGACTTCGGCATCGCCACGCTGGAGACCGAGACGCAGCTCACCGTGACGGGCCTGGCGGGCACCCCCGCGTTCATCGCGCCCGAGCGGCTCAAGGGGCTGCCCGCGCGCCGTGAGTCCGACCTGTGGTCGCTGGGCGCGACGCTCTACACGGCCGTCGAGGGCCGCTCGCCGCACGAGCGCGGCATGGCGCTGGCCACGATGCACGCCGTCCTGACCGACGAGCCCGACCCCGCGCCGCACGCCGGGCCGCTGGCCGGGGTGATCAGCGGGCTGCTGGTCAAGGAGCCGGTGCAGCGCCTGACGTACGAGGAGGCCGCGCGGATGCTGCGCGAGGCCGCCACCGCGTCGAGCCCGGCGGAGACCAGGCGCTTCCCCAGCCGGAAGCTGCGCGCCGCCGTCCCCGCCCCGGACCCCGTCGAGGACGAGGACGACACCCCGACCGACCCCGACCTGCCCGTCCCCCCGCCCCGGACCACGCCCAGGCCCGCGCCCAGGCCCGCGCCCACGCCGAGGAGCAGGGCCGCCGGCACGCCGCCGCCCGTCGGGACCGGCGCGCGAATCCCGCCCTCGACCAGGGACTCCGCGCTCCCCGACGCGCCCACCGGCGAGCCCACGGTGAGCAGCCGCCAGCAGGGCCGCAAGTTCGGGCCGATCGCGCTGGCCGCCGCGGCGGTCGTGCTGGTCGCCGGGGTCGGCGGCTATCTCGGCCTGAGGTCGGCCCCTGAGGACCACTCGTCCAGGCCGCCGCAGGCCAGGCAGTCGGCCAAGGCCCACACCTCGTCCTCCGCGCCCACCGCGTCCACGTCGGGCACCGAGTCGAAGCCGCCGGCCACGAGCACGCCCTCGTCCTCGCCGTCCTCCTCGCCCTCGGCCACGCCGGACAAGACCGAGGACGCCGACCCGCTGCCCAGCGGCTGGAAGATGTACAAGGACAAGGAGCTCGGCTTCTCCATCGGGCTGCCCAAGGGCTGGGACGTCTGGGACCGCGGCGGCCGGCAGGTCAAGTTCAAGGGCCCCGGCGCGGCCTCCAACGCCTACCTGATGATCGAGGAGGCGGCCAAGCCCGGCAAGGACCCGTACAAGGACTGGAAGAAGCAGGAGCCGTCGCTCAAGCACAACTTCGGCGGCTACAAGAAGATCGGCATCAAGAAGGTCGACTACATGAAGGCCGCCGCCGACTGGGACTTCACCTGGAACACCAACACGGGCAAGACCCGGGTGCGCGACCGCGGCTTCATCACCGAGAACGGGAAGGCGTACGCCATCTACTGGCACACCCTCAACAGCCACTGGAAGAAGGACTACCACTTCTTCGAGGGCTTCAGCGCGACCTTCAAACCCGCCAAGTAGGCTTCCCTGCGTGGAAAGGCAGGTCAGCAACCGGTATCGCCTCATCGAGCCCCTCGGGGAGGGCGGCATGGGGGTGGTCTGGCGTGCCTACGACGAGCTGCTCGACCGTACGGTGGCGATCAAGGAGGTCCGCTACACGGGCGTGGGCGACGCCAAGCGGGCCGACCTCAACCGCAGGACCATCAGGGAGGCCAGGGCGGCCGGCCGCCTCGACCACCCGTCGGTGATCGTCATCCACGACGTCGTCGAGGAGGACGGCCGGCCGTGGATCGTCATGCAGCTCGTCCGGTCCCGTTCGCTGGCCGAGGTGATCGGCGAGCGCGGGCCGCTGCCGGCGGCGCTGGTGGCGATGGTCGGCGGCCGGGTGCTCGACGCACTGCGGGCCGCCCACGCCACCGGGGTGCTCCATCGTGACGTGAAGCCCGAGAACGTGCTGCTGGCCGACGACGGCAGGGTCGTGCTGACCGACTTCGGCATCGCCGCGCTGGAGGCCGAGTCGGGGCTGACGGCGACCGGCGGGCTGGTGGGCACCCCGGCGTACATGCCGCCGGAGCGGCTCAATGGCGAGGCCGCCCGTCCGGAGTCCGACCTGTGGTCGCTCGGTGCCACCCTGTACGCGGCGGTGGAGGGGCGGCCGCCGTTCAAACGCGACTCGTGGGCGGCCACCGTGGCGGCCGTGCTGCGCGACGAGCCCGAGCCGCCCGTGCGGGCGGGGGCGTTGCAGCCGGTCATCATGGGGCTGCTGCGACGCGACCCGGCGGCCAGGATGCCGGCCGGCGAGGCCGCGCGCCTGCTCCACCAGGTGGCCACCGGGCAGCCGCTGCTGGCCGACCAGACCCCCATGTGGTCGGCCCCCTTCCCGGCCCCGGGGCCCGCCGCCCCAGGTCCGTCCCCCCAAGGCCCCTACCCCCAGAACCCGGCCCCGCACGCCACGCCCAGCGGCCCACACCCCACCCCGAGCGGCCCCCACCCCACGCCCAGCAGCCCGCACCACAGCCCGAGCGGCCCCCACCCCACGCCCAGCAGCCCGCACCACAGCCCGAGCGGCCCCCATGCCACCCCCAGCGGCCCTTACCCCGCGCCGCAGGGATCGCCGCCCGTCACCGGCGACGCGCGGCCGCCGCACCGGACGGTCCCGGGAGACCCGCGGCGGCGCGGCCGGACGATGTGGATCGCGGTGCCCGCCACGGTGGCCGTCCTGGCGCTCCTGGGCGGCGGCGGCGTGCTGCTCTACGACCAGCTGTCAGGGTCCGCCACGCCCACCCCCACGGCCGGTGCCCAGCCGCCCGCCACCGGCGACCCCACCCCTGACCCCTCGACGCCGCCGTCGAAGTCCCCGACGCCCGAGCCGAGCCCCCAGCCGACCGAGAAACCCACCGGCGACCCCACCGGCGAGCCGACCCCCACGACCCCGGCGGTGCCCGCCGGCTGGCGCCCCCTCACCAGCGCCGCCGGCCACTTCTCCATGGCCGTCCCCAAGACCTGGACGGCCGCCAAGAACCCGACCAGGGACAGCATCCGCCTGTCCGGCCCCGGCACCCCCGGCGCGATGATCGTGGAGTGGACCGTCCCCGACATCCCGTGGAAGGACCCGCAACAGCACTGGCTCGGCCTGGAGAAGGAGATCAAGGCCAAGGGCGAGTTCGACCACTACACCCGGATCGGCATCACCCCCACCGAATACCTCGGCCTGCGCGCCTCCGACTGGGAGTTCACCCAGATGCGCAAGGGGCAGCTCATCCACGTGATCAACCGCGGCTTCCACACCGCGGCCGGCCGCCCGTACGCCCTGTACTGGGAGACCCTCGACTCCCGCTGGGCCGCCGACCGGCACTGGTTCGACACCTTCGTCAAGACCTTCCGCCCGGAATGACGCCGGAGCACGACGGCGCGCGGGAACGGGCCCGCTTCTGGCGGCATCCGGCGGTTCCCGGGACCGACCTGCTCAAGGCCCGCTACGTCACCCACCGCTTCTCCCGGCACGTCCACGACGGGTACGCCATCGGGCTGATCGTGGCGGGCGTGGAGGAGTTCGACTACCGCGGCACCCTGCACCGGGCGGGCGCGGGCGAGCTGGTGCTGGTCAACCCGGACTCGGTGCACACCGGTCAGGCGGGCACGCCGGGCGGGTGGGCGTACCGGATGCTGTATCCGTCGGTGGAGGCGCTGGCCGGGATCGCGGCCGAGCTCGACGCGCCCCTGGCCACCCCGTACTTCCCCCACCAGGTGGTGCGCGACCCGGAGGTGGCGACCCTGCTCGGGCGGGCGCACCAGGCGGCCGAGCGCGGCGACGCGCTGGCCGCATCCACGCTGTCGCGCACGCTGTTCGCCAAGCTGCTGAGCAGGCACGCCGCGCCCCGGCCGGACGCCAGCCCGCCGGGCGCGGGCCGGCAGGCGGTGCACGAGGCGATGGCCCTGCTGCACGAGAGCCTGCTCGACCCGCCGACGCTGGAGGCGCTGGCGGCGGCGGTGGGGGTGCGGCCGTTCCCGCTGCTGCGCGCGTTCAAGGCCGTGACGGGCCTGCCGCCGCACGCCTACCTCACCTCGCTGCGCGTGCGGCAGGCCCGCCGGCTGCTCCTTGAGGGGGTACGCCCGGCGCAGGTCGCGGCGGACGTCGGCTTCACCGACCAGGCCCACCTGAACCGGCACTTCAAGCGCGTCGTGGGCGTTCCGCCCGCCGCCTACCAAAGAGCCGCAGGAACGTACAAGACCGAATATTTGCCCAGTTCATAAGCTGTTTCCCATGGAACAGACAACTCGCCGTTCCGCCGCGGTGCGTGACGGCCTCGGTGTGGGTCTGGCCGTGGGGTTGTCCGGTCTCGCGTTCGGCGCGGCGGCGATCACCGCCGGGCTCAGCGTGCCCCAGGCGTGCGTGCTGAGCCTGCTGGCCTTCACCGGCGCCTCGCAGTTCGCGCTGGCCGGGGCGATCGGCGCGGGCGGCGACCTGACGGCCGCGGCCGCGGGCGCGCTGCTGCTCGGCGGCCGCAACACCCTCTACGGCCTGCGCCTGGCCGACCTGCTGAACGTCCGCGGCCCGCGCCGGCTGCTGGCCGCCCACGGCGTGATCGACGAGACCACCGCCGTCACGCTGGCCCAGCCGGACGAGCCGTCGGCGCGCACCGGCTTCCTCACCACCTTCGCCAGCCTGTACGTCGCCTGGAACCTCACCACCCTGGCCGGCGCGGTCGGCACGTCCTTCCTGGGCGACCCGCGGGTGCTCGGCCTCGACGCCGTGGGCCCGGCCACGTTCCTGGCCATCCTGTGGCCGCGACTGGCCGCCAGCGGGCGGCTGCGGGTGCTGGCGGTGGCCGGGGCGGCGGTCGCGCTGGCGGCCAGCCCGTTCTTCCCGCCGGGCGTGCCGGTGCTGCTGTCGGCGGTCGCGGTGCTGGTGGTGATGGTGCGATGACGGTCTGGTGGGCGATCGTCGCGGTCTGCCTCGGCTGCTACGCGCTCAAGCTGGCCGGGCTGGCCGCGCCGCGCCGGGTGCTGGACCATCCGGCGGTGCGCAGGTTCGCCGAACTGGTGCCCGTGGCGTTGCTGTCGGCCCTGATCGCGGTGCAGATGTTCACCGAGCAGGGCAGGCCCGCGTTCGACCCGGCACGGACGGCGGGGCTGGTGGCGGCCGTGGTCGCCCTGGTGCTGCGGGCGCCGTTCCTGGTGATCCTGGCGGCGGCGGCCGTCGTCACCGCGCTTGCCCGGATGTTTCTTGGGTAGTCGCCGTGCATGTCCGATTCTGCGGGGATGGTCGGTGGCCGCTACCGGCTGCTCAGGACGATCGGCCAGGGCGGTATGGGAACCGTGTGGCAGGCGCACGACGAGGTGCTCGGCCGTGACGTGGCCGTCAAGGAGGTGCTGCCACCACCGGATCTGAGCGGCCCTGAGCGCGAGGTGTTCGCCGTGCGCACGTTCCGCGAGGCGCGGGCGGCCGGCCGGGTGGCGCATCCGGGGGTGGCGGCCGTCTACGACGTGCTGGAGGAGGGCGGGCATCCGTGGATCGTCATGCAGCTCGTGCACTCCCGCACCCTGGGCGAGACCATCCGCGCCGACGGCCCGCTGCCGCCGACGAAGGTCGCCGCCATCGGGCTGCAACTGCTGGAGGCGCTGCGCGCCGCGCACGCGGCGGGCGTGCTCCATCGTGACGTCAAGCCCGACAACGTGCTGCTGACCGAGGACGGCCGGGCGGTGCTCACCGACTTCGGCATCGCCACCACCGAGGACGAGGCCCCCGTCACCAGGACCGGCATCCTCATCGGCACCCCCGCCTTCATGGCCCCCGAACGGGCGGCCGGCGGCCAGGCCAGGCCCGCCTCCGACCTGTGGTCGCTGGGCGTGACGCTGTACATGGCGGTCGAGGGCCACTCCCCCTTCCACCGGGACAACGCCCTGGCCACGCTCGGCGCGGTCATGCACGCCGAGCCGGAACCGCTGGCCCGCGCGGGCGTGCTCGCCCCCGTGCTGCTCGGGCTGCTGCGCAAGAACCCCGCGCAGCGCATGTCGCTGGAGGAGGCCGAGCAGCGGCTGAGACTGGTCCTGACCGGGGGGCCGCTGGAGCAGACCGGCCCGGTGCCGGTGCCCCCGATGGCCGTACGCCGCCCGCGCAGGATGCCGATCCTGGCCATCGCGGCGGGCGCGCTGCTGGTGGGCCTGGTCACCGGCGGCGCGGCCTGGTGGACGAAGCAGTCGGACCAGCCGGTGCAGGGCCGCGCCCCGACGATCCCGGCGGTCGTCACCCCGCCCGGCAGCGACGCCCCGACGGACCCGCCGACGACCACCGTCACCGACTCCGAGCCGCCCCCCGCGACCTCGCATCCCTCGCAGTCCGCGCGTCCCTCGCAGTCCGCCGCGCCCCGGCGCAGCGCCCCCTCGCCCACCAGCGGCGAACGGACCAGCACCCCCGCGAAGTCCCCGGCGAAGAAGCCGACGCCGACCAAGTCGGCGGCCCAGCGGGACGAGCAGGACAAGAAGAAGGACGACGCCCCCTCAAGGACCCCCGGCCAGATCGACCCGTCGCAGGACGGCGAGGAGTAGCGGCCGGCTCAGGTGTCGGCGGCGACGGCGTCGAGCGCCTTCTGCAGGTCCTCGGGGTAGTCGGTGCTGAAGGACATCCACTCGCCGGTGGCCGGGTGCTCGAAGCCGAGGGAGACCGCGTGCAGCCACTGCCGGGTGACGCCCAGCCGGGCCGCGAGCGTGGGGTCGGCGCCGTAGAGCATGTCGCCGACGCAGGGGTGGCGCAGGGCCGACATGTGCACGCGGATCTGGTGCGTACGCCCGGTCTCCAGCTTGATGTCCAGCAGCGAGGCCGCCCGGAACGCCTCGATCGTGTCGTAGTGGGTGACCGACGGCTTGCCGCCCGCGACCACGGCGAACTTGCCCTCGCCCGAGGGGTGGCGGTCGATGGGCGCGTCGACGGTGCCTCTGAACGGGTCGGGGTGGCCCTGCACCAGCGCGTGGTAGCGCTTGTCGACCGTGCGCTCCTTGAAGGCCCGCTTCAGCATCGAGTACGCGTGCTCGCTCTTGGCCACGACCATCGCGCCCGTGGTGTTGGCGTCGAGGCGGTGGACGATGCCCTGCCGCTCGGCCGCGCCGCTGGTGGCGATCGTGTGCCCGGCGCCGAGCAGGCCGCCGATCACTGTGGGGCCGGTCCAGCCGACGGTGGGATGGGCGGCCACCCCGATCGGCTTGTTGACCACGATGATGTCGTCGTCCTCGTAGACGATCGTCATGCCGGGCACCGGCTCGGCCACCGGCATCGGCGTGCTGACCGGGGGCGGCAGCGTCACCTCCAGCCAGGCGCCGGCGTGCACGCGGTCGGACTTGGCCGGCTGCCCGCCGTCGACCTGCACCTCGCCGGCGGCGATCAGCTCGGCCGCGCGGGTGCGCGAGAAGCCGAACAGCCGCGAGATCGCCGCGTCGACCCGCTCGCCCTCCAGCCCGTCGGGGACGGGCAGGCTCCGCCGCTCAGCCATCCTTGGGCTCCTTCCCGGTCTCCGCGGTGGTCCCCGCGGTGGTCTCCTCGGTGGTCTCGGTCTCCCTGGTGCCGTCGATCTGCACGTTGCGCCAGGCCAGCAGCACCGCCAGGATGCCGCCGCAGACGATCGCCGAGTCGGCGACGTTGAACACCGGGAAGTAGTCGATCACCGGGAAGTGCCCGGGCAGCACCTCGATGAAGTCCACGACGTGCCCCTGGAGCTGCGTGGACCGGCCGAACCCCGACGGGTAGCGCAGCAGCCTGTCGGTCAGGTTGCCGAGCGCCCCGCCGAGGAGCAGCCCGAGAGTGATCGCCCACGGCAGGCTGTGGAGCTTGCGCGCGGTGCGCACGATCGCCACCACCACGCCCGCCGCGATGAACGTGAACACGAACGTCATCCCCGTGCCGATGCTGAACGCCGCACCCGAGTTGAAGATCACCCGGAACTGCAGGACGTCCTGGAGGACGACGAGCGGCGCCTTGCCTTCGAGCGTTCGCAGCACGATCGTCTTGCTGATCAGGTCAGCCGCGTAGACGACGACCGCCAGCGAGGTGAGGATCGCGAGGAGACGTCCGCGTGGCCTGCCTAGCGGCGTTCCTCCTTCTGCTTGCAGGCCACGCACAGCGTCGCCCTCGGGAACGCCTGAAGACGTTCCTTGCCGATCGGCTTGTGGCACGATTCGCACACTCCATAGGTCCCTGCGTCGATCCTGGCGATCGCACGTTCGTTCTGCGCGACCAGATCGCGCGCATTCAGGGTAAGGGCGATCTCGCGTTCGCGCTCGTACGTCTTGGCGCCGGCGTCCGCCTGGTCGTCGCCCGCGCCCTGGGTGACGTCACCAGAGGCTATCTCCGACTCGTGGCGGAGGATGTCGGCCTCGAGCTCGTCGATCTCGGTCCGCAGCCTGCCGCGTACCTCGGCCAGCTCCTCTTCCGACCACATCGACGGTGTAGCGGTCTGCGTGACTGCCGCCATGGCTGCCTCCATGCTGATCAAGGCCGTGAATGGTGCGGGCAGCTTAGGATCCTCATAACGGAACGGCAAACGACCCGCCGGATGGTTTACCTCACCCGTACTATCCCGCCTCGCCCGTTCAACTCCTCCCCGGGGACGTCCATTCCCACAAATTTCCTCCTTGCGTACCAACGCCCCCGGCTGCGGGAGGAAACCTGGAAGTCTTCGGCTCCACTCTGCGTTATGGTTTGAGACTGCAAGGCGTTGATGGGGCCCCACCGCGAGCGATGCTGTGAGGGATATCACCCCGGAGCCGCCGGAAGAACGGCTCGGCAGAGCTCACTAGACCCGGCAGCAAGCGAATGAAGAGGGCCTCCCCGGAGGCCAAGAAGGGTGGTACCGCGGAGCCGCGAGGCTTCGTCCCTTCGCGCACGCCACAACCGGCCGACGACGCGTGGAGGTCCCGCCCGACATGTCTTCCCCATCATTCCGCTCTCTTCCCGCGCAGGTCGACCTGCCCGCGCTCGAGCGCGAGGTCCTCGACCGCTGGCGGGACGGGAAGATCTTCGAGCGCTCCGTCGAGCAGAACGCCGGCAACCCCGCCTGGGTGTTCTACGAGGGCCCGCCCACCGCCAACGGCCTGCCCGGCGTGCACCACGTCGAGGCCCGGGTGTTCAAGGACCTGTTCCCGCGCTACAAGTCGATGCGCGGCTTCAGCGTCCCGCGCAAGGCCGGCTGGGACTGCCACGGCCTGCCCGTCGAGGTCGGCATCGAGCGCGAGCTGGGCCTGACCGGCAAGAAGGACATCGAGGACTACGGCATCGCCGAGTTCAACGCCAAGTGCCGCGAGTCGGTGCTGCGGCACGTCGACGCGTTCGAGCAGATGACCGAGCGCATGGGTTACTGGATCGACCTGTCCCAGGCGTACCGGACGATGGACCCGTCCTACATCGAGTCGGTCTGGTGGTCGCTGAAGGTCGTCTTCGACAAGGGGCTGCTGTTCCGCGACTTCCGCATCACGCCGTACTGCCCGCGCTGCGGCACCGGCCTGTCCGACCACGAGCTGGGCCAGCCCGGCGGCTACGAGAACGTCTCCAGCCCGTCGGTCTACGTGCGCATGCCCGTGACGTCCGGGCCGCTGGCCGAGCTGGGCGCGGCGCTGCTGATCTGGACCACCACCCCCTGGACGCTGGTGTCCAACACGGCCGTCGCCGTGCACCCCGACGTCACCTACGTCGCGGCCAGGACCGCCGACGGCGAGGTGCTGGTGGTGGCCGAGCCGCTGCTGTCGGTCCTCGGCGAGGACGTCACCGAGGTGGCCCGCTGCACCGGCCGCGAGCTGGAGCGCACCCGCTACAGCCGCCCCTTCGACCTGGTCGACATCCCCGGCGCCCACTACGTCGTGCTCGGCGACTACGTCACCGTCGAGGACGGCACCGGCCTGGTCCACCAGGCCCCCGCCTTCGGCGCCGACGACATGGCCGTCATCAAGCGGTACGACATGCCGATCGTCAACCCGATCGGCCCCGACGGCCGGTTCCTCGACGACGTGCCCATGGTCGGCGGCCGCTTCTTCAAGGACGCCGACGAGGAGCTCACCGAGGACCTGCGCCGCCGCGGCCTGCTGTACCGGGGCACCCACTTCGAGCACGCCTACCCCCACTGCTGGCGCTGCCACACCGCGCTGCTGTACTACGCGCTCCCGTCCTGGTACATCCGCACCACCGCGGTCAAGGACCAGATGTTGTCGGAGAACGCCAACACCAACTGGTTCCCCGAGACCATCAAGTGGGGCCGGTTCGGCGAGTGGCTGCGCAACAACGTCGACTGGTCGCTGTCGCGCTCGCGCTACTGGGGCACGCCGCTGCCGCTGTGGGTGTGCTCGGCCGACGAGAGCCACGTCACCTGCGTCGGCTCGCTGGCCGAGCTGAGCACGCTGGCCGGCCAGGACGTCTCCGCGCTCGACCCGCACCGCCCGTACGTCGACGACGTGACCTTCGACTGCCCCTCCTGCGGCGAGCTCGCCACCCGCGTGCCCGACGTCATCGACGCCTGGTACGACTCGGGCTCGATGCCGTTCGCGCAGTGGGGCGAGCACGGCAAGCCGGAGGGCGTCTACCCCGCGCAGTTCATCTGCGAGGCCACCGACCAGACCCGCGGCTGGTTCTACTCGCTGATGGCGGTCGGCACGCTGGTCTTCGGCCAGTCCTCCTACGAGAACGTGCTCTGCCTCGGCCTCATCCTGGCCGAGGACGGCCGCAAGATGAGCAAGCACCTGGGCAACATCCTGGAGCCGATCCCGCTGATGGACCAGCACGGCGCCGACGCGCTGCGCTGGTTCATGGCCTGCTCCGGATCGCCGTGGGCGGCCCGCCGGGTGGGGCACAACGCCCTGGAGGAGATCGTCCGCAAGGTCCTGCTGACCCTGTGGAACACCTCCTCCTTCTTCACCCTGTACGCCAACGCCGAGTCCTGGAGCCCGTCCGAGCCCGCTCCGCCGGCCGCCGAGCGTCCGCTGCTGGACCGCTGGGTGCTGGCCGAGCTGCACCGGACGGTCGCCGAGGTCACCGCGTCCCTCGACGAGTACGACACCCAGCGCGCCGGCCGCCGCCTGGCCGACTTCCTCGACGACCTGTCCAACTGGTACGTCCGCCGCTCGCGCCGCCGCTTCTGGCAGGGTTCGCGCGAGGCGTTCGCCACCCTGTACGAGTGCCTGGAGACGGTCACCCGGCTGATGGCGCCGATCACGCCGTTCGTCACCGACTACCTCTGGGACGTGCTGCGCGCGCCCGGCGCGCCCTCCTCGGTCCACCTGACCAGCTGGCCGCAGGTGCGCCAGGACCTGCTCGATCCGGCGCTGTCGGACCAGATGGCCCTGGTCCGCCGGCTGGTCGAGCTGGGCCGCTCGGCCCGCGCCTCCTCCGGCGTGAAGACGCGGCAGCCGCTGCGCCGGGCGCTCGTGGGCGCGCACGGCTGGCCGTCGCTGCCCGCCGAGCTGCGGGGGCTGGTGGCGGACGAGCTGAACGTCCAGGCCCTTGAGGACATGTCCGGATTCGACGCCGATCTCGTGTCGTACACGGTGAAGCCGAACTTCCGGGCGCTCGGGAAGCGGTTCGGGTCGCGTACCAAGCTGGTGGCCGCCGCGGTGACCGCCGCCGACGCCACCCGCGTGGCCCGTACGCTGCGTGGCGGCACCCCCGTCATGATCGAGGCGGACGAGCTGGGCGAGATCATGCTCGGCCCCGACGAGGTGATCGTCACCGAGCAGCCGCGCGCGGGCTGGGCCGTGGAGACCGGCGCCATCGGCACCGGCACCGGCGAGACCGTCGCCCTCGACCTGGAGCTGTCCGACGAGCTGCGCCGCGCCGGCCTGCTGCGCGAGGTGATCCGGCTGGTCCAGGAGGCCCGCAAGTCCTCCGGCCTGTCGATCACCGACCGCATCGACCTGTGGTGGACGGCCTCCTCGCCCGATCTGGCCGCCGCGCTGCGCTCCGGCGGCGGCACGGTCGCCGACGAGGTCCTGGCCGCGTCCCTCACCGAGGGCGCCCAGAACGACCTCCCGGCCCACCACGACGAGGACCTGGGCCTGACGTTCCACCTCCGCCGCGCCTGACCCGGGCCGCGATCCGTCCACGCGGGGGCGCCACCGATCACCTCGGTGGCGCCCCCGCGCGCGTTCGCCTCCTCTCGCATTCCGAAGGGACCCAGTTCTGTGCCGACTCCGATCCGCCGCGTTTGCGCTCGGGTGTTCGTGGACGCGTCCACCGTCGACCTGACCGGCGAGGATCTCGTGACGGAGTTCGCGTGGGACATGACCGCGACGGGCCTGGTCCAGGCCGATCCCGACGGCGACGGCGCGCGCGTCGTGTGCGGCCAGGAGGTCGGCGACATCGTCGTCACCGCCGAACTGTGGGACGCCGCCCCGCCGTTGACCACCGACGGCTGGCAGGACGTCGCCGAGGTGTCCGTCGCCTGGCGATCGGCGTTCATGGACTTCGCGACGACGGGCGACGGCGAGAACCCCGCCCCACAGCTGGAACTGCCCGGCCCGGGCGACTACCGGCTGCGCGTCCACGGACGCAACCGCGACGACGGCGACCCCCGGGACGACGACGCCCCCATCGAGGAGTACCTGATCCAGGTGTGGCCCGCCCCGCGGGCCGGGCCCGTCACGGCCAAGTCCACCAGCAGGACGGCGGCCGCGTGGAGAGCCCGGTGAGCTCTGCCTGGTCGCGGGGGCGTTCGGGGTTTCCCGGCGTACCTCGTCCGGAGAAGTGCGGACATGACGCGAATCGACACGCCGTGGGGCCCTTGGGAGGCCGCGCCCCTGGAGGAGCTCGTCGCGCCGCTGCGCCGTGACCGGCTCGCCGTCCGGCGGCTCCTGACCGGCTGGGACGTGCACGCCGCGATCAGACCCGGCGCACCCTGGCGGTTCCAGCTCATGCTCGACGAGTCCGCCGAGGACGAGTGGACCCACCGCCGCGACCCGCGGATCCGCCGTCCCCTGACAACCCTGACAATCATGCGGGACGACCTCCGGCACCTCGCACTGGAGGTGCGGCTCCTCCACAAGTCCACGGCTCCCCGCCCCACCCCTGGTTCCTTCGCCTGCGCCACAGCCCCCACCCCTGACGCCCGCCCTGGCGGACGCCAGACGAGCGCGGAAGGCCCGCTGATGTGAACGGCCCTTGAGCCCGCCCCATGGAGATGGGCGTCCTTGAGCCCCGAAGGCCCGTCGGTCAATGCGCGGCGGGTCTGGGGCGGGTGGGGGTTACTTGGCCGTCTCGCGGTCGTGCTGGCACACCGGGCAGCTGGTCAGACCGGCGTCCTCGGCCTCGGGGATCGTCATGGTCTCCACGCCCGTCTCCCCCGCGCCCCTGATCAGCGGGCAGGTGGCGCTGTGGTAGCGACGGGTGCCGGTGATGACCTTGACCGTCCTTGGACGCCCGGCCGGACCGGACGTGCCGCCGGCCTCGCCCTTCGAGCCCTCACCCGTCTTGCCGGGCTTGGCGCCGGGCGTCTCGCCCTTCGCCGGGCTCTCCTTCGCCGGGCTCTCCTTCGCCGGGCTCTCCTTGCCGGTCGTGCCGGGCTCGGTGTCCTTGCTCCCGGTCTTCGGCGCCGGGGAGGCCGCCGCTGGACGGGCGGAAGGGGCCGGCGCAGCCCCAGAAGGCCGCTCGGACGCCCCGGAAGTCCCACCAGAGGGTTCCGGCTGGACCGGCAGCCCGGAGGCGGTCACACGAGGCTGCGGCGCCGTGTCCGGGTCGGACGCGTCCTCACCGTCATCGGCAGGCCGGTCGGCAGGCCGTGCGGGCCGGGCGGCGGGCCCGTCGGCGGGCCGGGCGGGCCGGTCAGTGGGCCCGTCGGCGGGCCGGGCGGCGGGCGACGGCCGGGCGGCCGATGACGGCTTGCCCGGCGCGCTCTCGACCGACTTGCCGGAACCAGCCGCGTCAGCGCCCGTCTGACCCGCAGCCGCCGCACCCGCACCCGCACCGGCCTTGGCCGCAGCCGCGCCCTTGGACGACCTGGCCGGAGCCTCACCCTCAGCCGACGGGCTCTCGGACGAGCCCTCGGCCGAACTCTTGGACGCCCCCGAAGCCGGCGCCCCCTTGGAGGCGGCGGCAGGGCGCGAAGGGGCGGCCGACGGGCCCTTGGCGTCGTCCGGCGAAGAGGGACGCGCGGGCCGCTCACGCTCAGACGGCGGCCGGAAGTAGGAAGTCTGGATCTCCCCCTGCTCGTCGTCCGGACCGACCTCGGAGTCAGGCGCGGCGGCGGGCGAGGAGGGGGACGTGGCCGGGTCGCTCGCCTGCGCGGCGGCGGCCGGACGGCCGAACCACCCGGTGGCGCCCTCCTCGCGGGGGGTGGCGGGCTCCGGGGTGGGGGTGGAAGCCTTCGTGTCGGGCTTCGGCGGTACGACCGGCGGGCGCAGGTCCCGGGTCTCCGCGGAGGTCTCGGCCCGGCTCTCCGCCACGGCGGAGGGGGTGGCACCGGGGCCGGGGACGACGACGGGCTCGGGGTCGGCGGCAGGCGGCAACTGCCGTCCGCCGAGCGCGGCGTCCGGAAGGCACGTGGTGCAGGGCGTGAAGCCCTCCTCGCGTGCCTCCTCGTAGGTGAGCTCCTCGTGATCCCGTCCGGCCAGCTGGCGGCAGCCCGGCACGTGGTATCTCTTGCGGCCCGGGATCACCAGCACGATCGCGTCCGGCGAGATGCCGCTCGCCGCGGGGCGGCGAGGCGCGGAGGCCGGAACGGCGGTCCGCTGAAGCGTCTGCGGGTGCGGATGCGGGTGGGGCTGTGGCCGCGGGTGCGGCTGGGGCCCGGCAGGACCGGTCTGGTTGTACGGCAGGCCGGGCGGCGGGAGCGGGGCCGGAGGGGTGGCCGGCGCAGCGGCCCGCCCACCACCGGGAAACAGCTCGTGACGCCGCAGCAACGCCCCGATCACCAGGAACAGCGCGGACAGCACGCTGACCACGATGGACCACATGATCAGGAACGGCTTAGCCAGTACGAAGCCCGCGATCAGCAACACGACCGCCGCGAGCACCAAACCAGCACTGATAAGGATCACAGGGGGCTCTTTCGAGTGACAGGTCCTAGTGACCCGTTACTTTACCGGCGGTCGTTGTGCGGACCGTCGCCGCCGGGGAAGGCGCCCTGCGGAGCCTCGCCGCCGAACGGGTTGGGGCCACCGGGAAGAGGCTGCTGGCCACCCTGGGGAACCGCGTGCGACATGGCGGGGGCCTGACCCTGCGGACCGGACATGACCGGGAACCCGCCGCTGCCCTCCGCGGAGACGTTGAGCTCGGCGAGCTGGTTCTCCAGGTAGAGCTTGAGGCGGCTGCGGTACTCGCGCTCGAAGCTGCGCAGCTCCTCGACCTTGCGCTCGAGCTCGTCGCGGGTCTGCACCAGCGAGCCCATCGCCTGGCGGTGGCGCTCCTGAGCGTCGCGCTCAAGCGTCTCGGCGCGGGCGCGGGCGTCGCCGATGACCTGCTCGGCCTGGCGGCGGGCCTTGGTGAGGATCTCGTCGGCCTCGCGGCGGGCGCGGGTCACCGTCTCGTCCGCCTCCCGGCGGGCGTCGGCGATCGCCTGGTCGGCGGTCTGCTGGGCGAGGGCCAGCACGCGGGCCGCGGTGTCCATGTTGTCCTCGGCGGGAGGCATGCTCATGGCCACGGGCTGCGGCTCGGGGGCTCGCATCGGCTGCGGCTCGGGGGCCCGCATGGGCTCCGGCTGCGGCGGCGCCATCATCTCCGGCTTCGGCTGCTCCTGGACGGGCGCGGAGGCCATGGGCATGCCCATGCCGCCCGGCACCTTCCCACGCAGGCACTCGGCCAGTTTGGCGCGTAGCTCCTCGTTCTCTTGGATCAGGCGGTCGAGCTCAGCCTCCACCTCGTCGAGGAAGGCATCGACCTCCTCCTCGTCGTAGCCCGGCCGCAGCCGGGTGGTACTGAACTGCTTGTTCCGCACATCAGCGGGCGTCAGCGGCATTTTTTGGTCTCCTTGGCGCGCTTGGAGTCTGTCCGGAGGGACGGTGAACCCGAATCACTTCAGCGCGGACACGAGTTGGATCACGACCGGCCACCCCACCAGCCCGCCTCACCGGCCGCCCAGTGACCCAGCGATCTGGATCAAGATCAGAACGACGATGAACAGGACAGTGAAGCTTAGGTCAAAGGCCACCGTACCCAACCGGAGCGGGGGAATGAAACGGCGGAGGAACTTGAGAGGTGGGTCTGTCGCGGTGTACGTGGCCTCCGCCAGCACCAGCACGACCCCGGAAGGCCGCCACTGCCGGGCGAACGCCTGCACCGTCTCAAAGATCATCCTGCCGATGAGCAGTACCAAATACAGAGACAGGACTACGACCAAGATCCCACTCACGATCTCCACGGCCCGGCCGCGCCTCCACTTCTGGTGTGCCCTCCCGGCCGCGCGTGGACCCGGTTGGGTGCGATGGACATACAGAGACTCTAACTCTGGTTGAAGAACCCGCGTTCCGCGATTCGGGCCTTGTCCTCGG
The DNA here is from genome assembly GCF_040649795.1 of Nonomuraea sp. NPDC048881. Classification (NCBI taxonomy): domain Bacteria; kingdom Bacillati; phylum Actinomycetota; class Actinomycetes; order Streptosporangiales; family Streptosporangiaceae; genus Nonomuraea; species Nonomuraea sp. NPDC048881. The sequence goes on from NZ_JBEZGC010000009.1 coordinate 206,312, forward strand.
CGGTCACCTCGACATTGGCAGGGGACAACAGGAACACCTTGTTGGTAACACGTTCAATGCTTCCATGTAGGCCGAAGACCAGACCTGCCGCGAAATCCACGAGCCGCTTCGCGTCGCTGTCAACCATTTCGGTCAGATTCATGATGACCGGGGTGCCGTCGCGGAAGTGCTCTCCGATGGTTCGGGCCTCGTTGTAGGTCCGGGGATGGAGGGTCGTGATGCGCGCCAGGTCGGTCGTGCGGCGCTCCAGGATCGTCGTGGCGGGCCTGGGCGCGGGGACCGCGGAGTCGGCCTCCTCGTCGCGGTCCTGGACCGCCACGGGCCGTTCCTCGCCGGGCCGCTGGACATCGTCGTCGTAGGCGTACTCGTCGGTGTAGGTCTCGTACCTCTCGTAGCGGTCGTCCTCCACGAGACCGAGGTAGACCGCCATCTTGCGCATCGCGCCGGCCATCGCTACGTCGTCCTCCTGCTCATGGTCGCACTGGCTCGGACCCGTCGCCGGGGCCGAGGCGGCAGCCGTACCCCCTTGGAGCTCACCGCGGATCGACCTCTACTTGATCATGGGCCTGAAGACCCACTTGAGGGGACATTACCTGACGAAGGGCCTGCGACGACCGAGCAACGCCGTACCGATCCGCACGTGTGTCGCACCGTACGCGACCGCCTCGTCGAGGTCCTGGCTCATGCCCGCGGAGACCATCGTGGCCCGCGGATGCTGCTCCTGGACGCGGGTCGCGACCTCGCGCAGCACGGCGAAGGCGCGGGCGGGCTCCACCCCCAGCGGGGCGACCGCCATGACGCCGCCCAGCCACACGCCGTCGGCCAGCGCCACCTCGTCGGCCAGCGCGAGCACGTCGGCGGGCCGGGCGCCGCCCCTGGAGGGGTCGTCGTCGAGCGCCACCTGGATCAGGCAGCCGACCTTGCGGCCCTGCCGCACGGCCTCCTTGCTGATCGCCTCCAGCAGCCGGAGGCGGTCGAGCGAGTGGATCACGTCGGCGTACCCGACGACGGACCGCACCTTGTTGGTCTGCAGCTGGCCGACGAAGTGCCAGGTCAGCGGCAGGCCGGCCAGCTCGTGCGCCTTGGGCGCGGCCTCCTGGTCGCGGTTCTCGCCGACGTCGCGCACACCCAGCTCGCACAGGATGCGCACGTCGTCGGCCGGTCTGGTCTTGGTGACCGCGATCAGGGTGACCTCGCCGCGGTCGCGGCCCACCGCGTGGCAGGCCGCGCCGATGCGGTCCTCGATCTCGGTGAGACCGGCCGCGATCTCGTCCCTCCGCACGTCTGTCTCCCTCTCCCTGCCTCCATCGCCCCGCAGTTCGGCCTGTACGCCGTACGCCACGATGGCCCCCTTTCCGTGCCGCGGGTCGGATCCCGGCACACACGACGGCGCCGCTCCCGTACGCCTGCGGGGAGCGGCGGTGGGTGGTGAGCTACTTGAGGAAGTCGGGGACGTCGAGCTCCTCCTCCTGCTCCTCGAAGATCACCCGAGGACGTTTGGGAGGCTCCGACATGCGGGAGGTGATGGGCGTGGGCGGGTTGGCCGGTTCTGGCGTGGGCCTCGGGATGGAGACCGGGGCCTGCGGCTCGTCGTCGCCGAGGGCGGCGACGGGCTCGGCGGGCTGGACCGACTCCACCGGCCGCACCGGCTCGGGACGCGGCTCCGGCCGGGGCTCAGGGCGCGGCTCCGGCCTGAACTCGCGCGACTCCGGGCGAGGCTCGGGGCGCGACTCGGGCCTGAACTCCTGCCTGGGCTCGGGCCTGAACTCCTGGCGCGGCTCCGGCCTGAACTCCTGGCGGGGCTCCGACCGGAGCTCGGCACGCGGCTCTGGACGCGGCTCGGGCCTCGGCTCAGGGCGCGGCGCGGGCGGCTCGGACTTCACGCTGGGCGACGCCGGCACACCGGGCCGCAGGGCCGAGGACGACACCGGCGCAGCGGGCTGCGCGGCGGGCCGGGCGGCCGGCCTGGGCAGCGGCTTCTCGGCCGGCGGCGGCACGTCGTCGAAGCCCGCCGCGATCACGGTGACCCGCACCTCGTCGCCGAGGGCGTCGTCGATGACCGTGCCGAAGATGATGTTGGCGTCGGGCGCGGCGGCCATCGAGACGAGCTGGGCCGCCTCGTTGATCTCGAACAGGCCGAGGTCGGAGCCGCCCGCGATCGACAGCAGCACGCCGTGGGCGCCGTCGATGCTCGCCTCCAGCAGCGGGCTGGAGACCGCCATCTCGGCGGCGGCGACCGACCGGTCGTCGCCGCGCGCGTGGCCGATGCCCATGAGCGCCGAGCCCGCGCCCGACATGACCGACTTGACGTCGGCGAAGTCGAGGTTGATCAGGCCGGGCGTGGTGATCAGGTCGGTGATGCCCTGGACACCGGACAGCAGCACCTGGTCGGCCGCCTTGAACGCGTCGAGCACGCTCACCTGGCGGTCGGAGATCGACAGCAGCCGGTCGTTGGGGATCACGATGAGGGTGTCGACCTCGTCGCGCAGTGTCTCTATGCCGGCCTCGGCCTGCGAGGCGCGACGCCGCCCCTCGAAGCTGAAGGGCCGGGTCACCACGCCGATCGTCAGCGCGCCGAGCGACCGGGCGATGTTGGCCACGACCGGCGCGCCGCCGGTGCCCGTGCCACCGCCCTCGCCGGCCGTGACGAAGACCATGTCGGCCCCCTTGAGGACCTCCTCGATCTCCTCACGGTGGTCTTCGGCCGCCTTGCGCCCCACGTCGGGGTTGGCTCCGGCGCCCAGTCCGCGCGTGAGCTCGCGGCCCACGTCGAGTTTCACATCGGCGTCACTCATCAGCAGCGCCTGGGCGTCGGTGTTTATGGCGATGAACTCGACGCCCTTGAGTCCCTCCTCGATCATCCGGTTGACGGCGTTCACTCCGCCGCCGCCAATGCCGACGACCTTGATGACCGCGAGGTAGTTCTGCGGTGCTGCCACGACGAGGGGCCTTTCCGCTCGTTGACTTGCCATTTCGGTGCGGATCGTCTCCGCTTTTTCTCAGTTTTCGTAACTCTCAACCTCAGGTTGAGATTTAGATTTATGTCAACCTGAGGATTGATACGGACAGTAGGAGGCCCCTACCAGGCGGGTCAACTAACCGCGCCGCAAGCACGTCCGGCGTGTCGCGGGCTGTCCGATTCGCTCCGGAGTCGCGCCTGGTCGGGGCCTTCCTCTGCCGAAGCTCCGATCTACAGGCTCTCACGCCGCGACCCCCACCTCGCACAGGCACGCGATGCCCTTGCCACGGAGTTGCCAGACCCTGACACTCGTGATCACTTCAAGGTGACGACGTCGGGAGAGCTGACGTCGTACAGGGTGGCCTTGCGGCTCAGGAGCGAGACCAGGATGCGGCCTTTCTCCTGCGGCCTGTCGGCCCCGCCCCACAGGACGGTACGGCCGTCGGACAGCTCCAGCGTCACGCCCTCGGCCGAGGCGGCGCGCACCTGCCGGACCTTGCCCGCCACCACCGGCGGCAACGCCTGGACGACCTGGAGCGCCGCCATGGTGGCCGGGTCGCCCGCGGCCGGCCGGTCGACCTTGAGCAACGGCAGCATGAACGGCGACGTGTCCTTGACCTCGATCACCACGCCCTGCTTGTCGACCACCGCGAACCGGCCGCCCGCGGGGATCACCGCGACCGGCTCGCGCTCGACCACCTCGATCCTGAGCGTGCCCGGCCACACCCGGTCGACCTTCGCCGTCGCGAGCTGCCGGATGCCGAGCACGCGCGCCTGGACGTCGGCCAGGTCGACCGTGGCCAGCGGATGCAGGTCGGGGACGGCGGCCTGCTGCTCGATGTGCTCGCTGGTCACTGTGAGATTTCCCACGATCTCGATCGACCGCACGCCCAGCACCGGCGAGAAGAACACCAGCCAGGCGGCCGAGCCGACCACCCCCGCCGTCAACAGCACCAGGAACGCGTTACGCGCCTTCATCGCCCTCCTCGCACGCCGGCTTCGAACGTACGCCGCCGGGCCGCCCGGCGCCCGCCCGCCACGCCCGTACGGCTCAGGACAGGCGCGCCACGAGCTGCGGCCCGAGCTCCGTCACGTCGCCCGCCCCCATCGTGAGCACGATGTCACCCGGCCGCGCCCGCCCGGCCACCAGGTCCGGCACCGCCGCCCGGTCGGGGGCGTAGGCCACCCGCTCGGCGGGCAGCGGCACGCGCCCGGCCACCATCGCGCCGGACACGCCCGGCTCGGGATCCTCCCGCGCGCCGTAGACGTCGAGGACGATGACCTCGTCGGCCAGCCCGAGGGCGGCGCCGAACTCGTCGGCGAAGAACCGGGTGCGCGAGTACAGGTGGGGCTGGAAGATCGCGATGACCCGGCCGGTGCCCGAGTAGGAGGCCACGACGTCGCGCGCGGCCCGCAGGTCGGCGGCCAGCTCGGTCGGGTGGTGGGCGTAGCTGTCGAACACCGCGACGCCGCCCGCCTCGCCCTTGGCCTCGAAGCGCCGCTTGGCCCCCGTGAAGGCCGCCAGGCCGTCTCTGATGTCCTCGAACGCCAGCCCCAGCTCGTCGGCCACGGCGATGGCGGCGGTGGCGTTGAGGGCGTTGTGCGCCCCGGGGACGGCCAGCCGCACGTCTCCCCTGCCCTCGATGGAGAACACCGTGCCGAACCCGTCGGGACGCACGCCGGTCACCCGGTAGTCCTCGCCCCGCTCGCCGTAGGTCCTGACCCGCAGCCCGCGCTCGCGCGCCCGCCCGACCAGCTCGGCGGCGCCCGGGTCGTCGGCGCAGACGATGAGCAGCGAGCCCACCCGGTCGGCGAAGCGGGCGAAGCTGTCGTGCACCGCGCGCGGGTCGCCGTAGTTGTCGAGGTGGTCGGCCTCGACGTTGGTCACCACGGCGATGTCGGGGGCCAGCATGAGGAAGGAGCCGTCGCTCTCGTCGGCCTCGGCCACGAACACCCGGCCCGCGCCCTCGTCGGCGCCCAGCCCGGTGGTGACGAGCTGGCCGCCCACGCAGTAGGACGGCTCGGCGCCGCACTTCTGCAGCGCCACGGTGAGCATGGAGGTGGTGGTGGTCTTGCCGTGGGTGCCGGCGATGGCCACGCCGGTGCGGCCGGCCATCACCGAGGCCAGCGCGGCGGCCCGCGGGATGATCCGCAGGCCCTGCTTGAGCGCCTCGCCCAGCTCGGGGTTGGAGTCGCGGATGGCGGTGGATACGACCACGGTGTCGACGTCCCTGATGTGCGAGGCGGCGTGCCCGATGTGCACGGTCGCGCCCAGTTCGCGCAGCTCGGTCACCAGCTCGGAGCTGCGCGCGTCGCTTCCGGTGACGCGGACGCCGCGCTTGAGCAGGATGCGGGCGATGCCCGACATGCCCGCGCCGCCGATGCCGATGAAGTGCACGCGGCCGAGGTCTTCGACGGCTACGGGATCGACCAGCTTGACGAGACTCATCGGGCTATCTCCAACACTTTCCTGGCAAGCATGATATCGGCGTCCTTGCGCCCCAGCCGGGAGGCGGCCTCCGACATGACGGCGACCCGTTCGGGGTCGTGGAGCATGGGCAGCACGTTCTGGATGATCCAATCGGGTGACAGGTCGGAGTCGTTGACCATCAGGCCGCCGCCGCCGCGCACGACGCGCTCGGCGTTGACGGTCTGCTCGCCGTTGCCGTGCGGCAGCGGCACGTACGCGGCCGGCAGCCCCACGGCCGTCAGCTCGGCGCAGGTCAGGGCCCCGCTGCGGCACAGCGCGACGTCGGCGGCGGCGTAGGCGAGGTCCATGCGGTCGACGTAGGGCAGCAGCACGTACTGGGGGTCGCCGGGCGGCGGCTCGTGCTCGACGGTGTTGTTCAGCCCGAGCACGTGGAGCACCTGGATGCCGGCCCGGCGCAGCACCGGCGCGGCGGCCAGCGCGGCCTGGTTGAGCGACCTGGCGCCCTGCGAGCCGCCGAACACCAGCAGCGTGGGCCGGTCGTTCTCCAGCCCGAACCAGGAGCGTGCCTTGTCGCCGGTGGACAGCCGGTCGAGCGTGACGATCTCGCGGCGCAGCGGGGTGCCGATGAACTCGGCCTTGGGCAGCGCGGCGTCGGGGAAGCCGGTGAAGACGTGGTCGGTCAGCCGGGCGCCCAGCCGGTTGGCCAGGCCGGGACGGGGATTGGCCTCGTGGACGACGATCGGCAGGCCCTTGCGCTTGGCCGCCAGGTAGGCGGGCGTGGCGACGTAGCCGCCGAACCCGACCAGGATGTCGGCGCCGACCCGGTCGAGGACGCCCGACACGGCGTTGATCGCCCCGGCCAGCCGGCCCGGCACGGTCAGCAGGCTCGGGGTGATCGCCCTGGGCAGCGGCACGGCCGGCACCAGTTCGAGATCGTAGCCCCTGGCGGGCACGAGCCGCGTCTCCAGGCCGCGCTCGGTGCCCACGCAGGTGATGCCGACGCTCCGGTCAAGATGGCGCAGCGCGTCCGCAAGGGCGAGCGCGGGCTCGATGTGCCCGGCCGTCCCCCCACCGGCGAGGACCACCCTCATCTCGGTCACTCCCTAACGTCTCACTCGGCCTCTGGACGTACCCCCCAGGCCAAGCCAGCTTAGGCCCCGTGCGGCGGGTCCGGGGCCACGCGCGGCCAAGGCTTCGCGCGCGCCGGGCTCGCGTTTGGCGAACGACAGCAGGATGCCCAGCGCGGCGAGCGTGGGGAGCAGGGACGACCCGCCGTAGGAGACCAGCGGCAGCGGGATGCCGGTGATGGGCAGGACGCCGAGCACCGCGCCCATGTTGACGGCCGCCTGCCCGACGATCCAGGCCACCATGGCGGCCGCCGCCAGGCGGACGAAGCCGTCGTTGACCCGGACCGCGACCCGCAGCCCCGCGTAGCCGAGCAGGCCGAACAGCGCCACCACCATCAGCGTGCCCATCAGCCCGAGCTCCTCGCCGAGGATGGCGAAGATGAAGTCGCTCTCGCCGTGGGGCAGCCAGCTCCACTTCTGGCGGCTGCTGCCCAGGCCGAGCCCGAACCAGCCGCCCGAGCCCATCGCGATCTGCCCCTGCACGGCCTGGTAGCCGGCGCCCTGGGCGTCGGCCCACGGGTCGAGGAAGGCCCCGATGCGCTTCATCCGGTACGGCTCCACCTTGATCATGATGACCGCGGCCAGCACCGCCAGCGCCAGGATGCCGCCGAACAGCTTGATCGGCGCCCCCACCACCCACAGCAGCGCCAGGAAGATCATGAAGAGCACGAGGGTGGTGCCGAGGTCGCGGCCGAGCAGGACCATGACGACCAGGATCGCGGTGCCGGGCATGAGCGGGATCAGCATCTGCCGCCACTCGATCCGGCCCTGCCTGGCCCGTCTGGCCAGCAGGTCGGCCCCCCACAGCACGAGCGCCAGCTTGGCCGGCTCGGACGGCTGGAGGGTGAACGGGCCGAGGTAGATCCACCGCTGCGCGCCCAGCTCGGACTCGCCGATGAACAGCACCATGACCAGCGCCAGCACCGCCAGCGCCATGAGCGGGTAGCCCGCCCAGCGGAAGAACTTCGGCGGCAGGCGCGAGCAGGCGTACATCACGGGCACGCCGACGCCGGCCGACAACGACTGCTTGATGAACCACGAGAACGGGTTGCCGGTCTTCTGCTGGGCCTCGATCGCGGAGGCCGACAACACCATCATGAGCCCGAGCGCGAGCAGCAGCGCGCTGCACATGATGATCAGGTAGTAGGTCGTCAGCGGCTTGTCGAGCAGTTCCTTCAGCACGGCGCGCTGCTCGCGGACCCAGCTCGCCGGGCCCTCCTGGGCCTTGGACCGGGCGGGCTCGCCGGCGGCCGGACGGGCGCCGGCGGTGCCGGTGCTACTGCTCACGCCGCCGCCTCAGCTCGTGGACGGCACGGGCGAAGGCCTCCCCTCGTGCCGGATAGCCGGGGAACATGTCGAGCGAGGCGCCCGCTGGGGAGAGCAGCACGGTGTCCCCGGGGGAGGCCAGCCGCGCGGCTTCGGTGACGACGGTGTCCATCACACCAGTGTCTTGGCCCGGGATGTCCACGACGGGGACATTCGGCGCGTGTCGCGCGAGTGCTTCGGCGATCGCCGCGCGGTCGGCGCCCAGCAGCACCGCGCCGCGCAGCCGGGGCGCGGCCCGCCGGACCAGGTCGTCGACGTCGGCGCCCTTGAGCTGACCGCCCGCCACCCACACGATCGACGGGTAGGCGCTCAGCGCGGCCGCGGCGGCGTGCGGGTTGGTGGCCTTGGAGTCGTCGACGTAGTCGACGTCGCCGACCCGGTCGACGTGGGACAGGCGGTGGGGGTCGGGCTTGAAGGCGCGCAGGCCCAGCCGTACGGCCTCGGACGGCACGCCGAGCGAGCGGGCCAGGGCGGCGGCGGCCAGGGCGTTGGCGACGTTGTGGGGGGCCAACGGCCGGATGTCGGCGAACGTGGCCAGCTCTTCCGCCGCCTCGACCGGGTCCGCCACGAACGCCCGGTCGACCAGCAGGTCTTCGACCACGCCGATCTGGCCGCTGCGCGGCGCCCGCAGCGTGAAGCCGACGGCGCCCTGGTAGGGCTCGGCCAGGCGGGCGCACTCGGGGTCGTCGGCGTTGTAGATCACGGTGCCGGCGCGTTCGTAGATACGGCCCTTGGCGGCGGCGTACTCGGCCATGGAGCCGTGCCAGTCGAGGTGGTCGGGGGCGATGTTCAGGATCGCCGCGGCGTGCGGGGCCAGGGTGCTGGACCAGTGGAGCTGGAAGCTGGACAGCTCGACGGCCAGGGCGTCGTACGGCTCGGCGACGGCGTGGACGACCGGGACGCCCACGTTCCCCACGGCCAGGGCGTCGAGCCCGGCGGCCTGGAGGATCGAGGTGAGCATGCGCACGGCCGTGGTCTTGCCGTTGGTGCCGGTCAGCGCGAGCCAGGGGGCGGCGTGCGGCGGGCGCAGCCGCCAGGCCAGCTCCACCTCGCCGACGACCTCGACGCCGGCCGCCAGCGCGGCGGCGACCAGCGGGTGGTGCGGGGCCCAGCCGGTGGTGACGAGCCTGGTCGTGCCCTCGGGCAGCACCATCTCGCCGAACCTGGTCTCGACTCCGGCGCGGGCCAGCTCGGCCGCGGCGGCCAGCTGCCGCTCACCCTCCACGGCCTCCACGACCACGACCCGCTCGCCGCGTCCGGCCAGCGCCCCGGCCACCGCGGTGCCGGAGACGCCGAGCCCGGCCACGCACGTCAACGTCATGGCTTGGGCATCCACTCGACGTAGAACAGCCCGAGCCCGAGCGCCGCGCAGAGCCCGGCGATGAGCCAGAACCGCACCACGATCGTGGTCTCGGCCCAGCCCTTCAGCTCGAAGTGGTGCTGCAGCGGCGCCATCCTGAACACCCGTTTCCCGGTCATCTTGAAGAACCCGACCTGGATGATGACGGACGCCGTGATGATCACGCACAGCCCGGCCAGGATGATCAGCAGGAGCTGCGTGCGGGTGGCGATGGCCAGGCCGGCCAGCACGCCGCCCAGGGCCAGCGAGCCGGTGTCGCCCATGAAGATCTTCGCCGGCGGGGCGTTCCACCACAGGAACCCGACCAGCGCCCCCAGCACGGCCGCGGCCACCACCGACAGGTCGAGCGGGTCGCGCACCCAGTAGCAGTTGGGCCCGAGCTGGTCGATGCAGTTGTTGCGGAGCTGCCAGTTGCCGATCAGCACGTACGCGCCGAGCACGACGCCGGTCGCGCCGCTGGCCAGGCCGTCGAGGCCGTCGGTGAGGTTCACGGCGTTGGAGAAGCCGACGATCATGAACAGCACCCAGATGGTGAAGCCGACGATGCCGATCGAGGGGCCGATGTCGCGCAGGAACGACAGCCGGGTCTCGGCGGGGGTGATGCCGTAGACGTTGGGCTGGCGGGTGATCAGCACGGCGAACACGGCGCCGACGACGAGCTGGCCGAGGGCCTTGGCGCCGCTGCGCAGGCCCAGGCTGCGCTGCTTGTAGATCTTGATGAAGTCGTCGAGGAAGCCGACCGCGCCGAGGCCGGTCATCAGGAACAGCACGAGCATGCCCGACACCGTCGGCGGCGACAGCGTGGCCAGGTGGGAGCCGCCGTAGGCCAGCAGCGCGGCCAGCACGAACACGATGCCGCCCATGGTGGGGGTGCCGCGCTTGCCCAGGTGGGCCTGCACTCCCTCCTCGCGGATCTCCTGGCCGTAGCCGCGCCGCGAGAACAGCCTGATCGCCAAGGGGGTCCCCAGCATCGACAGGACGAGGCCCACCGCGCCGGCGATGACGATGTTGATCACTGAGCGGCACCTCCGAGAAGGAGCTCCGCCGTGCGTTCCAGGCCCATCGCGCGGGGGCCCTTGACGAGCACCGCGTCGCCGGGGCGCAGCAGGCCGGCCAGTGCGGCCGCCGCTGCCTCGGCATCTGGGACATGTACGATCCGGGTCATCTGGGGAGCATATGGCCCTCCGCCACCTGGCGGTCCCGCGGCGGCCGAGGCCGCCTCGTTCGCGCCCTCCAGCACCGGGCCGGCGTCGGGACCGACGACGACCAGGCCCGTCAGGCCCGAAGCGCCCGCCAGCCGCCCCAGTTCGGCGTTGAGCGCCGCGCTCTCCTCGCCCAGCTCGCGCAGCGCCGCGATGACCGCGAACCGCCGCCGCTCCTGGCCCATCACGCCGAACATGTCGAACGCGGCCCGCATCGAGTCGGGGTTGGCGTTGTAGGCGTCGTTGACCACCGTGACGCCGTCGGGCCGGTCGGTGACCTCCATGCGCCAGCGGCTGCGCGGCGTGGCCTCCGAGAGCTCCTCGGCGATCGTGGCGACCGGCAGGCCGAGCTCGTAGGCCGCGGCGGCGGCGGCCAAGGCGTTCTCCACGGCGTGGGCGCCGTAGAGCTGGAGCGTGACCGGCGCGGCCCCGGACGGCGTGCGCAACGTGAACGAGGCCCGCCCGCGCCCGTCGACCGTCTCCTGCTCGGCCCTGATGGCCGCGCCCTCGCCGCGCCCGAAGTACGTGACGCGCGCGTCGGTGCGCGAGGCCATCTGCGACACCAGCGGGTCGTCGGCGTTGAGCACCGCCACCCCGGTGCGCGGCAGCGCCTCCACCAGCTCGCCCTTGGCCTTGGCGATGGCCTCCTTGCCGCCGAACACGCCGAGGTGCGCGGTGCCGACGTTGAGCACGACGCCGATCGCCGGCGGGGCGATGCGGGTGAGGTCCTTGATGTGGCCGATGTTGCGGGCGGCCAGTTCGAGCACCATGAACCGGGTGTCGACGTCGGCGCGCAGCACGGTCAGCGGGTGGCCCAGCTCGTTGTTGAAGCTGCCGACGGGCGCGATGGTCGGGCCCATCCGGCCGGCCAGCCTGGCCAGCAGGTCTTTGGTGCTGGTCTTGCCCGCCGAGCCGGTCACGCCGATCACGGTGGCCTGCGGCAGCGCGGCGGCCTGCGCGGCGGCCAGCTCCGCCAGCGCGACCGCGGCGTCGGGGACGATCACCGCCGGCGCGTCGACCGGCCTGGAGGCCAGGACGGCGACCGCTCCGGCCCGGATCGCCTGCGCGGCGTAGTCGTGGCCGTCGACCCGCTCGCCGGCGAGGGCGACGAACAGCGATCCCGGCTCCACCGCGCGTGAGTCGATCACTACGGGCCCGCGCACGACGGCGCGGGGGTCTGCCATGCCCGACAGGGCGCCCGAGGTTATCTCGGCGATCCTGGCCAGCGGCAACGGGATCATCGGTGCTTCCTGCTTTCCTTGCGTGCGTCGATCGCTTCGGCGACCACTTCGCGGTCGTCGAACGGGATCACTTCGCCAGAGACGTACTGGCCCTGCTCGTGACCCTTGCCCGCGACGACGATCACGTCGCCGTGGCTGGCCCGGCCGACGGCCAGGTCGATCGCGGCCGCGCGGTCGGGCTCAATGATCACATGGGCGCGGTCGCGGGGCGGAACGCCGAGCGCTCCCTCCATCATCGCGGCCAGGATGGCGAGCGGATCCTCCGAGCGCGGGTTGTCGTTGGTGAAAATCGCCACATCGGCCAGCCGGGCGGCGATCTCGCCCATGATCGGGCGTTTGCCGGTGTCGCGGTCGCCGCCGCAGCCCAGCACGATCGTCAGCGTGCCCGCGGTCACCTCACGCAGCGAGCGCAGCACCGACTCCACGGCGCCCGGCTTGTGGGAGTAGTCCACGAGCGCCTGGAACTCCTCCTCGGCGGAGGTGATGCGCTGCATGCGACCGGGCACCCCGGTGAGGCTGCCCACGCCGTGCACGGCGGTCTGGAGCGGCACCCCCGACTCCACCAGGCAGACGATCGCGCCGAGCGCGTTGGCGACGTTGAAGGGGCCGGGCAGCGAGATCTGCGCGTCGGCCTCGACCCCGCCGGGACCGGCCACCCGGAACGCGCTGCCGTCGGCGCCGAGCCGGACCTCCAGCGCCCGCCACTCCGCCTCCGGGTCGCCGAGCGCCGAGAACGTGGTCATCGGCACCTTGGCCCGGTGCAGCAGCTCCCGGCCGTGCGGGTCGTCGATGTTGGTCACGCCGACGCGGCTCAGCTCGGGCTGGAACAGCCTGGCCTTGGTGGCGAAGTAGTCCTCGAAGTCCTTGTGGAAGTCGAGGTGGTCCTGGGAGAGGTTGGTGAACAGCGCGACGTCGTAGAAGATGCCGTCGACCCGGCCGAGCGCCAGCGCGTGGCTGGAGACCTCCATGGTGGCCGCGGTGACCCCCTGCTCGCGCATCAGCGCGAACAGGGCGTGCAGCTGCGGGGCCTCCGGCGTGGTCAGCGTGGGCTCGAAGCGGAGGTCTCCGGCGGCGATCTCGACGCCGCCGACCAGGCCCGTCGTGTGGCCGGCCGCCCGCAGGCCGGCCTCCACCATGAAGGTGGTGGTGGACTTGCCGCTCGTGCCGGTCACCCCGATGACCTGGACGTCGTGGGCCGGCTGGCCGTAGACCCAGGAGGAGACCTGCCCGAGCAGCGCGCGCGGATCGGGCACGATCAGCACCGGCAGGCCGGTGGCCACGGCGGCCTCCCGCCCGGCCGGGTCGGTGAGGACGGCCACGGCTCCGCGCGCCATCGCCTCTGCGGCGAAGGTCGCGCCGTGCACGCGGTTGCCCGGCAGCGCCACGTAGAGATCGCCGCGCTGCACGGCGCGGGAATCGATGGTGACGCCGGTCAGGGCGGCATGGGGCGACCTCGACGTGCCGGAATCGGCGTCGAGCATGGTCGCGAGCCCGGTCAGCGGACGGGGCGGGCTGGTCTTGGGACGCATAGACGACGGGGGACGCACGGCGAGAGCGTACCTTCCCTGCTCACTGTCCCGCGCGCGTACGCACCGGCGGCGCGTCCGAGCCTGTGGGAGGAATCTTCCTGCTCTTGATGGCGAACGTCATCACATCCTTGAACACGGGGGCCGCGAGCTGGCCGCCGAAATGGCCGTTCTTGGGGTTCTGGAGCACCGAGAGCACCACCAGCCGGGGCGCGTCCGCGGGCGCGAACCCGGCGAAGGAGGCCGTGTATCCGTCGTAGCGGCCCAGCTCGGCGTCGTAGCGGTCGGCGGTGCCGGTCTTGCCCGCCACCCGGTAGCCGGGGATGGCGGCCAGCGCGCCGGTGCCCTCGGCGCTCACCGCGGTCTCCAGCATCGTCGTGATCTCCTTGGCCGTCGTCTCGCTCACCACTCTGGTCTGCCTGCCCGCGGGAGCCGGGACGAACCTGCCGGACGCGTCGGTGGTGCCCGCCACGATCTGCGGATCGACGCGGACGCCGCCGTTGGCGATGGTCTGGTAGACGCTGGCGGTCTGCAGGGCGGTCACCGACACGCCCTGGCCGTAGGCGACCGTGCAGCTCTGGCTGCCCGACCAGTTCTTGTAGTTGGGCAGCAGGCCCGCCTCGGCGTTGGGCACGCCGCCCGCCGGGGTGCTGCCGAACCCGAACGCCCTGAGCATCGCGTACAGGCGCTCGCTGCCGACCTTGCGGGCGGCCATGATCGTGGCGACGTTGCTGGACTGGGCCATGGCCTGCCGGAAGGTCATCGCCTCGGGCTTGTGGGCGTGGGCGTCGCGCAGCACCCGGTCGGCGCACCTGATGTTGTCGGGCACCTGGAACACCGTGTCGGGGGTGACCTCCTTGGCCTCCAGCGCGGCGGCGGCGGTGATCACCTTGTTGGTGCTGCCGGGCTCGAACACGTCCGCGGCGGCCTTGTTGACGTAGGAGGACGCGGGGGCCCTGCGCCAGTTGCCCAGGTCGAGCTCGGGCGCGTTGGCCATGGCGATGATCTGGGCGGTCCGCACGTCCATGACGATGACCGCGCCGCTGCTCGCGCCCGACTCGCGCACCTGCTCGGCGACCGCCTTCTGGGCGGCCCACTGGATGTCGCGGTCGATGGTGAGCCGCACGTCCTGGCCGTTGACGGGCGCGGTGCGCTCGCTGCTGGTCATGGGGATGCGCAGGCCGTCGCGGCCGGTCTCGACGCGCTGCTTGCCGTCGCGCCCGGCCAGGATCGTGTTCTTGGCCTGTTCCATGCCGCCCAGGCCGTTGCCCTCGTCGCCGACGAAGCCGATGAGGCTGCCGGCCAGGTCGCCGGCCGGGTAGTCGCGGCGGTAGGTCTTCTTCGTGCTGAGGGCGGGCACGCGGGCCTGGAGCAGGCGGGTGGCCACGACCGGGTCGACGTCTCGGGCCAGGAGCTGGTAGCGGCTGCCGGTCCTGGACAGCTTGGCGGTCATCTCCTCCACGGTCTTGCCGAGCTGCCTGGCCAGGATCGCGGCGACGTTGGCGCGGACGTCCGCGGGGACCTTGGAGGGGTCGATGGACACCTCGCGGGCCTCCGACGTACGGGCCAGCGCGTTGCCGTTGACGTCGGTGATCGTGCCGCGCTTGGCGGGGATCTCCTCGACGTGCTGGCGCTGGCCGACGGCGGCGGCCTCGTAGACCTTGGAGTCGAGGCCCTGCATCTGGATCAGCCGGCCGGCGAAGATCGACAGGATGAACGTCATGCCGATCAGGCCGATGTTGATGCGCCGGCGCGGGCTGCCCAGGCGCAGCACCAGCGGGGGCCGCGGCGGGCGCGGCGGGGTGGGCGGGCGGCGCGGGCCCCTGGGGGGCGGCACGTCCGCGCCGCGGCGGAGCATGCCGCGCTCACGCCCGCGCGCCTGGTCCAGCCCGGAGGCGCGCCCCTGGCCGGACGCCGGACCGCGCCCCTGACCGGCCCCGGGACCGCGGGTCTGACCGGGCCTGCCGCCGCGCCCCTGGTCGGGCCGGGAGCTCCGGCTCTGGCCCGGCCCCGAACCGGGCCGCGCAGGCTCGGACCGCGAGCCACGCGCCGGGTCGGACCGCGAGCCGCGTCCTTGGTCGGATCGCGAGCCACGCGCCGGGTCGGGCCGGGAGCCGCGCCCCTGGTCAGATCTTGAGCCGCGGGCCTGGTCGGGGCCGGGGCCGTCGCCGCGACGGCGCGACCCCTCCTGCGGCACGGCACGGCCACGTGGACGGTCGTCGCCGTCGCGGCTCTGCGGGGTGCGCCCGCGCGGGCGGTCGTCGTCGTCGCGCCCGTGGGAGGCGGCGCGGTTGCGGGACTCGTCGCGGGAGTCGTCGCGCGGACGGCGGCGTGGGCCGTCGCCCGGGTCGCGGCGCGAACGGGTGCCCTCGTCGTCGCGGGGCCGGGCGCGGTCGCCGTCGTCGCGGCGCTGCCGGCCGCGGGAGCCGCCCGCGGAGTCACGGCGGGCGCTGCCGCGCGCGTCGTCGTCGGGGTCGTGGGGCCGGCGGCCCCTCAGGTCGTCGTCGAACGGCAGGTCGAACGGATCGGGGGGACGCTTGCGCGGCGAGTCGTCCGGCGCCCCCGGGCGGCCCGCCCCGTCAGAACGGGCGGAGCCCCCTCGCCCTGCCCGCCCCGGACCGCCCGGCGTACGACGAGCGGCGCCGGGCCCTCCAGGAGAGCCGGCGCCGCCAGCGCCGCGGCCGGGACGCTGTCCCCTGCCGCCTGAATCCCTCACCGCTCCGGGACCGCCGGGACACTCGGCTCGCCCTTGTCCCAGGGCCGCAGGTTCTTGTCCAGGTGGTAGCCCTGCGCCTCGGCGCGGTCGGCGATGTTCTGGGGCTGCATCTTGCGCTCGTACTCCAGCCGGAGCGCTTCCTTCTCCTGCTGGGCCACCGCGATCTCCTCACGCAGCTTGGCGTCGGTGATGGCGTCGCGGTTGAGCATGATGTTGAGCAGCAGCAGGCTCACCAGCCCACCGCACATCAACCCGACGACGAGCAGCACGAACGGCGCCCGCTGCCGCTTGGTCGAGGGCCGCCGCGCGGCGGGACGGCGCGCGGGCGCGGCGCTCTCGCCGGGACGCGCGGCCGCCGGCCGCCGGTCGCCGGTGTCAGGACGGGGCCGCGGCTTGGTCTGGTGCGAGACGCCCGGCCTGCGCGTGCCCGGCTTGGGCATGGCGCGGCGGACGGGCGCGACCCGGCCGGTCTCCTGCTCAATCGTCAACGCGGATCCTCTCTGCCGCCCGTAGCCGGGCCGAGGCCGCCCGCGGGTTGCGGGCGAGCTCTTCATCGCTGGGGAGCTCGGCTCCCCTCGTCAGCAGGCGGAACCTCGGCTGGTGTGCCGGTAGCGGGACAGGCAGCCCTGGCGGGCTGGTGTCCTTGGTTCGCGCCGTGAGGGCCTGCTTGGTGAGCCGGTCCTCAAGGGAGTGGTAGGAGAGCACGACGACCCGCCCACCCAGCGCCAGCGCGTCGAGCGCCGCGGGCAGCGCCGCCTCCAGGGCGGACAGCTCCGCGTTGACCTCGATGCGCAGCGCCTGGAAAGTCCTCTTGGCGGGGTTGCCGCCGGTGCGCCTGGTCGCCGCGGGGATCGCGTCGCGCACGATGTCGGCGAGTCTCTTGGTGGAGGTGATGGGCTCCTTGGCGCGTTCCTTGACGATAAGCCCCGCGACCCTCGGCGCGAAACGTTCCTCGCCGTAGTCGCGCAGGATTCGTGCCAGGTCGGCGGCCGGATAGGTGTTGACCACCCGCTCGGCCGTCAGCTCCTGCTCGGTGTCCATGCGCATGTCGAGCGGGGCGTCGTAGGAGTAGGCGAAGCCGCGTTCGGCCTCGTCGAGCTGCGGCGAGGAGACGCCGAGGTCGAACAGCACGCCGTGGACCGTGGGATGCCCGGCCTCGGCGACGATCTGGGCCAGGTCGCCCGAGGAGGCGTGGACCAGGGTGGTGCGGCCGGCGTAGGGGGCGAGCCTGCGGGTGGAGAAGTCGATCGCGAACGGGTCGCGGTCGATCCCGATCAGGCGCAGGGACGGGAAGGCGGCGAGCAGGGCCTCGGAGTGGCCGCCGAGCCCGAGATTGGCGTCGACGACGACCGGCTCCGGCCCCGACAGCGCCGGGCCCAGCAGCTCCAGTACGCGGTCGAGCATCACCGGAACGTGACCGCCCGTGCCTGCGTTGTCGTCCATCTCCAACCCCCCCTCTCGCGTCCTGCTCGCGGATGACGCGTATCGGTCAATCGTCAGTCATTCCTGGGTCCCCACCCGGCGCCGTCCGGCCAGGTCCCCATCCGCACCCTCTTCGTGGACGCCCGCCCTCTGACACCGGGGAAGGTGCATCAGTTGGCAGGCAGTGGTTGCGGGTGGAGACCTCGCCGAACGACATCACCGACGGATCGACCGTGGTCACTACAAGATCCCTGGCAGCACCTCCTCCGACAGATCGGCGAACGCCTGCTCCTGCGCGTTGAGATAGGTGTCCCAAGCCTGCGAGTCCCAGATCTCCAACCGGGTGTTGGCCCCGATGACGACGCAGTCACGCTCCAGGCCGGCGTATTGACGCAGGCTCTGCGGGATCGTGACGCGTCCCTGCTTGTCTGGCTTCTCGTCGGACGCGCTTGCGAAGAAGACGCGGCTGTAGTCACGCACCGCCTTGGCGGTGACCGGGGCGGTGCTGAGAGCCTCGGTTATGCGCTGGAACTCCTCTACTGGAAAGACGTAGAGGCATCGCTCCTGGCCTTTGGTGATCACAAGACCCTCCGCCAGCTCCTCACGGTACTTAGCCGGCAGGAACAGCCGTCCCTTGTCGTCAAGACGCGGTTGATGGGTGCCGAGGAACATCGGCGCCACCTCCCGTGCCTCAGCGAAGCGCTCAGCGCTGGTGCACCGGGCCCTCCACTGCGCACCACCATACTCCACTTCTCCCCACCGTCAACTGATTCGAACCGTCTTCATCATCAGTTTCCGTTGCGTTACCGCAGGTCAGAGCGGTGGAGCGGGGGTGGGGGGCGCCGGGGGGCGGGCCAACCCTCATGGGCGTGTCGAGGGTTGGAAAGACCGGCGGTATAGGGGCTCCCGGCGGGCGCCAAGGCGGGGGTGGAGGAAAGTGGGGCCGCCGAGGGGGCAGTGTCACGGGATTCGCACTGCTATGCGACAAGAACAGGAACATCAGCGGGGTTCCCTGGAATATCCACAAATGTCGCTCAAGAACCCGCAGCGTCGTAGGGTCGTACAGACAATGGAAAAGGAATGGCATGGCTCCCGTAATGGCACCGTGCGGGACAGCCGTCGCACTATGGAGGCCTGGTGGCACTAACCCATGACGTCCCTCCCCAGCTTGACGAGCTGGTCTCCACCGCCCACCGAATTCGGCAGGCCATCGAGTCGGTGATCGAGGGAAAGAGCGACGCCGTCCGTCTCACACTGACCGTCCTGCTCGCCGAGGGCCACCTTTTGATCGAGGACGTGCCGGGGGTCGGCAAGACGATGCTCGCCAAGGCTCTGGCGCGGTCCATCGACTGCCCGGTGCGCCGCGTGCAGTTCACGCCCGACCTGTTGCCCAGTGACATCACCGGGGTCAGCGCCTACAACCAGCAGACGCGTGAGTTCGAGTTCAAGCCCGGGCCGGTGTTCGCCAACATCGTCGTGGGCGACGAGATCAACCGCGCCTCCCCCAAGACGCAGTCGGCGTTGCTGGAGTGCATGGAGGAGCACCAGGTCACCGTGGACGGCGTGACGTACCCCCTGGACGCCCCCTTCATGGTGATCGCCACCCAGAACCCCATCGAGATGGAGGGCACCTATCCCCTCCCCGAGGCCCAGCGCGACCGGTTCACCGCCCGGGTCGCCATGGGCTACCCGGAGCCGACCGCCGAGCTGGAGATGCTCGACGTGCACGGCAGCACCTCGCCGCTGGACAAGCTGGAGCCGGTCGCCACGACCGCCGAGGTGCGCGCCCTGATCGAGGCCGTGCGCGGCGTGTACGTCTCGCAGCCGGTCAAGAAGTACGCCATCGACCTCGTCGTGGCCACCCGCCACTCCCCCGACCTGCGGCTGGGCGCCTCCCCCCGGTCCACGCTGCAGCTCGTCCGCGCGGCCAGGGCGCACGCGGCGCTGGCCGGACGCGACTACGTCATCCCCGACGACCTGCAGGACCTGGCCGTGCCCGTGCTGGCGCACCGGCTGCTGCCCAGCGTCGAGGCTCAGGGCCAGCGCCGGCTGCCCGAGCAGGTGGTGACCGACCTCGTCAGGCGTGTGCCGGTGCCGGAGACGCGAGCGTCGTGAGGGCCGGACTGCGGGCGCTGACCTCCCGCGGCAGGTCGTTCCTGGCCTCGGGGATCGCGGCGCTGCTGATGGCGCTGATCCTGGGCGAGAACGACCTGTTCAGGATCGGCGTGCTGGTCACGGCGCTGCCGCTGCTGGCCGCGCTGGTGGTGGCACGTACCAGGTACCGGCTGAGCTGCGCGCGGAGGCTGGACCCGCCCAGGGCGGAGGTGGGCGGGGAGGCCACGGTGACGCTGCGCCTGGAGAACGTGACCAGGCTGCCGACCGGGCTGCTGCTGATCGAGGACACCGTGCCGTACGCGCTGGGCGTGCGGCCGCGGTTCGTGCTCGACCGGGTCGAGTCCAAGGGCGTGCGGGAGATCGACTACCGGGTCCGGTCCGACCTGCGCGGCAGGTACACGATCGGGCCGCTGTCGGTGCGCATCGCCGACCCGTTCGGGCTGGTGGAGCTGACCCGGGCGTTCACGATCAGCGACACGCTCGTGGTGACGCCGCAGGTGGTGGCGTTGCCGCACGTACGGCTGTCGGGCGAGTGGACGGGCGGCGGTGACAGCCGCACCAGGAGCGTGGCCGCGGCCGGCGACGACGACGTGGCGCCGCGCGAGTACCGGCAGGGCGACGACCTGCGCCGGGTGCACTGGCGCTCGACCGCCCGGCACGGCGAGCTGATGGTGCGCCGCGAGGAGCAGCAGTGGCAGAGCCGCGGCGCGCTCCTGCTGGACACCCGCAGGCACGCCCACCGCGGCGAGGGTCCGCGCTCCTCCTTCGAGGTGGCGGTCTCGGCCGCGGCCTCGATCGGCGTGCATCTCGCCCACGAGGGTCTGGGCCTGCGGCTGGTGACCGACCAGGGCGCCGAGCACCTGACCGACCAGGGTCTCAGCTACTCGCTGCTGGACACGCTCGCCGTGGTGCGGCACAGCTCGGCCCGCTCGCTGGAGATGGGCGTCTCGGCCCTGCGCCAGGGCGGCGGCGACGGCCTGATCGTGGCCGTGCTCGGCGCGCTCGACCCCGAGGAGGCCAGGGAGCTGGCCAGGCTGCGGCACAGCGGCGTCACCGGTGTCGCGGTCCTGCTCGACGCCGGCACCTGGGAGGGCGCCGGCCGGGGCTCGCACGAGAACTTCGACGCCGTTCAGGGCGTCCTGGCCGGTTACGGCTGGCGGATCGTCCGCCTGCCCGCCGGCACCTCCATCGCCTCGGTCTGGCCGGACGCCGCCAACCGCGGCAGGTACGCGCTCAACCCCACGGGAGGTGCGGCATGAGGCTGACGGCCGCCTCGGGTGTGGCCGCGTTCACCGCGGCGATCCTGCTCTATCCGCTCTTCCAGGGCGGTGCCTGGTTCTGGACGTCGCTCGGCGCGGTGCTGGCCGTGATGGCCGCCGGGGTGATCGGCTCCCGCCTGTCGCTGCCCGCCTGGGCCGCGCCGCTCGCCGGGCTGGCCGCGTTATGGATCTTCCTGACCGTGGTCTTCGCCTCCGGCAAGGCGTGGGCGCTGGTGATCCCGACCAAGGAGTCGGTGTGGGAGCTGGGCCGGCTGCTCGGGGTCGGCTGGGCCGACATCCAGCGCTACGCCGCGCCCGTGCCGTCCACGGACGGCATCACGCTGCTGACCGCGGGCGGCGTGGGCGTCATCGCGATCGCCGTGGACCTGCTCGCCGCGCGGCTGCGGCGGGCGGCGCTGGCCGGGCTGCCGCTGCTGGCGCTGGCCACGGTCCCGGCGACGATCCTGGCCGAGCCGATCAGCTGGCCCGCCTTCATCATCGCCGCGCTCGGCTTCGTCAGCCTGCTGATCGCCGACGGGCGCGAGCGGGTGGGCCACTGGGGACGGGCGGTGCTCGTCCGCCGGACCAGGGCGGCGACCGGGCCGCGTCCGGACACCGGCGGGGCCAGGGCCGACACCAGCGGACTGCGGCTGTCGGGCAAGCGCATCGGGTTCGCCGCCATCGCGCTGGCCGTGCTGCTGCCCGCCGCGCTGCCGGTGATGGAGCCGGTCTCCTTCTTCCAGTTCGGCGTGGGCGGCCGGGGCGGCGGCAAGGGCAACTCGATCAGCATCGCGAGCCCGATCGCCAGCCTGCGGGGGCAGCTCGAACTGCCCGAGCGGCGCGTGGTGCTCACCTACAACAACAACGACGACAAGCCCAGATACCTGCGGATCTACGCGCTGGACACCTTCGACGGCCAGCAGTTCGGCATGACCGAGCCGAAGGGCTCGCCGGACAACAGGACGGAGAACGGGCCGCTGCCGCCGCCTCCGGGGCTGAGCGCGAGCACGAAGGTCAGCAACGTCGTCACCAGGATCCGGATGAGCGACGAGATCGAGCGGCTACAGTTCCTGCCGCTGCCGTACCCGCCGCGGCAGATCCGGGTGGACGGCGACTGGCGCGCCGACGTGGGCACGCTGATGGTCTTCTCCATCCCCGACGAGGCGGCCGGCCTGGAGTACGAGGTCGCCACGAGCGAGCCGGCCGCCACGCCGGAGCTGCTGGAGTCGCTGGAGGGCGTCCAGCCGAGCGTGGACCGGCGCTACCTGAAGCTGCCGGACAACCTGCCGCCGGAGATCGTCCGGCTGGCGCGTTCGCTGACGGCGCAGACCAACTCCAACTACGAGGCGGCGGTGAAGCTCCAGCAGTTCTTCACCAAGGACGGCGACTTCCGCTACGACCTGCGGACGCAGGGCCACGGCAACTCCGCGCTGCGGGACTTCCTGCTGCGCGACCGCACGGGCTACTGCGAGCAGTTCGCGGCCTCGATGGCGGTGCTGGCCAGGATCGTCGGCATCCCGTCGCGGGTGGCGATCGGCTACACCGGCGGCACGAAGGCCGGCGACAACTGGACGGTCACGACCGGCGACTCGCACTCCTGGCCCGAGCTGTACTTCGAGGGCGTGGGCTGGCTGCCGTTCGAGCCGACGCCGTCCGGGTCGCTGGGGCAGGGCAGCGCGCGGGTGCCGGACTACACGGTCCCGCCGGCGCCTTCGACGACGCCGTCCACCTCGCCGAGCAGCGGCGCGACCGAGTCCGGCGCCGACGACCCGATCAACCCCTCCACCCGGCGCAACCCGCGCGAGCTCGACCGTGAGGGCCTGATCGCCACGGGCGGCCTGCCGCCGGACGACTCGATGCCGCTGATCGGCAAGATCGGCATCGGCGCGGGCGCGTTGCTGCTGCTCCTGCTGGTCCCGGCGGCGTTGCGGCTGCTCACCAGGAACCGGCGGGTGCGCGCGCTGGGCTGGAAGGTCTCGCAACCGGCCGACGACCTGACGGCCAGGATCGCGACCGCCCACCACCCGTCGATCGCGGCCGTGTGGGCCGAGCTGGACGACGTGCTGTGCGACTACGGCATGACCCGCGGCGCCAGCGAGACCCCGAGGGCGCTGGCCCGGCGGCTGAGCCGGCAGTACGAGTTCGACGCCGAGTCGGCGGCCGCCATGACGGCCATCGCGACGACGGTCGAGCGGGTGCTGTTCGCCAGGGACCCGGGCACGATCGGGCCCATGAGAAAGGACCTGCGCAAGGTGCGGCAGGCCCTGGCGGCGACGGTGTCGCGGGGACGGCGGATGCGGGCGGTGCTGCTGCCGCCCTCGACGCTGCGGCGGCTGCGGGCGCTGGGCGAGCGCCTGCTGGACGGCTTCGACCTGCTGGAGAACATCAGGCTGCGGCGGACGGCGGCCCACAAGGGCGCCTGAGCCGCCTGCCCAGGACCGAGCGTGCGGTCGCTCCCCGGAAGGGGAACGGCCGCACGTTCGCGTAGGGCGGAAGGTTCGGGGCCGGTGAGGAGCGGCGAGGAGGTCAGCGCTCGTCGTGACGACGGCGCCAGCGCTCCTCCATGCGCTCCATGAAGGTGCCCCGGTTGGCGCGCCGGGGCTGCCTGCCCGTGGCGCCGGCGCCTTGGGCCGGCGGCGAGTCGCCGAACCCGTTCATGCGCTTCCAGCTGGACAGACCCCACAGACACGCGGCGAGCATGACCACGAAACCGCCGACGCCGAGCGGGATCTGACTCATGACCACGCCGACCATCATGATCACGACGCCGAGCGCAAAGCCGATGGAGGCTTTGATCAGGCGACGCTTGTAATGGCTGCGCGGGTCACTGATCCTTACGGTGTTGGCCCACTTCGGGTCCTCGGCGTAGAGGGCCTGCTCGATCTGGTCGAGCAAGCGCTGCTCGTGCTCAGAGAGCGGCACGGCGCCTCCCAAGGACAGCCCCAGGACGGGGAAGACGGCAACGGACGACACGGGGTGTCCGAACCTCGCGGTCGGTTATCCCCAGAATACGAGGCTGTAGACGTAGGCGAAAGCAAACGTCCAACGCAGACCAAACCGGAGGTGACGTCATGGCTCCATTGTGGACCATCTCGCACCCCTTCCCCCAAAATCGCGACATCCTTCTCCTACCCGACTGACCGATCGAGTAGGACATGGGCGTCATGTCTCTATTTCATCAAGCTTGCCACGTACCAGCGACGCTGGGAGCACCGCATCGGGGCCAAATCTCCGGATCGCCTTGTCCATCGCCTGTTCGGCCTCGCGCCAGCCGGTCTCGCGCTCGCCCAGACCGAGCTGATGGGTGGCCTCGCCGGCCGGGCGCAGGTTCTCCATCCGGACCCCGACCAGGCGCAGGCGCACCCGCTGGAGACCGGCGGCCTCGAACAGCTCGCAGGCGGTGGCGTAGATCACCTGGGCCACGTCGGTCGGCTCCCGCAGGGTGCGCGACCGGGTGATCGTGGTGAAATCGGCCCGGCGCAGCTTCACACTTACAGTTCTGCCCACGTGTCCGCCCTTACGCATCCGGGCCGCCACGCGCTCGGCCAGGCGCAGCAGCTCGCGCCGGATCACCTCGGGATCGTCGACGTCGGCCGCGAAGGTCTCCTCGTTGCCGATGCTCTTGTCGGGCACGTGCGCGGTCACCGGACGCTCGTCGCGCCCCCAGGCCAGCGTCGCCAGGTGGCCGCCGACGGCCTGCCCGAGCTCGCGCTGGAGCGTGCCCAGCGGCACCCTGGCCAGGTCGCCGACGGTGCGGATGCCGAGCCGGACGAGGGACTGCTCGGTGCGCTCCCCCACGCCCCACAACGCCGCGACCGGCAGCGGGTGGAGGAAGTCGACCACCTGCCCTTCGGGCACCACCAGCAGGCCGTCGGGCTTGCACTGCTTGGAGGCCAGCTTTGCCACGAATTTGCTGGAGGCCACCCCCACCGAGCAGGTGATGCCGTAGCGGTCGAGGACCTGCTCCCTGATCATGGCGGCGATCGCCGCGGGCGGGCCGAGCCGCCGCCGGGCGCCGCCGACGTCGAGGAACGCCTCGTCGGAGGCGATCGGCTCGACCAGCGGGGTGATCGAGTGGAAGATCTCCATGACGCCCCGGGAGACCTCGGAGTACTTGCCGTGGCTGGGCGGGATGATCGTGGCCTGCGGGCACAACCGGCGCGCCCTGCTCATCGGCATCGCCGAGTGCACGCCGGACGCCCTGGCCTCGTAGGTGGCGCTGAGCACGACGCCGCGCCCGGCCGGCGAGCCGACGATCACCGGACGGCCCCGCAGCTCCGGCCGTTCCAGCAGCTCGACGCTGGCGAAGAAGGCGTCCATGTCGACGTGGAGAATCGGGCAGCCGCTGTCATCGACCCCGGTCCGCGGCGCGGGGCCGATGCCTGTGATCTGCTTGCGGGACACGCCTGCGATTCTATCCGAACAGACGTTCCAGACTAGGGGCGGTGGCCGAGGACGTGCACCTGGGTGGCGACGTCCCGCAGCACGGGGTGGACGGCGGCGGCCTGCTCCAGCGCCACGAGCGCGTCGGCCGCGCCGGGCTCGCCGTCGACGAGCCGGCTGGGCACCAGGTCGGCGAAGACCCGCACGCCGTGGACCGCGCCGACGGTGAAGCCCGTGGCGGTCAGCAGCCGCGCCAGGGTCTCGGCGGTGAAACGCCGCGGCGTGGGGTCGCGGTCGCCCCACGTGCCGCGCGGGTCGGCCAGCACGGCCCTGGCCTCGTCGAACTGTCCGGCCAGCGCCCGGTGGATCGCGCTGGCCACGGGGTTGGCGGCCAGCACGCTGACGGCGCCACCCGGGCGCAGCAGCCCGGCGACGGCGGCCAGCGCGCCGGTGGGGTCGTCGACGTACTCCAGGACGCTGTGGCACAGGACCAGGTCGGCGCTGTCGCGGTCGAGCAGGTCGCCGAGGTCGGCGGTGTCGCCCTGCAGGCCGCGCACGCCCACGCCCTTCTCCTTGGCCCGGCGCTCCAGCGCGGCCAGCGAGTCGGGGCTGGGGTCGACGACGGTGACGGTGTGGCCGAGCTCGGCCAGCGGCACGGCGAACCCGCCGGTGCCCCCGCCGGCGTCGACGATGTCGAGCGCGGCCCGGCCGACGGCCTCGGCACGCTCGGCCAGCACCGACCGCAACGCGCCCCACACGACGGCGGTGCGCACCGCCGGGGTCTTCGTGGTGACGCCTTCTGCTCGCAACGTCGGCTCGCCTCTCTCTCCTCCGCGGGCGGCCCTCGCCCTGTGCGGACGGGCCCAGCCTACGCCGTACGCGGCGTCGCCCGCAGGCCGGACCCTAACCGTCGAAGGCTGCCGCGATCCTCTTCGGCGCGCGCAGCCGCCAGGCGTCGGTCAGCAGCTCGGCCAGCTCGCCGGCCGCCACGGCCGCCAGGCGCACCAGCACCACGGCGTGCCCGTCGTAGTGGGGCGTGGCGAAGAACGTGCCGGGGACGGCGGCGATCAGCTCGTGCTTGAGCTCCACGCCGCCCACCGGCACGGCGAGCACGCCGTCCTCCTGCGTGATCCGGGCGAACCACCTGCCGCGCACGTAGAAGGCGGGCGTGCCGTACATGGGTTTCTCGACGGTCTCGGGGAGCGCCAGGGCGAGGGCGCGCACCTCGTCTTCGGTCACCATGGACCGATGCTCACACAGAAAGCCGGACAAGGGCGGACAGGGCCGGAAAAGGGCGCGTCGCGGCTGGTGACGCGCCACTTCCCCGGACCGGCTCACGGCCCCGCGGCCAGGCCCGGGACCGCACCGGAAGGCCGCGCCGGCGCGCCTCCCGCCGCCTCGTCGCGAGCCGTACGGATCGCCTGAGTGGAACGTACTCCGAAACGGCCTTCGCGGCCTTTGTCTAAAGGGTGATGCTTGGCTTGAGTTGCTTGAACCGGGCCAGCAGGCCGTTGATGAACTGCGGCGACTCGTCGGTCGACAGCTCGCCCGCCAGGTGCACCCACTCGCTGATGACCACGCCCTCCGGCACGCCGGGCATCCACAGCAGCTCGTACGTGCCGCCGCGCAGCAGGTTGCGGTCGACGGCGGGCATGCGGTCGAGTGTCCAGCCCTCGGAGTAGGTGGTGATCAGCTCGTCGATGCGGGCATGGTGGCGGGCGACGCCCTCGACGATGGCCGAGGTGTACTCGTTGACCGGCGGCTCCTGCCGCTCGACGCGCTCGGCGAGGATCTTCAGCGGATCCTCCGAGCGCAGCTCGGCCTCGAAGAGGATGTCAAGGGCGCGCCTGCGTGCTTTGCCGCGTGCAGACACCTCAGGCCCGGCCGAGGTATTCGCCGCTGCGGGTGTCGACCTTGACCTTCTCGCCGGTGGTGATGAACAGCGGCACCTTGATCTCGGCGCCGGTCTCCAGCGTGGCGGGCTTGGTGCCGCCGGTGGAGCGGTCGCCCTGCAGGCCGGGCTCGGTGTTGGAGATCAGCAGCTCCACGGCGGCGGGCAGGTCGACGTAGAGCGCCGAGCCCTCGTTGAAGGCGATCGTGGCGAGGGTGTTCTCCAGCATGTAGTTGGCGGCGGTGCCGACGGTGCGGGCGGGCACGTTGACCATGTCGTAGGTCTCGGTGTCCATGAAGACGAAGTCGTCGCCGTCCTTGTAGGAGTACTGCATCTCGCGCTTGTCGACGTTGGCCACGTCGACCTTCACGCCGGCGTTGAAGGTCTTGTCGACGACCTTGCCGGAGAGGACGTTCTTGAGCTTGGTGCGCACGAACGCGCCGCCCTTGCCCGGCTTGACGTGCTGGAACTCGACAACGCTCCAGAGCTCACCGCCCTCGAGCTTCAGCACCATGCCGTTCTTGAGGTCGTTGGTCGTCGCCACTCGTTCTCTCCCGCGTGTGGCCGCTCTAAAGGACGAGCAGCTCCTTGGTGGTCTTGGTGAAAAGTTCCGGCCCGCCCTCACGGGTCACGAGGGTGTCCTCGATGCGAACCCCGCCCCGCTCGGGGAGGTAGATCCCAGGCTCGACGGTGATCGGAACTCGATCCTCTAGTCTACCGGTCCTGGAGGGGCCCAGGAACGGGTCCTCATGGATCTCCAGGCCGACGCCGTGGCCCAGGCCGTGCCGGAAGTGCTCGCCGTGGCCCGCCGCCTCGATCAGGCCGCGGGCGGCGGCGTCGACGTCCTTGGCCCGGGCTCCCGGGGACAGGGCGTGCCGGCCGGCCCGCTGGGCGCGCCTGACCAGGTCGTAGAGGTCGCGCTGCCAGGCGGCGGGCGCGCCCAGGCAGACCGTCCTGGTCATGTCGGCGTGGTAACCGTGGTAGCGGGCGCCGAAGTCCATCGTGACCAGGTCGCCGGCGCGCAGCTCGCGGTCGGTGGGGGCGTGGTGCGGGATCGCGCCGTTCTCGCCGGCGGCGACGATCGTGTCGAACGCCGGCTTGTCGGCGCCCAGCTCGGTCATGCGGTTGTCGAGGAGACGGGCCAGGGCGCGCTCGGTGAGGCCCGGCGCGACCATCGGGAGCACGTCGGCGAAGGCCTGGTCGGTCAGGGCGCAGGCGGTGCGGATGAGCTCCAGCTCCGCCTCGTCCTTGACCGCGCGCAGCTCCTCGACCAGCGGGCCGAGCGGCACCAGGCCCTGGCCCTCGCCGTCGCCTCCGGTCTCTGCCAGGCCCGCCTCCAGGCGGCGGAAGGTCGCCACGGTCATGGCGGCGGCCTCGATGCCCACGCCCGGCGCGGCCAGCCGGCCGGCCACGTCGGGCGCCTCGACCGCGGGCACGTCCAGGGCGCGGGTCTTGTCGATGTAGCGGTTGTCGGTCGCCAGCAGCGCCGAGCCGTCCGCCCTGACCAGGACGGCCGCGTTCGAGCTGACCAGCCCGGTGAGGTAGCGGACGTTGACGGGAGAGGTGACGAGGAGCGCGGGGACCTCGTGGGCGGGCAGCGCGGCGGCCAGGCGTGCCCGGCGCGCCGCGTGGTCGATGGTCATCCCGCCAATGTACGCGCGCCCCGGCCCCTGCCCCACCCGGCCAGGAGAGGGGAAACCACGGGCCTCCCGCCCCCGTCACGGTCAGGAGACGGCGAAGTCGTCCAGGAAGGAGGCGAGGGGGCCCGACAGGGGGACGTCGCCCTTCACCTGGGCGTTGCGCAGGTCCCGGTAGACGCCGGCGATCTGGCCGCGGGCGGGCTCGAAATGGCCGTCCTGGAGCTTCTTGGCGGCCTTCCTGAGCTTGTCGTGGACCTTCTCGGCGACATGGGGATCGATGTCGCCGATGTCCTCCTGGGCCGTCACCGCCTCGTCGAACTTCACCAGCCAGTGGTCCCAGCCGCCCGCCGGGGTCTGCCCGGAGCCCAGGGTCGCCTTGGGGCCGACGGTCTGGACCAGGCTGGTGGCGGTGTCGCCGGGGGTGAGGTCGGTGGGGCTGGCTCGGGGCGGCTCGGAGGTCGGGCGGGCGGGCGGCGCGACGTCCGGCGTCAGGACGGGCGTGGGGGGCGTGCTCGCGCTCGGCTCGGCCACCGGGGTCTCCTTGCGCGAGCCCGCCCACATCACCATGGCGACGGCCACCACGGCGATGACCGCGACGGCGATCCCCATCTGGATCAGCAGCTTGTTCCCGGTACGCGGCGGCGCCGGGTCCAGCTCGGCGGACTCGTAGACGGCGGTGTCACCGGCCCGCGGGACGCCGTTGAAGTCGTAGACCTGGGTGTCGCCCGGCCGGCCCGCCGGGGCTCCGGCGGGGTTCGCGGCCGCCGGGGCCGCCCCCGGGGCCGCGCCGGGCCGGGCGATGGCGGCCAGGGCCCGGCGGACGGGCTCGCCGCCCGAGGGCCGCCTGGCGGGGTCGGGCGCGAGCATCGCGAGGACGAGCCGGTCCAGCTCGGCGGGGATCTCGGGCCGGATCGCACTGGGCGGGACGACCCCCTGCCCGACACCCCCGGGGGCCTCGGTTCCCGGGGCCGAAGCTCCGGGGGCCTCGGCGCCGGAGGCGGAGGGTGGGGACGGCGGGGTGGCGCGCATGCCGGTCACCGGCAGGTCGGGGGCGGCGGGCGGGCGGCCGCAGAGGAGCTCGTAGCAGACGGCGCCGAGGGCGTACAGGTCGGCGGCGGCCGTGGCGGGACGGCCGGAGGCCCGCTCAGGGGCCAGGTAGCGGCGCTCGGCCTGGGACGGCTCCTCGTCCGGCAGCCCGAACCCGACGACCTTCAGCACGCCGCTGGCCGCCCGCCGGAAGCTGCCGGAGTCGATCTGCCCGTGGAACACCCCGGCGCGGTGCGCGGCGTCCAGCCCGGCGGCCGCCTGGCCGACCAGGTCGCACACCTCGACGATCGGCATGGGCCCCTCGGCCGCCAGGTCCTCCCCCACGCTGGTCCCGGTGAGGAACTCGGTCACCAGGAAAGGGGCGCCCTCCTGGTCGCCCACGTCGAGGACCATGGCCACATTGGGGTGGATCACCCTGGCCACCGCCTGCGCGTGCTGCTTCAGCGCCTCCCTGGCGGCCTCGCCGGCCGCGCCGGCCTCGCCCGCGCCCAGGATCTTCACGGCCACGACCCAGTCGGCGCGGGTGTCGTAGGCCCGCCACACCTCACCCATCGGACCGCTGCCGATGAGCTCGTCAAGCCGGTACCGGTCGGCGACCATCGAAGGCGTAGCGTCGGACATATCCCCGCCAAAAACTCGAAAAGTGGGCTATTTCCGACCCACCATAGGGCCCTCCAGCCCCTCTCCGCCCCATGATCCACGGTTCGCGCCCCCCGTCACGCCGCGCCCGCCGTCCCTCGACATAACGACTTTCGTTATTTACGATTATCGTTATGCCCATGAAGTGGATCAACCGGCTTGAGGTCCTGTTGAGCATCGGCCTCGTCCTCGGCTGCCTCGGCGCGCTCACCGCCCTGGGGGCCACCGTCCTGATCGCCGTGTTCGGCACGGCCAACGGCATCGGCGTCCCGCTGCACGTCTCCGGCGTGACGCCGCCCGTGACCCCCGTCCCGGGGGTGGAGATCGTCAGCGCCGCGGCCGAGGTGACCCTCCGCCCCGTGGGGCCCTCGCCCGCGGCGGCGCTGCTCTACCTCCTGCTGTGGGCGCCGCCCATGGCGACCGGGCTGCTCGCGCTCTACACCGTGGTCCGCGCGTTGCGCAGGGCGCGGTCGGGCGACCGGGCGCTGTTCTCCGCGGTGACGGCCGGGCACCTGCGGCGGCTGGGCTGGATCCTGATCGCCGGTTCGCTCGTGTCGGCCGGGCTCGGCACGGCGGCGCAGGCCATACTGTCCGGCATGCTGCTGACGACCGGTCCGGCGTTCGTCCCGGCGCCGGGCGTGCCGCTCGCGGGCCTCGTGGCCGGCCTGTGCGCGCTCGGGGTCTCGGAGATCGTCCGCCGCGGCGTGGCCCTGCTCGACGAGGTCGAGGCCACGATCTGATGCCCGCAGGCACCATCCGGGTACGCCTGGACGAACTGCTCGCCCAACGCGGCATGACGCTCACCGAACTGTCGCACAAGGTCGAGATCACCGTCGTGAACCTGTCGATACTCAAGAACGGCCACGCCAAGGCCATCCGCTTCTCCACGCTGACCCGGCTGTGCGAGGCCCTGGGCTGTCAGCCCGGCGATCTGCTCACCTACGACTGAGGGCGGGTGGCCGTACGGCCACCCGCCCTCAGTCGAATTCCGGTCAGGCCGTCGCGGGCTCCGGCGCGCGCGGCGTGCGGGCGGCCGACGCCGGGGCGTCGTCGAGCGGCTGCGGCGGCGCGTTGAAGACCGCCTCGTCCAGACGGCCCTCGGAGCGGGCCACCAGGACCGGGACGACCATCTGGCCGGCCACGTTGGTCGCGGTGCGGATCATGTCGAGGATCGGGTCGATCGCCAGCAGCAGGCCGACGCCTTCGAGCGGCAGGCCCAGCGTGCTCAGCGTGAGCGTCAGCATGACGATCGCGCCGGTCAGACCGGCGGTGGCGGCCGAGCCGACGACCGAGACGAACGCGATCAGCAGGTAGTCCCCCACCCCGAGGTGCACGCCGAACACCTGGGCCACGAAGATCGCGGCGAGCGCCGGGTAGACCGAGGCGCAGCCGTCCATCTTGGTGGTGGCGCCGAAGGGCACCGCGAAGGAGGCGTAGTCACGGTCCACGCCGTTGCGCTCGACGGTGACGCGCTGGGTCAGGGGCAGCGTGCCGACCGAGGAACGGGAGACGAAGGCCAGCTCGATGGCGGGCCAGGCGTTGCGGAAGAACGTGATCGGGTTGACCTTGCCCCACACCGCGAGCAGCGTCGGGTAGACGGCCAGCAGCACGATGAAGCAGCCGACGTACACGCCGACGCTGAACTTGGCCAGCGGGGCCAGCAGGTCCCAGCCGTACGTGGAGACGGCCTTGCCGATGAGGCCGGCGGTGCCGATCGGGGCCAGGCGGATGACCCACCACAGGGCCTTCTGCACCAGTTCGAGCACCGAACGGCTGAGGTTGAGGAACGGCTCGGCCTTCTCGCCCACCGCCAGGGCCGCCGCGCCGAGGACGACACCCAGGAAGACGATCTGGAGGACGTTCACCTCGGTGAAGGCCGTGACGATGTTGGTGGGCAGGATGCCGGTGACGAAGTCGAGCCACGTGCCGGCGCCCTCGGTGTCGATGGCCTTGGCCGCGCCGGTGTCCAGGGCGACGCCCTGGCCCGGGTTGATGATCAGGCCGAGCGCGATCGCGAAGGCCACCGAGACGAACGCGGTGATGAGGAACCACAGCAGGGTCTTGGAGGCCAGACGGGCGGCGCCGTTGACGTTGCGCAGGTTGGCCACGCTGACCAGCACGGCGGTGAACACCAGCGGCGGCACGGCGAGCTTGAGGAGCTGGACGAAGATCTTGCCGACCTGGGTCAGCGTCTCGGCCAGCCAGGCCACGTCCCAGATCTTGGCGACGAACCCCAGGGCGACGCCGACGGCCAGGCCGAGCAGCAGCTGAAGGGAGAAGGTGAATCTCTTCACGGGAGGAAGGCTCCGGAAGTCAGGCATGCCACGGCGAAGGGGGGCATGCGGGTGAGGAAGGGGGGAGTCTGGGGGACGCGCCGATCAGCGACAGAGGGATCCGTGCAGACGGCACAGATCCACGTGCAGACGCTCGACGAGCCGCACGATGACCACAGAGAACCTCACGAGGACGTACAACACCATGCGAAACGGGGCATATTCCCGCTCGGCATTGTGTCGTGCGTCACACCACTTCCGGAGCCCGTCCGATCAGCCGGCCAGCTCCTTGACCTTCTCCAGCAGGCGGACGCGCTCCTCGTGGGTACGGCCGAGCGGCGCGACGTTGAGCGTCGTCACCCCCGACTCCTTCAGCGCCGCGATCCGGTCGCGGACGAAGCCCTCGCTGCCGATCAGCGACATGTTCTCCAGCAGCTCGGCGGGCACCAGCGCGGCGGCCTCGTCCTTCTTGCCCTCCAGGTAGAGGTCCTGGATCTGCTCGGCCTCCTTCTCGTAGCCGTAGCGCCGGGCCAGGTCGTTGTAGAAGTTCTTGCCCTTGGCGCCCATGCCGCCGATGTACAGGGCGGCCATCGCCCGGCCGAACTCGCGCAGCCCGGTCACGTCGTCGCCGACGGCCAGCGCCGCCTGGGCGATCACGTCGAGCTCGCCCAGCTCGGGGTCGCGCTTCGCCCGGCCGGCGGCCAGCGAGGGGCCCCACACGTCGGCGGCCTTCTCCGGGTAGTAGAAGATCGGCTCCCAGCCCTCGGCCAGCTCGGCGGTCATCTCCACGTTCTTGGGGCCGATGGCGGCGACCACGATCGGGATGCGCGGGCGCACCGGGTGGTTGATGATCTTCAGCGGCTTGCCCAGGCCGGTGCCCTCCCCGGCGGGCAGCGGCACCTGGTAGTTGCGGCCCGCGTGCTCCAGCCGCTCGCGCCGCCACACCTTGCGGCAGATCTCGATGACCTCCCGGGTACGCCCGATCGGCGCGGTGTACGGCACCCCGTGGAAGCCCTCGATGACCTGCGGCCCCGACGTGCCGATGCCCAGCGTGAAGCGCCCGTCGGAGACGAAGTCCATGCCCGCGGCGGTCATGGCCAGCAACGTCGGCGTGCGGGAGTAGATCGGCAGGATGCCCGAGGCGATCTGCACCCGCTCGGTCTTGGCCGCGATGTACCCCATCTGGCTGACGGCGTCGAAGCTGTACGCCTCGGCCACGAAGACGATGTCGAGGCCCGCCTTCTCGTAGTCGGCCAGCTCGGCGACCGTCTCCTTGAAACCGCCCGAGTAGTTGAGTGCCATACCGATGCGCATGCCGGGCTCCCGATGAACCGAATGATGTTCCGTTGCGACGTCAACAGGTTAGCGTGTCGGCGTGTCGCGCGGCGAAGCACTAGCCTGGTTCGGGTGCTGAGCCGGGTCGTCGTCGTCGCCTCCGCAGTGGTCGCCCTGGCCCTGGCGGGTCATTCGCTGATCCCGTCGCTCGGCGGCTTCACGCCGGTCCTGGAGAGCCTGCTCCCCTGGATGGGGGTGGCGGTGCCGTTGCTGCTGCTCCTCGCGCTGCTGGCGCGCTCCAGGGCGGCCGCGCTCGCGGCGCTGGCGCCCGGTCTGGTGTGGGCGGCGATGTTCGGCTCCACGCTGCTGGCCGCGCCGCCCGGCGGCCCCAGCGACCTGGCCGTCGGCACGGTCAACGTCGGCGTGCGCAACAGCGCCTCCGGCGAGGCGGTCAAGGCCATCGCCGAGGGGCTCGACCTGCTGGCCGCCCAGGAGCTGACCCCCGGCGGGCCCGCGGCCAAGCAGCTCAACAAGATGTTCCGCTACCACTACCCGGTCAGCACGGTCGGCCTGTGGAGCCGCTACCCGATCAGCGAGACCAGCCCGCTCGACGTCGGCATGGGCTGGCCGCGGGCGCTGCGCGCGGTGGTGAGCACGCCCAAGGGCAAGGTCACCGTCTACGTCATGCACCTGGCCTCGGCCAGGCCCGGCCACACCGCCTCCCGCGACGCCTCCCTGGCGCACGCCCGCCGGCTCGTCGACGGCGACCCCAGCAAGCGCGTCCTGCTGCTCGGCGACCTCAACACCGCCACCACCGACCGCGGCATGCGCGGCCTGACCCCGCCGCTGACCGACGCCCAGAGCGTGGCCGGCGACGGGTTCGGGTTCACCTGGCCGGCCGAGTTCCCGATCACCCGGCCCGACCACATCCTGTTCAGGGGCATGACGGCGACCAAGGCGGGGGTCGCCCCGGCGACCGGCAGCGACCACCGCGCGGCGATCGCCTCCCTGCGCTTCTAGCGGCCCTCCAGCAGCTCCAGGTCCTGCGGCGTGTCGATGTCGGCGGGGTCGCCGTGCTCGTCGCAGGCGACCTCGGTGACCAGCCCGGGATGCGCCTTCATGAACGCACGCGCCCCCACGTCGCCCACCGCCAGCTCCGCCACCCCGGCGAAGTGCTCGCGCGCGATCAGCACCGGGTTCGCCCGCCGTCCGCCGTACGTGGCCACCGCCAGCCCGGCCCCCGACGCGGCCAGCGCCCGCACCGCGCCCGCCCGGACGAGCGGCTGGTCCACCAGCGCGACGACCACGGCCGTCGCCTCCGGCGGCAGCGCGGCCAGCCCGGCCCGCAGCGAGGAGCCCATGCCGGTGCGCCAGTCCGGGTTGCGCACGCTGACCGCCCCGCGCACCTGCACGGTCGCCGCGCCCAGCACGACCACCACCGGACGGCAGCCGCCCTCCGCCAGCAGCCGAACCCCGCGGTCGACCAGCCGTTCGCCGCCGAACTCCACGAGCGCCTTGGGCGTGCCCAGCCGGGCGCCCTCCCCCGCGGCGAGCAGCAGCCCGGCGATCACGCCGGCTCCCCGTGGATGCGCCCGCCCGTCTGCGACAGCGGCCGGCCCGAGCCGCCCCACCGGAGCTGGATCAGCTCGGCGGCGATCGACACGGCCGTCTCCTCCGGCGTGCGGGCGCCCAGGTCGAGGCCGATGGGCGATCTCAGCCGGGCCAGCTCGGCCTCGGTGAGCCCCGACTCGCGCAGGCGGGCCAGCCGGTCCTCGTGCGTGCGGCGCGAGCCCATGGCCCCGATGTAGCCCGCCTCGGTCCGCAGCGCCACCTCCAGCAGCGGCACGTCGAACTTGGGGTCGTGGGTCAGCACGCAGATCACCGTGCGCTCGTCCACCCGCACCGAGGCCAGGTAGTCGTGCGGCCACTTGACCACCACCTCGTCGGCCTCGGGGAAGCGCTTGGCGGTGGCGAAGACCGGCCGGGCGTCGCAGACGGTGACGTGGTAGCCGAGGAACTTGCCCACCTTGGCGACGGCCGCGGCGAAGTCGATCGCGCCGAAGACCAGCATGCGCGGCGGCGGCGCGAACGACTGGACGAACACCGACAGGTCGTCCAGCCGCCGCTCGCCGTGGCCGCCGTAGTGCCGGATGCCGGTCAGGCCCTGGGCGAGCATGCCGCGGGCGTCGTCGTCCACGGCCTCGTCGAGGCGGTCGAGGCCCAGGGTGCCCGACGAGCGGCCGGGCCAGACGATCCGGCGGGCGCCGATCGGGCCGGGACCGGCGACGATGGTGGCGACCGCGACCGGCTGGTGCGCCTCGACCGAGGCGAAGATCTCGCCCAGCTCCGGGAAGGTCTCGATGGAGACCGGCTCGACCAGGATGTCGATGATGCCGCCGCAGGTCAGCCCGACGGCGAAGGCGTCGTCGTCGCTGACGCCGTACCGCTGCAGGACGGGTGCGTCGGCCTCGGAGGCCAGCTCGAAGACCGCCCCCTCGACGCACCCGCCCGAGACGCTGCCCACCACCTCGTCGCCGCGCACCGCCATCGCCGCGCCCGGCGGGCGTGGCGCGCTGCTGAACGTGCTCACCACGGTCGCCAGCCCGAACCTGAGCCCCGACCTCCACCACCGCATGATCTCCGGGAGCACGTCACGCATGGGCGAGCCTTTCGCTGAGTTCCTCGTAGGCGGCCAGGCTGTGCCCGGCCACCAGATCGTCCAGATGCGGCAGGGCGGCCCGCATGCCTCCGGTCAGCGGCTGGTAATCCTCATGTCCCTTGTGCGGATTGACCCAGATGAGCCGGTACGCCTGCCGGGCCAGCCTGGCGAGCTGGGCGCCCAGGAGCGCGGGGTCGCCGCGTTCCCAGCCGTCGGAGGCGATGACCACGATCGCCCCCCGGGCGCTGTGCCGGGTCAGGTACTCCTTGAACTCCTCTCCGAGCCGGGTCCCGCCGCTCCAGTCGGGGATGGCCGCGGACGCCGCGTTCAGCGCCGTGCCGGGGTCGCGGTGGCGCAGCTCGGCGGTGACCTCGGTGAGCCGGGTGCCGACCGAGTAGACCCTCGTGGCCCGCGGCTCGCTCCTGACCAGCGCGTGGGCGAAGCGCAGCAGGGTCTCGGCGTAGGGGGCCATCGACCCGCTGACGTCCACGAACAGCACCACCTGGCGGGGCCTGGTCGTGTGCCGGCGGCGGCGGAGCCGGGCCACCTCGCCGTTGCGCAGCGCCTCGCGCACGGTGCGGCGCTGGTCCAGCCTGCCCCGGTGGGCCCGCTCGAAACGGCGGGAGCGGCGCGCGGCCCGGCCGCGGCCGAGCAGGGCCAGCATGCGGTGCACCTCGGCGCGTTCGGCCTCGGTGAGCCGGGCGACGTCGCGGTGCCGCAGCACCTCGGCGCGGCTGGCCGTGGCCGGGGCGGCGGCGTCCTCGCCCGCGCCCGCCTCCTCGCCGTCGCCGGCCGCCAGGTGCCGGGTGACGCTGGTCGTCCCGGCACGGGCCGCCGCCGCCCGCCGCCCGCCGAAGTAGGCGGCGAAGCAGCGGTCGTAGCGGGGCAGGTCGTCGGGCGTGGCGCACAGGGTGAGCCGGCCGGCCCAGTAGAACGCCTCCCGGTCCCCGGCGTCGAGGTGGCCGAGGGCCTGCAGCAGGCTCCGCGTCCGCTCGTGGTCGGCGTCCACGCCCGCCGCGCGCAACGTCCTGACGAAGCCCGTCACGGTCCGGACCAGCTCATCCACCGGACAGCAGCCCGTCGCCCAGGACGGCGGCGACGTCCTCGCGGTACTTGAGCGCGGCGCCCAGGGTGGCCGCGGCCAGGTCGGGGTCGAGCTCCCTGGCCCCGAGCGTCAGCAGCGCCTCGGTCCAGTCGAGGGTCTCGGCCACGCCCGGCGGCTTGACCAGGTCGGCCCGGCGCAGCCGCTCGGCTGCCCGCGCCACCTGCAGGGCCAGCTCCTCGGTGCAGCCGGGCAGGCGGCGCAGCAGGATCGCGACCTCGCGGTCGAAGCTCGGGTGCTCCAGCCAGTGGTAGAGGCAGCGCCGCTTGAGCGCGTCGTGCACCTCGCGGGTGCGGTTGGAGGTCACCACGACGACCGGCGGCGTCGCGGCCCTGATCGTGCCCAGCTCGGGGATGGAGACGGTGAAGTCGGAGAGCACTTCGAGCAGGAACGCCTCGAACTCGTCGTCGGCCCGGTCGATCTCGTCCACCAGCAGCACGCTCGGCTGGGTCTCCACGGCCTTCAGCAGGGGGCGGGCGATCAGGAAGCGGCGATCGTAGATCTCCCCCTCCAGCCGGGCGGCGTCGGTGATCCCGGCGGCCTCGGCGGCCTTGAGGTGGAGGAGCTGGCGGGCGAAGTCCCAGTCGTACAGGGCCTGGGACGCGTCGAGGCCCTCGTAGCACTGCAGCCGGATCAGCGGGGCCTTGAGCAGCGTCGCGAGGGTCTTGGCCAGCTCGGTCTTGCCGACGCCCGCCTCCCCCTCCAGGAACAGCGGCCGCCCCATCCGCAGCGCCAGGAAGGCGGCCGTGGCCAGCCCCCGGTCGGCCAGGTAGTCGTGCCGGTCGAGCAGCTCGATGAGCTTGTCCGGCGACTCGATGTCCATTGCCCTGATTGTCCGCCGCAGCACGCCTTCAGGCTACGTCGCGACCCCCGCCCTGCGATATCGGCTCGCCCTCGTCATCGCGTTTCAGTCGCCGGACTCGGACGCCTCGCCGCGTTCGCGGATCAGCGCGGCCAGCTCGGCCGTGGCCCGGCGGGCGCGGGCCTTCTCCGAGCCCTGGATGCCCATGGCGCCGATCGTCCGGCCGTCGGAGAAGTCGATCTTCGGCCATGGGTCGCCCACCAGCAGGGTGACGTCGATGACCTCGGGCCAGGTGTAGCGGTGGATGCGCAGGGCGTTGACGACGGTCAGGCCCTGCTCGTCGGCCTCCACCCGGACCCGGCCCAGCAGGTGGAGCACGTACGCCACCGCCAGGCCGAAGCCCACGATCGCCACCCGGTCGGGCAGCTTGAACGGGTCGGCGATGAAGATCGCCATGAGGACCGCCCCCGCCACCACCACCAGGGCGAAGGCGTAGGGCACGATCCGGCCCCGGCGGGGACGCCAGGTCACGGGCAGGGGCGGCGGGGTCACGGGCTCGGGCACGAGGGAAACCTACCGCAGGTCAGTGGAGGTCCCTCAGGAGGAGGGCGGTCTCCAGGGCGGCCAGGGCCGACTCGTAACCCTTGTCCTCCTTGCTGCCGGGCAGCCCGGAGCGGTCGAGCGCCTGGTCCATCGTCTCGCAGGTGAGCACGCCGTTGCCGACGGGCGTCTCCTCGTCGAGCGAGACGCGGGTCAGACCGCTGGTGACCGAGTCGCAGACGTAGTCGAAATGCGCGGTCTCGCCCTTGATGACCGCGCCGAGTGCGACCACCGCGTCACAACGCCGGGCCAGGGCCTGGGCCACGACGGGGATCTCCAGCGAGCCGGGCACGCGGACCACGGTCGCGGTGGCGCCGCTGTCGTCGCACGCCTGCACGGCCCGCGCCACGAGCTGGTCGGTGATCTTGGCGTGCCAGCTCGCCGCCACCACGCCCACGACCAGGCCCGCCGCGTCCACCACGGCCACTCCGGGACGGCCTTCTCCACTCATGACGCCTCCGAGATCTCGTGCGGGACGCTGGAGGAGATGTCGTGGCCGAGCCGGTCGCGCTTGGCCTCCAGGTACCGCTCGTTGTGCGGGTTCAGGGCCACGGGCATGGGCTCGCGGCCGAGCACCTTGATGCCGTAGCCGTCCATGCCCTTGAGCTTGGCCGGGTTGTTGGTGAGCAGCCGCACCGAGCGCACGCCGAGGTCGGCCAGGATCTGCCCGGCGTTGGAGAACTCGCGGGCGTCCACCGGCAGCCCCAGCTCGACGTTGGCGTCGACGGTGTCGCTGCCGTTGTCCTGGAGGCTGTAGGCCCGGAGCTTGGCCAGCAGGCCGATGCCCCGACCCTCGTGGCCGCGCAGGTAGACGACGACGCCGCGGCCCTCCTGTGCGATGGCGCCCATGGCGTGGTCGAGCTGCACGCCGCAGTCGCAGCGCAGCGAGCCGAACACGTCCCCGGTCAGGCACTCGGAATGGGCCCTGACCAGGATGTTCTCGCCGCCGCCGAGGTCTCCGTAGACGAGCGCGACGTGCTCGCCGCCGTCGAGGGCGCTGGAGTAGCCGTAGGCCCGCCACATGCCGTACGCGTTGGGCAGCCGGGTCTCGGCGACCCTGGTGACCATGCTCTCGGCGCGGCGGCGGTGGTCGACGAGCTGCTCGATGGAGACCAGCGCCAGGTCGTGCTCGTCGGCGAAGCGGCGCAGCTGGGGCAGCCGGGCCATGGTGCCGTCGTCGTTGACCACCTCGGCCAGCGCCCCGGCGGCCGACAGCCCGGCGAGCCTGGCCAGGTCGACGGCCGCCTCGGTGTGGCCGCGCCGGGCCAGCACGCCGCCCTCGCGGTAGCGCAGCGGGAAGATGTGGCCGGGCCGGACCAGCTCGTTGGGCTCGGTGGCCGAGTCGGCGAGGGTGCGGATGGTCCTGGCGCGGTCGGCGGCGGAGATGCCGGTGGTGACGCCGTCACGGGCGTCGACGGTGATCGTGTACGCCGTGCGCATGCGCTCGCGGTTCTGGGACACCATGAGCGGCAGCCCGAGCCGGTCGAGCTCCTTGCCGTCCATGGCCACGCAGATCATTCCGCTGGTGTGCCGGATCAGGAACGTGCACAGCTCCGGCGTGGCCTTCTGGGCGGCGAAGATCAGGTCGCCCTCGTTCTCGCGGTTCTCGTCGTCCACGACCACGACGGGACGGCCGTTGCGGATGTCATCG
Source organism: Nonomuraea sp. NPDC048881 (assembly GCF_040649795.1). NCBI lineage: Bacteria > Bacillati > Actinomycetota > Actinomycetes > Streptosporangiales > Streptosporangiaceae > Nonomuraea > Nonomuraea sp. NPDC048881. Next base: position 246,958 of record NZ_JBEZGC010000009.1, read on the forward strand.
ATGGCCCGCTCGATCGGGTCGAGCTTGAACTCGCTCATGCCGCTGCCACCACTTCCGGACGGGCGGCGGCGCGGTACTCGCGCAGCCACTTGGCGAAGCCCGTGAGGACCATGACGAAGAACACGCCGTAGACGGCGCCGGAGACGTAGAGGCCGGAGTTGAACGCGACCGGCACGCCCACCAGGTCGACCAGCACCCAGATGATCCAGAAGTCGACCAGCGCGCGGCCCTGCGCCCAGGTGGCGACCGCGCCGCCGACGAAGATGTAGGCGTCGGAGGCCACGACGGACACGGGCGCGCCCGGGTACCACGACAGGTCGAACGTCTTGAACAGGACGGTCACCACCGCGGTGCCCACCGCCAGCGCCGCCAGCATCCGCCACCGCTCGCCGCCCGTGGCGGGCCGGACGGACAGGGCGTGCTCCTGGGTGCCCTGCCGCCACTTCCACCACCCGTAGACGGCCAGCACGGCGAACAGGGCCTGCTTGAGCGCGTTGCCGGTGACGTGCGCGCTGATCGAGGCGAGGAACAGCAGCACCGAGCCGGTGAACTGGACCGGCCAGGTCCACATGGACTTGCGCATCGCGAACGCCACGGTGGCGAGGGCGAACACGTTGCCCACCAGGTCGGTCCACTTCACCGGCAGACCGAAGATGTCAATCGATGCGTCCACCCAGCTCATCGGGTGCCCACCAGCCTCTCCACATACTTGGCGATCACGTCGACCTCAAGGTTCACCACGTCGCCCACCTGGCGGTCGCCCATGGTGGTCAGCTTCAGCGTGGTCGGGATGAGGCTCACGCCGAAGCTGTCGTCGTCAACCGTCGTGACGGTCAGGCTGATTCCGTCGATGGCGATCGAGCCCTTCTCGGCCACGTACCGGCTGAGCGGGCCGGGCAGGGAGAAGCGCAGGTCGTCCCAGTTCTCGCCGGGGGCGCGGGACAGCAGGCGGGCGGTGCCGTCGACGTGGCCCTGGACGATGTGGCCGCCGAGGCGCTGGTCGGCGCGTACGGACCGTTCGAGGTTGACCGCCGAGCCCGCGGTGAGGCCGCCGAGCGAGCTGCGGTCCAGCGACTCCCTGATGACGTCGACGGTGAACACGTCGTCCTTGACCTCGACGACCGTCAGGCAGACGCCGTTGACGGCGATCGAGTCCCCGTGGGCGGCGTCGGAGGTGACGAGCGGGCCGCGCACGGACAGCCGGGCGCCACCGCCGGCCTGCCCGCCCGCCGGCTCGATGGCGACGACTTCGCCCTTCTCCTCGATGATTCCGGTGAACATCACTTCTCCCTGCCTTGATGCGGAGCGGGCCGCGCGGTCAGCCGCAGATCCGACCCGATGGGGGAAAACTCGTCGAAGGTGAGGCGGTGGGCGCCGCTGATCGTGGCGACGCCCGCCGGGCCGAGCGCGGCCCTGCCCTCGCCGAGGAGGGCGGGGGCGAGGTAGGCGTACACGCGGTCGATGAGGCCCTGCCGCAGGAACGCGCCGGCGAGGGTGGGGCCGCCTTCCAGGAACACGGCGACCACCTCGCGGGCGGCCAGCTCGCGCAGGAGGGCGTGCAGGTCGAGGCCGCCGTCCGCGTGCCGGGGCAGGCGCAGCAGGCCGGCCTTGAGCCCCGTCACGGCGTCGTCGGCGACGGCGACCAGCGTGGGGGCCTCGTCGTCGAGGACGCGGGCCGCGGGCGGCGTCCTGCCCTCGGTGTCCACGACGACCCGCAGCGGCGGGCGGGCGCCCAGGGGCCGGCCGGCCAGCGGCGGGCTGCCGGCCAGCAGCGCCCCCGCGTCGCCCTCCCCCGCCTGCGCCCCGGCGTTCTCCGGGAGGCGGACGGTGAGGTGGGGGTCGTCGGCCAGCACGGTGCCGATCCCGGCCACGATCGCGTCGGAGGCGGCGCGCAGCCGGTGCACGTCGGCCCGCGCCCGCGGCGAGGTGATCCACTGGCTGGTGCCGTCGGCGGCGGCCGACCTGCCGTCGAGGGTCGCGGCGAACTTCCAGGTCACGTGCGGCCTGCCGAGCCGGGCGTAGGTGAGCCATTCCTCGTTGACCCGCTCGGCCGCCTCGGCCAGCACGCCCTGCGTCACGCTCACCCCGGCCGCGCGCAGCCGCGCCGCGCCGCCGGCGGCCTTCGGGTTGGGGTCGGCGACGGCGACGACCACGCGGGCCACGCCCGCGGCCAGCAGCGCCCGGCTGCACGGCCCGGTGCGGCCGGTGTGGTCGCAGGGCTCCAGCGTCACGTACGCCGTGCCGCCCCGCGCCTGCTCGCCCGCCTGCGCCAGCGCCACGACCTCGGCGTGCGGGCCGCCCGCGTAGGCGTGGAAGCCCTCGCCGACGACCTGCCCGGCGGCCGACAGCACGACGCAGCCGACGACGGGGTTGGGGCTGGTGCCGCCGTGTCCGCGCGCGGCCAGCTCGACGGCGCGCGCCATGTGCGCGGCGTCGGCGGCTGAGATGTCCACCCGGGTCTCCTACTCGCCAGTAGCTTCAAGCCACGGCGGGCCCCGGGGGGTTTTCGGGTGCCGGCACGGCACCACGTCAGGAGCCCGGCTGGGACGCCGGACACCTCGCGCGCTTCCTCCCATCCGGACTTTAACCGTCGGTCCTGGAATTTCACCAGGTCAACCGGCCGATGGCATCGGCCGGGTCGCGGACTGTAACCGCCGGTTCGGACTTTCACCGACCCCGGAGCACGCTAGCTCTCTTCTTGTACCAGTTTGCCATGCCGATTACGGAAAGCGCGACCGCCCCCGTGCTATTTGAACAAGCGCTCGCTCAGGCAGCCATCAGCTTGCGCGCCCGGCGGGCGGAGGGCGCGTAGCGGACCTGCTCGGGGACCAGGCCGATGCCGGTGTGCAGGGCGCGCAGCGTGGCCGAGGCCCACAGGTCGCCGACGGGCGTGGCGGGCAGGCCGTACAGGCGGCGGGCCCAGCGCGGCAGCGTGGCCAGGGCCAGCACGGTCAGAGCGGGCACGGCGGGCCGCAGCGCGGACAGCGCGCCGGGCAGCGGCGTGTGCAGCGACAGCCGCAGCGGATGGGCCGCCTCGGGCACCAGCCGCAGCCCCGGACGCCGGCCGTCGATGTAGGCGCGCAGCTCGGCCACCGAGCCCGGCACGTCGTCCCCGTCCAGACCCACGACCTCGGCGGCGCGCCGCCACTCGGCGACGAACCGGTCGGCGTCGGCGTCGGACAGCCGCACGCCGGCGCGGCGGGCCACCGTCAGGTAGGAGTCGACCTCGCCGACGTGCACCCAGCGCAGCGCTTCGGGGTCGTCGAGGTGATAGGTCTCGCCGGTGTCGGGGTCGCGGGCGGTCAGCGTGGCGTGGATCTTGCGCACCCGGCGGCCGGCCCGTTCCACCTCCGCGCGCGTGCCGTACGTGCGCACCCGGACGAACTCGCTGGTCCGCAGGAAGCGCGACCACGCCTCGGCCGGGTCGAGCAGCGCCGAGTTCTGCAGCACGCCGCGCATCGCCCTGGGGTGCAGCCCCTGCATCAGCAGCGCGCGGAAGCCGCCGACGAGCTGGATCGGCTCCCCCATCACCCGCCAGGTCACCGACTCGGGGCCGAAGATCCCATAGTCGTCGTCCATAAGTGAAGAGTTACCCAGCGAGGCGACAAACCATGCCAAAAGCCCCCGGCCGGGAACCGGCCGGGGGCTTTCGTCGAGGCTACGGAGATCAGCCGGTGAAGCCGATCGCCGTGTAGTCGGCGGCCTGGTAGCCGAAGGCGCCGTAGTTGGCCAGCGTCTTCTTGGTGGCCTGGATGTCAGGACGCTGGTACAGCGGGATGGTGTGCACCTGGTCCCAGATCAGCTTGTCGGCCGCGTTGGCCAGCTCGTAGGCCTTGGTCGGGTCCATCTCGCTGACCGCGGCGTCGATCGCGGCGTCCAGCGCCGGGTCGCTGCCCTTGGGGAAGTTCGACTCGGAGCCGGTCTTGTAGATCTGCGGCAGGCCGCCGAGCGGCAGCGGCGTGCCGATCCAGGAGAACGGCACCAGGTCGAAGTCGCCCTTGATGATGTAGTCGGTGAAGAACTTGTCATCGGGGACCGGGCGGATCGTCAGCTTGATCCCGGCCTCCTTGAGCATGGCCTGGGTGAGCTCGCCCTCGGTCTTGGCGTACGGCAGGCCCGCCGGGACGACGAAGTTCAGCGAGAACTCCTTGCCGTCCTTCTTGCGGACGTCGCCCTCCTGCTTCCAGCCGGCCGCGTCGAGCAGCTCCTTGGCCTTGGGCAGGTTGTACTTGCCCAGCTCGCCGGAGTTGTCGGCGTACGCCTTGTGGTTGTTCATGAAGACGTGGTTGCCCAGCGTCTGCAGCGGCCAGTCCATGTCCTTGAGGTCGGACTGCGTGATCACGTCACGGTTGATCGCGTACGCGACGGCCTGGCGGACCGACTTGTCCTTCAGGAACTCGCTCTGGTTGTTGACGGTGATGTGCCGCCAGTTCGGGCTGAGCGCCTTGCGGACGTCGACGTTCGGGACCTCCTTGGCCCGCTTGAGGTCGGCCGGGCTGCCCGGCGGGATCTCCACCGCGTCGAGCTCACCGTTGGCGAAGGCGTTGACCTGCGCGGCGGGCGTCTCGATGGTACGGAAGATGACCTTGTCAAGCTTGGCCTTGCGGCCCCACCACTTGTCGTCGCGCACCACGGTCAGGGTCTTGGTGCCCTCGTTGATGCTCTCGACCTTGAAGGGCCCGGCGGTGACCGGGATCTTCTGCAGGTAGTCCTTCTCGTACTTCTCCGGGGTCTCCATGTGGGAGGCCGGGTACAGGTGCGGCGAGCGCGAGAACTGCCCCATCCACTCGGGGTAGTTCTTGCCGTACGTCACGACGGCGACCTTGTCGCTGTCACCCTTGGTGACCGACTCGATGCGGTCCCAGCCGTCGGTGGAGGCCGGCTTGAACTTCTTGTCCTTGCCGCTGTTGGCCTTCCACGCCGCCTCGAGGTCCTTCCAGGTGATCGGCGTGCCGTCCGACCACTGGGCCTTCTCGTTCAGCGTGTAGGTGACGACCTGCTTGCCCGACGACAGGTCCATCTTGACGTCGGTGAGGTAGTCGGGGTTCGCCTTGAAGTTGGCCTCGGAGTCGGCGATCATCAGCTGCGGCATCAGCGAGTCCAGCATGTCCGCCGTGTCGCGCTGGTTGCCGTCGATGTGGTTGCCGTTCCACTGGCTCGGCCACTGGCCGACCGAGAGGGTGAGCGTGCCGCCGTCCTTGACCTGCTCGTACGGGACGGGGTTGATCGCGATGCCAGGGGTCTGCGACATCTGCTGCTGAGCCTGCTGCGACTGCTCGGCGCTCGGCTTCTTGGCCTCGCCGCCACCACCGCCACAAGCCGCCGCGGCCATGGCGAGGACGGCGATTCCCGCCGCCGCCCGGTAACGAACCTTCACTTTTCCTCCTGATCGTCCGAGGCCGTGATGACCTCGACTTCCTCCGCGTAGTGGCAGGCGGCGCCGTGGTCCACGGCGGTCGCGAGCCGGGCAACCGAGGGCTCTTCGTCCACGCAGCGCCGGCGTTCGGCCTCGGTGAGGAGGGCGAACTTGGGGCAGCGCGTGCGGAACCGGCAACCCGATGGCGGGTCGGCCGGGCTGGGCAGGTCGCCTTCGAGCAGGATCCGCTTGCGCGTGCGCTCCATCTCGGGGTCGGGCAGCGGGATCGCTGACAGCAGCGCCTGCGTGTAGGGGTGCGCGGGGCGGTCGTAGACCTCCTCGACCGTGCCGATCTCGGCGATCCTGCCGAGGTACATGACCGCGACGCGGTCGGCCAGATGCCGGACCACGGCCAGGTCGTGCGCCACGAACAGGTACGACAGCCCCAGGGTGTTCTTCAGCTCGTCCAGCAGGTTGATCACGCCGGCCTGGATGGACACGTCCAGTGCCGAGACCGGCTCGTCCAGGACGAGCAGCTTGGGCTCCAGGGCCAGGGCGCGGGCGATGCCGATGCGCTGGCGCTGGCCGCCGGAGAAGCTCTGCGGGTAGCGCTCGGCGTACTCGGGCGCCAGCCCCACCAGTTCGAGCAGCTCGGCGACCCGCTGCTTGACGTTCTTGCGCCCGTGGGCGCGCAGCGGCTCGGCGATGATGTCGCCGACCGGCATGCGCGGGTCGAGCGCCGCCATCGGGTCCTGGAAGACGATCTGCAGGTCGCCCCTGAGCGCCTTGCGCCCGGACGGGCCGAGCTTGGCGCTGTCCTGGCCGAGCACGACGATCCGGCCGCTCTGCGGCGGGGCGAGCTGCATGATCTGCTGCAGGGTCGTGGTCTTGCCGCAGCCCGACTCGCCGACCAGGGCCAGCGTCTCGCCCTCGGCGATGTCGAAGCTGATGCCGTCCACGGCGTGCACGGTGCCGACGCGGCGCTTGAACACCGCGCCCTTCATCAGCGGGTAGTGCCGGATGAGGTTGTCCAGCTCCAGCACGGTCGCGCGCTGCTCGCGCGGCACGCGGACCACCTCGCTGACCGGGATGACCGGGACCGGGAACACGTCCGTGCCGGTCAGGCCCTTGTACTCGATCTCGCGGGAGCGGATGCAGGCGACGTGCCTGCCGCCGCCGACGTCGGTGAGCGGGGGCTCCTCGTCGTCGCACGAGTCGATCTTCATCGGGCAGCGCGGCGCGAACGGGCAGCCCGGCGGCAGCGCCGCCGGGGAGGGCGGGTTGCCCTCGATCGGCACCAGCGGCCCCTCCTCGCCGTCGATCCTGGGGATCGAGGCGAGCAGTCCCATCGTGTACGGCATCCGCGGCCGGTAGTAGATGTCGTCGACGTTGCCCTGCTCGACCGGCTTGCCGGCGTACATGACCAGCACCCGGTCGGCCATGCCCGCGACGACGCCCAGGTCGTGCGTGATCATGACGATGCCGGCGCCCGTCTCGCGCTGGGCGGTCTTGAGCACCTCCAGCACCTGGGCCTGGATGGTGACGTCGAGCGCGGTGGTCGGCTCGTCGCAGATCAGCAGGTCGGGGTCGTTGGCGATGGCCATCGCGATCATCGCGCGCTGGCGCATGCCGCCGGAGAACTCATGCGGGAACGCCTTGGCCCGCACGTCCGGGTGCGGGATGCCGACCAGGTCGAGCAGTTCGACGGCGCGCTTGGCGGCCTTGTCCTTGCCCAGCTTCTGGTGGACGCGCAGCGCCTCGGAGATCTGGTCGCCGATCGTGTAGACGGGCGTGAAGGCCGACAGCGGATCCTGGAAGATCATGCTCATCGACTTGCCGCGAACCTTGACCAGGTCGTCTTCCTTCATCCCGATCAGCTCCTGGCCGTGGAGCTTGACCGAGCCGCTGATCTGGGCGGCGCGCGGCAGCAGGCCCATGATCGCCAGGGACGTGACGGACTTGCCCGAACCGGACTCGCCCACGATGCCCAGGACCTCGCCGCGGGCGACCTCGTAGCTGACGCCGCGCACGGCCTCGATGCCGCCGGGGAACGTCACGGTGAGGTCTTGAACCTCCAGGATGCTCATGAGTTGCTCCCCGGGTCGAGTGCGTCGCGCAGGCCGTCTCCGATGAGGTTGATGCTCAGGACCAGCAGCACCAGGAGCCCGGCGGGGAAGGCGAACAGCCAGGGGTAGCCGGTGGCGTTGCGGGAGCCCTCGGCGATCAGCGTGCCGAGCGAGACGTCGGGCGGCTGGATGCCGAAGCCGAAGAAGGACAGCGCGGCCTCGCCGATGACCGCGCCACTCACGTTGAGGGTGGCGTCGATGATCAGCAAGGAGGACAGGTTCGGCACGATGTGCCGGAAAATGATCTTCCAGCGGGGGATGCCCATGTAGACGGCCGCCTGCACGTACTCGCGCTCACGGAGCGAGAGCGTCATGCTGCGCACCACCCTGGAGGTGATCATCCAGGCGAACGCCGCCAGCAGGACCACGAACCAGAGCCAGGAGGCGCCGCGCAGGCGCGGCGAGGCGATCGCGATGATCAGGAAGCTGGGCAGGACGAGGAGCAGGTCCACGCCCCACATCAGGACGCGGTCCACCCAGCCGCCGAAGTACCCGGCGAAGGCGCCGACGATGGCGGCCAGGCCGGTCGAGATGAGCGCCACGAGCAGGCCGATGATGATCGACTTCTGCATGCCGCGCAGGGTGACGGCGTACATGTCCTGGCCGATCGTGGTGGTGCCCCACCAGTGGTCGGACGACGGCGCCGACAGGAAGGCGAGGAAGTCCTTGTCCGTCCAGTCGTAGGCGCCGAACAGGGGGCCGATGTAGGCCAGCGCCACCAGCAGCACGAGGGCGATGAAGCCGTAGCGGGCCTGCCGGTTGCGCAGCATCCGCCCGAGAACAACCTTGGAACGCACTTAGCTCACCCGCACTCGAGGGTCGAGGGCCGCCACCAGCAGGTCCGACAGGAAGCCGGCGAACAGGACGCAGACGGAGGCGAACATGCTGACCGCGGCCACCGAGTTCACGTCGTTCTGGTTGATCGAGTCGACCAGCCAGGCGCCCATGCCGTTCCAGGCGAAGATCTTCTCGGTGAAGGTGGCGCCGGTGAGCATCGTGCCGAAGGCGAAGGCGAAGTACGTGGCCGCGGGGATCAGCGCGGTGCGCAACGCGTGCTTGATCAGGGCGGTCCTGCGCCGCAGGCCCTTGGCCATCGCGGTGCGGACGAAGTCCTGGCCGAGCACGTCCAGCATCATGTTGCGCTGGATGCGGCTGTAGAAGGCGATCGAGCCCAGGCTGAGCGAGATGGTCGGCAGGATCAGGTGGTTCAGCCGGTTGGTGAACTGGTCCCAGCCGGACAGCTTGGGGTTGTACTCGCCGGTGAACTCGATCAGCGTGAAGCCGAGCCCGCGGTTGAGGTTGTAGGCGCTGATCGCCAGCAGTGTGGCCAGCACGAACACCGGAATCGCCATGATCACGAACGAGCCGACGCCGATCACCCGGTCGGTCACCCGGTATTGCTTGATCGCCGACAGGGCGCCGAGCGCCACTCCGAAGACGAACCCGAGGATCGTGCCCACCAGCAGCAGCCGGAGGCTGACGAAGATCCGCCGGCCCATCTCGTCGTTGACCGAACCGCCGTTCCAGGTCTTGCCGAAGTCACCCGTGACGACGCCCTTGGCCCAGGTCGCGTAGCGCTCCAGGACGGGCGTCTTGTCGTTGAGGTTGTAGCTGTCGAGGGTGGCGTCGATGACTTCCTCGGCGACGGGAGGCTGGCGGCCTTCATACGCGCCGCGGGGGTTCATGGTCGTCGCGGCGAGCATGTAAGCCAAGCTGGCCGCGATCGCGACCAAGATCAGATTGATCGCCAACCTGCGGAGCAGGTACTTGCCCATTACCCTCCGTTCGCACTGAACGAGGGCCCGGAAACCCCGGTAGGAGAAGACCCCCGCAATGGAAAAAGACCGTCTTACGCCGCGAAAAGTCATGACGCGGAACGGCGATCAAAACGCAGGATATCTAGCCAAACATCACAGTCAGCAATAGTTCGACATAACGGTAGGGTCACTAAGCACGGTGGCAGCTCGTCGTCGATCACCGCCCTACAGGGGGGTTGACCTGGGGAAACGTGCCCTATCAAGATCGGTAACGCGCGCTATCGGATCGGCGTGTGTCACAGAATCCTGACAAAAAATAACCCAATCCCGAAGTGACGCACGTCATACTGATCAATAGGCTGGGGATTGATATTTCGCGATGTCGCGGCTTTTGATCTCAGGCGGGTGGCCGAGGTGGGTCGGTCCGAGGGCACGCTGCCGCCCGCCCCGAAGGCGTCCCCGGGACGATCCCCCCACGCTCACGCTCCGCTCACCACTGCGGCTTCCGTCCCCCTCCGCACAAGACCGGCCCCCGCCCTCAGCGGCCCCCGTACCTCCAGCAGGCCCGCACCTCGGATGGGCTCGCCCCGAGCGGACCTACACTCGGCCGCGCACCACGGTGTGAGCCAAGTGAGCCTGCGCTCCCTTGGCCCCGCCCCCGAGCGGACCTGCACCCCGAACGGGTCTGCACCCCTGGTGAGCCTGCACCCCAGTGGGCATGTAACTCCTCTGGCCCGCAGCTTCAGTGAGCGCGTGCCCCAGAGGGCGTGCGCCCCTCAGCGGGCCCGCACCCCAGTGGACCGAGGCGCGGCGGCAGGACTGTGGTGCGCGCCTCGCGGAGAGGCCGCGGGAGTGCCTGGCGGGCCTCGCGGGGTTCCGCCCAGTGCGGCGCACGCCTCGTGGTGAGGCGACGGAGCCGCCCATCCCTGCCACCGACCACACCTTGCGGAGGAGCGGAGGAGCCACGGGGGCGCGCGGGGCACGCCCGTGGCGGGAAGGGGCAGCGGTAGACGGGAAGGGTCAGCGGGTGGCGGGAACGGTCGGCGAGTGCCCGGGAACGTCAGGCGAGTGCCGGGGAACCTTGGGCGAGTGCCGAGGGAGGGTCAGCGAGTGGCGGCGGCACGGAGGGCGTCGATCGCGGCCACCGGGTCGGCGGCCCCGTAGACGGCGCTGCCGGCCACGAACACGTCGGCGCCCGCCTCCGCGCAGCGCTCGATCGTCTCGGCCGTCACACCCCCGTCGACCTGCAGCCAGACCGACCCGCCGTGCCGCTCGATCATCGCCCGCGCCGCCCGCACCTTCGGCAGCACCATGTCGAGGAACTTCTGCCCCCCGAACCCGGGCTCGACCGTCATCAGCAGCAGCATGTCGATCTCGCCGAACAGCCCCTCGAACGGCTCCACCGCCGTGGCCGGGTTGAGCGCGAGCCCCGCCCTGGCGCCGAGCGACCGGATCTCGCGCAACGTCCGCACCGGCGCCTTGGACGCCTCCGCGTGGATGGTCACGCTGCCCGCTCCGGCCTCGGCGTACTGGGGGGCCCAGCGGTCGGGGTCGGCGATCATGAGGTGGCAGTCGAGGGGCGTCTGGGTGGCTTTGCGCAGGGACTCCACCACGGGCAGCCCGAGGGTGAGATTGGGCACGAAGTGGTAGTCCATGACATCCACGTGCAGCCAGTCGGCGTTCGGCACGGCGGCGGCCTCGTCGGCCAGCCGCGCGAAGTCGGCGGCGAGGATGCTGGGCGAGATCTGTACGGCCATGATGCGCCAGTCTATTGAACCGCCCGCTCCCCCTCGACGCCCCCTACCACCACGCCAACCCCGCCACCACACGGGCAAGGGACGCGAGAGGAGCGGACGGGCGCCCAACGCGTGGGCGCCCGACACGCGGGAGTCCAGCACGCGGCGGTCCGGGACGCGCGCGTCCAGCACGCAGACACCCAGCACGCAGACGCCGAGCTCGCGGGCGAGGGGCGAGCGGGGTCAGGGGCGTTTGCGGAGGAGGGCCAGGAACATGGCGTCGGTGCCATGGCGGTGGGGCCAGAACTGCGCGTACGGGCCGTCGCCGAGCCCGTCGACCTCCGGCAGGTAGTCGCGCGCGTCGAGCTGCTCCACGTCACCCCTGCGGCCCATGACGTCGCCGACCACGACGCGCGTCTCGGCCAGGTGCGGCGAGCAGGTCACGTACGCCACCACCCCACCCGGGCGCACGGCGTCGAGGGCCGTACCGAGCAGCCGCCGCTGCAACGCGCCCAGCTCGGCGATGCTGGCCGGGTCGCGCCGCCACCGGGCCTCCGGACGCCGCCGCAGCGCGCCCAGCCCCGTGCAGGGGGCGTCGAGCATGACCCGGTCGAACACCCCGGGCCGCCAGGCGGGTTCGGTGCCGTCGGCGGTGACGACCGAGGCGGTCCTGGTGGTCTGCCAGACCAGCCGCGCCCGGTGGTACTGCACGTCGGCGGCCAGCACCCGCGCCCCACCGGGGAACGCCACAGGGCCGCCGCCCGCCGCGCCGCCGTCACCCGCCGCGCCGCCGTCACCCGCCGCGCCGCCGTCGCCCGCCGCGTCGCCCTCGCCCGGACGGCGCTCGCCGTCGCCCGGACGGCGCTCGCCGTCGAGGCCCGCCAGGTCGCCGTACGTGGCGACGGCGTCGAGCAGGCCCGCCTTGCCGCCCGGCCCGGCGCACATGTCGAGCCAGAGCTCGTCCTCGCCGTCGAGCGGCACGCGGGTCAGGGCGAGCGCCACGAGCTGGCTGGCTTCGTCCTGGACGGCCGCGCGGGTCTCGGCCACGGCCTCGATCTGCCCGGGGTCGCCCTCGCGCAGGTAGGCCGCGTACGGCGAGTAACGGCCGGGCGCGGCCCCGGACTCGGCCAGCTCGGCCACCGAGCTGCGCCCCGGCCGCGCGACCAGCGTCACCAGCGGCCGGACGTTGTCGGCGTCGAGCAGGTCGGCCAGCTCCCCGCCGCCGCCCAGCGCGTCGCGGAAGGCCGAGACGATCCACCGGGGATGCCCGTAGGCGACGGCCAGATGGCCGACCGGGTCCTGGTCGGAGTCGGGCGCGACGATGGGGATCCAGTCCTCCAGCTCGCGCGAGCCGATCTTGCGCAGCACCGCGTTGACGAACTTGGCCGCGCCCTGGCTGATGCGCAGGCGTACGAGATCGACGGTGGTGCCGACGGCGGCGTGCGGCGGGACGCGCATGCGCAGGAGCTGGTGGGCCCCCAGCCGCAGGGCGTCGCGCACGGCCGGGTCGGGCGCCCGGTCGCTGCACATCTCGATGATCGCGTCGTAGGTGCCGAGGCCGCGCAGCGTGCCGTAGGCCAGCTCGGTGGCCAGCGCCGCGTCGCGCCCGCGGATGTCGCGCTCGCGCAGCAGCCGCGGCAGGAGCAGGTTGGCGTAGGCGTCGCGCTCGTCGACGGCCCGCAGGAGGTCGAAGGCGGCGTTGCGGGCGTGGTCACGGGCGGGGCGGCGCGGGCGGTTCGCTCCGCGGGGCCTGGTGCCCGTGGAGCCGGCCGGCGACCGGCGGGGTTCACGCGAAGGCATCGTCACTCGCAAGCCGGACGCCGCGCGCCCACTCGACCGCCCCCATCGCCCGCTTGCCCTGCGGCTGCACCTCGCCCAGCTCGACCGGGTCGGTGGCGGTGCCGACGAGCACGTGGCTCTTCGTGGCCAGGATCCGGCCGGGCGCGAGCCGGTCGGCCTGGACGGCGACCTTGGCCGGCCCGAGCTTCACCCGCTGGCCCCTGAACTCGCTCCACGCCCCCGGGCCGGGGGTGCAGGCGCGGATCAGGCGGTCGACCCGCATGGCGGGCTTGGACCAGTCGACCCGCGCGTCGGCGACGTTGATCTTGGGCGCGATCGTCACGCCGTCGAGCGGCTGGGGACGGGCCTCCAGCGCGCCGTCCTCGACGCCGTCGAGCGTGGCGGCCAGCAGGCCGGCGCCGGAGACCGACAGGCGTTCGAGAAGGGAGCCGCTGGTGTCGTGGGTCAGGATCTCCTCGGTGACGACGCCGTAGACCGGGCCCGCGTCGAGCTCCTTGACGATCTGGAACGTCGTGGCGCCGGTGATCTCGTCGCCGTGCAGCACCGCGTGCTGGACGGGCGCCGCCCCGCGCCAGGCCGGCAGGACCGAGAAGTGCAGGTTGATCCAGCCGTGGCGGGGCACGTCGAGGGCCGACTGCGGCAACAGCGCGCCGTAGGCCACCACCGGGCAGCAGTCGGGCTCCAGCGCGCGCAGCGTGTCGAGGAAGGCGGGGTCGCCGACCTTGGCCGGGCGCAGCACCTCGATGCCGGCCTCCTCCGCGAGCTCGGCCACCGGCGAGGGGTGGACCTTGCGCCCCCGCCCTGACTGGGCGTCGGGACGGGTGATGACGGCCACGACCTCGTGCCGCGGCGAGTCGATCAGCATGCGCAGCGACGGCAGCGCCGTCTCGGGTGTGCCCGCGAAGACCAGCCGCATCGTCAGAGCGCCCTTCCGCCGGTGGCGTGCGGCGACATCTTGATCACGGGGGCGGACAGGCCGCTCCACTCGGCCTCGCGGATCGCCTTCATGGCCAGCTTGCGCTGTTTGGGGTCCATGCGGTCGATGAACAGGATGCCGTCGAGGTGGTCGGTCTCGTGCTGGAAGCAGCGGGCCATCAGGTCGGTGCCCTCCAGCGTGACCGGCTCGCCGTGCATGTCGAAGCCCTTGGCCACGGCGCGGACGGCGCGCGGCGTCGGGTAGGACAGGCCGGGGAAGGACAGGCAGCCCTCCTCGCCCTCCTCGTCGAGGTCGGCCGACAGGTCGAGGTCGGGGTTGATGAGGTGGCCGAGCTGGTCGTCGACGTAGTAGGTGAACACCCGCAGGCCGACGCCGATCTGCGGGGCCGCCAGGCCCGCGCCCGGGGCGTCCATCATCGTGTCGGTGAGGTCCTTGACCAGCTTGCGGAGCTCCTTGTCGAAGTCGACGACCGGGGCCGCCGGGGTGCGCAGCACCGGATCTCCGAACAGCCGGATCGACTGGATCGCCAAGGGGCTCACTCCTGTTCTCGAACGTGGATCAGCCCAGTTTACCGGCGGTGGGCCGGCGGCCGGTCGTGGCGCAGGGAGCGGGCCTTCATCGCGGCCTTGCGCGCCGCCTTGGCCACCGCCCGGTCGTCGTGGGAGCCGGCGAGCATGTCGAGCACGGCCAGCGTGTCGGGGTGGCCGACCGCGGGCATCTCGCCGACGAGCTTGATCAGGTCCTCGCCCGGCTCGGGCATGTCGAGGCGGCCCGCGGCCGGACCGGACAGGTGCATGAGCGCGGCGAGGTTGTCGACCGCGATCCAGGTGTGGTCCTCGGGGCTGAGCGGCGGGGCCTCCAGGTCGCGGATGTGCAGCCAGGAGGCGGCGTAGCGGCGCGTGAGCGGGTGGTCGAGCGCCTGCCGCACGGGCTGCTCGGCCTCGGGGCCCAGCTCCTCCAGGATCGCGCCGACCGCGCCGCGCTGCCCGGCGGTGCCGGAGGCGGCGATCTCGATCAGCTCGCGGGCGGCCGCCTCGGGGGGCCGCCGCTCCAGCCAGCCCGCCACGGCGCTCTGCGTGGCGGTGCCCTTCACCAGTGCCTCGACCAGCTCGGCGGCCGACAGGTCGGCGAAGACCTGCACCTCGGCGGCGGTGGGCGCGTCGTGGCCCTCGCGCAGCAGGTCGCGCCGGACGGCCCAGACCCCGAGCGGGGTGAGCGCCGTGCGCCCGGCCTCGGTCTGCTCCACCAGCCCGCAGTACGCCAGCAGCGAGACCGCCTCCAGCAGCTCGGCCGGCAGCGCGGCGGCCAGTCTGCGCATCTCGACCGGGCCGGGCGCGCAGGCGACCTCGTGCGACTGCAGGATGCCCCTGGCCAGGTTGCCCACGGCCACGCCGGAGCGCACCGAGTAGATCGTGGCCAGCATCTCGGCCAGGTGGTCGTCGACCACGGAGGAGCCGGTCAGGCCCTCGTCGGCGCGGTCGAGGACGTCCATCACCACGCCGTCCCAGAACTCCAGCGTGGCCTCGACCGTGAGCTGCATCGACAGCGGGCCGCGGGAGGCCCGGCCGCCGAGGATGCGCAGCAGGCCGGTGTTGACCGCGACGATCCAGATGAGCCGCAGCCGCGACTCCTGGAGCCCCAGCTCTTCCGCGGCGGCCCTGGCGTCGGACTCGCTCAGCATGCCGTCGGCGCCCACCTCGCGGCTGCCCGTCCAGGCGGTCAGGCGGATGGCGTCGGCGACGAGCGGCACCGCGGGCACCGCGCGGGCCAGCTCGGCGTCGCTCGCCAGCAGGACGGGCGGGAAGGTCAGCGCCTCGTGCTCCACGGAGGTCTCCTCAGGTGGCCGTGGAGGCACGGCGGCCTGCTCATCGATCAGCTTGCGCAGCTCGGCGAGGTCGAAGACATTGTTTGCCACCCAGGAAACTTACTGCACAGCAGTCACAAGGACGTACTCAACGGATGGCACGGGAGCGCGCCTTGAACGCCGCCTTGCGCGCCGCCTTGGCCACCGTGTCGTCGGGGATGGAGCGTCCGAGCAGCTCCAGAACCTCGACGACGTCGGGGTGGTCGACCCGCCACATCTCCTCGATCAGATGGGCCGGCGGACCGGACGCCGCCATGTTCTCGGCGAAGATCTCCGGATCCTCCCGCGCGGCGGGCATCGCCAGGGCGAGCATGTCGACGCTGACCCAGAGCAGTTCGTCCTGGGTGAGCGGCGGCGCGCCGAGACCACGTGCGGCCAGCCAGTGTATGACGTGCGGGCGCAACTCCTGGTCGTCGAGGTGGTCGCGCACCTGCGGCTCGGCCTCGGCGCCCAGCCGGTCGACGATGGTGATCGCGATGCCGCGGGCCACGGCGGGCGCGCCGGAGGCGGCGGTCAGCAGCTCGGCCGCGGCCTCGCCCGGCGCGCGGCCGGACAGCCAGCGGGAGATGTCCTGCTCGGCCAGCTCGGCGGGCAGCCCTTCGAGCAGCCCCTCGATGAGGCCGCGCGCGTCGGCCTCGCCCAGGTCGGGGGCGACCGGGGCGTCGAGGCCGAGCGAGAGGTAGTGCTCGCGCAGCCCCCAGACCGCCAGCGGCGTCAGCTCGGCCGCCGCGCCGTCGAGGCGGACCATGCCCCACCCGGCCAGCTGGTCGAGCGCCCCGGCCACGTCGATGCCGCCCTCGCCCGAGACCTCCTCCAGGTAGTCGGCGACGACCTGGAGCGGCACCGGCGCCTGGAGGCGGTAGAGCATGTCGAACAGGTCGTAGAGGCCCTCGTCGAGCTCGGCGTGGCCGGTGATCTCGCCGCCGGTGTCGTCCTCCAGCAGCCGGGCCACGGTCGCGGCCCAGGCGTCCAGCGGCTCGCCGTCGCCCGGTGGGGGGCCGCCGGCCAGCTCCGGAACGGTCCGCAGCGCCTCGGTCAGCTCCTCCTCCGAGGCCAGCCGGACGGCGGGCAGCGGGGTGCAGCCCGGACAGTCGCACGGCGCCTCGCCCAGGTCGGGCAGCTCCCCGGACGGGATCGGCACCGCCTGTTCGAGCGATTCGGGCCCGATCGAGCTGAACAGGCTCTTGGCCATGCCGAAGTTGGCCGGGTCGGCCAGCGCCTCGGGCATGCGGGGGCCGATGTCGTCGAGCCGGGCGCGCATGCCGGCCACGGTGGCCGGGCTGGCGTGACCGGCCTCGCCGAGGTAGTCCACCAGCGTGCGGGCGGCCGCCACGGTCTCGGGCGCGCTCTCGGGCGGCGCGATGACCTTGCGCGGGTAGATGGACAGCAGCAGCTCGTCGAAGGTCTCCGGCGTGAAGTCGCGCAGTTCGTTGACGTTGAGATAGTCGCTGGCGTAGTCGCAGAGCAGGCGGACCTCGTCCGCGTCCACTTCGACTTCCCGCGCGCGCCCCCATGCGCGCAGGTCGTCGATGGCCTGGTTCACCCATTCGATCGACACAGGGGCACGCTAACGGCTGACCAACAGATGAGCGAATCGGGGAAACGGTCTAAATCAGGTCGAGTGGGTCGACACTCACCCTCACGACATCTGGTGTCTTACGCGCCGCACGCACCCCACTGGCCCCCTTGAGCGCGGCCGACAACGCCGCCCCGCCGCCGCGCCGTACCCGGATCATGGCCCGTTCCAGGCCCGACTCGTCGACCGGGACCGGGCCCAGCACCTGGGCGTCCGGCGGGAGACGCACCTCGTCGAGCATCTGCCGGACGGCGCTCGCCGAACCCGTCAGCGTCGCCATCCGCACGGCGGGCGGGAACCCGAGCTCGGCCCGGTCGCCCAGTTCGCGCTCGGCGTGCGTGATCGGATCCCACCGCAGCAGCGCCTGCACGGACGGCAGCCCGGCGTCCCCGAGCACCACCAGCTCGGCGGAGGGCCGCAGCAGCGCGGCGGCGTTCATCCACCGGCGCAGCGTCTCCTCCCCCGCCCGCAGGTCGGCCCGGCCGAGCAGCGCCCATCCGTCGAGCAGCACCGCCGCCGCGTAGCCGCCCTCGGCCACCGGCTCGGCGCCGGGCGTGGCGACCACGAGGGCGCGCGCGGCGGGCACGCCGGCCAGCACGCCGTCGCGGCCGGACGTGCGCACCTGCACCGACGGAAAGGCCCGCCCCAGCTCTTCGGCGGTGCGCCGGGCCCCCGTGACGACCGCCCGCAACCGGGGGCTGCCGCAGGACGGGCACCGCCAGTCGGCGTCCACCCGGCCGCACCAGCGGCAGTAGGGGGCGGCGTGCCCGGCTCTGAGCGCGAGCGGCCCGTGGCACAGCGACTCGCCGCTCCCGTGACCTTCCGGCGTCCCGCCCGTCGCGTCCGTGGCGGTGCTCAGAGCTCCGGCGTCCGGCTCCGCCTCGCCGAGAGCCGCCGTCTGCCGGCCGCCGGGGACCGGCGCGGCCAGGTGCGGGGCGATCCTGGTGGGCGGCAGGACGCAGCGCGCCGGGGCGCGGCAGTGGCCGCAGGCCAGCGCCGGCAGGTAACCGCGCCTGGGCACCTGGACCAGCACCGGCCCGCTCTCCAGCCCCTGGCGCAGCGCCCGCCAGGCCAGGCTGGGCAGCCTCGCCTGCCGGGCCGCCTGGTCCTTGGCCAGCTCGGCGTCCTCACCGGCGGGACGCACCCGCGGGGCCAGGCTCCTGATCGTCGTGCGGGCGGCCACGATCGGCCTCGCCCAGCGCGCGGCGATGAGCTGGGTGGCCTCGGCCGTGCGCGCGTAGCCGCCGATCAGCATGGCCGCGCCCGTACGGTGGGCGCGCAGGCCGAGGACCTCCCTGGCGTGGGGGTAGGGGGCCAGGCGTTCGGCGTGCAGGTCGTCGCCGTCGTCCCAGATGGCCGCCAGGCCGAGCTCCGCGACGGGGGCGAACATGGCGGCCCGGGTGCCCACGACGGCGCGCACCTGGCCTCTGAGGACCTTCAGCCATCGCCTGTACCGCTCGGCGGGTCCGAGGTCGGCCGTGAGCGCCACATGCCTGCCGGGGCCGAGCAGCCGCTCGAACTCGGCGTCCGCCAGCGCGACGTCCTTGCCGTCGGGCACCACGAGGACCGCTCCCCGCCCGCCGTCGAGGGTGGCGAGCACCGCCTCCGCCATGGCTCCGGCCCATCCCGTGGCGCCGGGCAGCGCGGACCACACGGCGCGGGGGGCGCGGCCGTGGCGCAGGGCGTCCAGGAAGGAGGGGCCGGTCGGGTAGGCGTCCCAGGCGCTCTTGCGGCCCTCTGCCGGCCGTTCGGGGGCGTCCGTCCCGTTCATGTGCTCCGGACGGGCCGCCGTCCGTCCGCGCGCGGGGGCCTTCGCAGGGCGGGGCTCGACCCGGCGCGGGGTGCCGTCCTGCTCGGCCCGCCCGTCCATCGGGGCCGCCGGTTCCAGGCCCCGTCCCGAGAAGGACGAGCCCTCCACGTCTCGCGCTCCCCCGATCGCGACAGGCGCACCCGAAGCGACCTGTGCGACCGCGACGGCGGCAGATTCGCTTCCGGTGGCCCGGACGATGTCGGCAACCCCGCTCCCGGCGGCTCGGGCCGCGGCCGGAGCCCCAGGCTCAGCCGCCTGGACCGCGACGGGAGACGCACTCGCGGCGGCTCGGGCCACGTCCGGGGAAGCGCTCTGCGCCGCCTCGCCGGAGGGGAGGGCCGGCGGGGCCAGATCGGCGGCGGGCGATTCGGCGGGAGGCGGGTCTGCTGGAGGCGGAACCTCCGCCTCGGCCTTGGCGTGGCGCGGTGGAATGGCCAGGCGCAGCACGTCGGTGAGGGTGCCCGCGTAACGGTCGGCCACCGCGCGGGCCAGACCGGCGATCTCCGGCGTGAGCACCTGCTCGGGCGAGACCACGCGTTCGAGCGGCGTCAGCTTGCCCTCATGGTCGCTCTCGTCCACCCGCTCCAGCAGGAACGCGTCGATCAGCTTGCCCGCGAACCGCACCCGCACCCGCACCCCCGGCCGGGCCGCCTCGTGCATGGCGGCGGGCACCAGGTAGTCGAAGGGCCGGTCGAGGTGCGGCAGCGGGCTGTCCACGACCACCCGCGCGACGGGCCGCTCGGGCGCCGCGACCACCGCCCCCTTGGTGTCCTTGGACGACGCAGGCGGCCGCACGGCGTCGAGCGGCAGGAGGGCGTCGTCGGAGTGGGTCACGCACTAACGTCTACCAGACCCCGCGCCCCGCCATCCCCACACCACCGGCGCACACCCCCACACCGCCCCCACCGGCCACCCACTCCCCCACCAGCCCGAACAGCGCAGGAGAGCACTCAGGACGCGACGAGCACGCAGACCCGCGCCCACCGCCAGACCCGATCAGGAACGCCCCCGCGAAGACGGATGAGCCCGCCCGCACCGAAGAAACGCAGCCCCCCACCAGAAGCCGCCTCACACCGAGCACAGCCGTCGCCACCGAACACGGCTGACGAGCCCCCGACGCCCACAGAGCACGGGCGACGAGCCCTCGATGGCCACCGACCGCCGCCGCCGAAGCCGCCGTCCAGGAGACCAGCCCGAGATCGTCACCGGGCCGCAGGCGCGGCAGAAGAGAGCGTCAGCCCAGCAGCCACCCGCGAGCCCTCAGCCCCAAGAGATCAGCAGCCACCAGCGAGCCCGCCGCCCCTCAAAAGATCAGCAGCCACCGGCGAGCCTGCGGCCCTCAAGAGACCAGGCGAACGCCCGCACCGAACCACCCCAGCCGACGACAAGTGCCGCACCCAACCCTCAAAAGGGCCAAATGCGGCACCTGCACGAAACAACCAGAAACCGAGTAGGTCAGAGACCCGCAGCCGTCCGAAGGGCCTCGGCGCGGTCGGTGGACTCCCAGGAGAAGCCCTCACGGCCGAAGTGCCCGTAGGCGGCGGTCTCGGAGTAGATCGGGCGCAGCAGGTCGAGGTCGCGGATGATCGCGGCCGGACGCAGGTCGAAGACGCGCAGCACGGCCGCCTGGATCTGCTCCACCGGCAGCTTCTCGGTGCCGAAGCACTCCACGAACAGACCCACCGGCTGCGCCTTGCCGATCGCGTACGCGACCTGCACCTCGCACCGGTCGGCCAGCCCGGCCGCGACGACGTTCTTGGCCACCCAGCGCATCGCGTAGGCCGCCGAGCGGTCGACCTTGGACGGGTCCTTGCCCGAGAACGCGCCACCGCCGTGGCGGGCCATGCCGCCGTAGGTGTCGATGATGATCTTGCGGCCGGTCAGGCCGGCGTCGCCCATCGGGCCGCCGATCTCGAAGCGGCCGGTCGGGTTGACCAGCAGCCGGTAGCCCTCGGTCTCGATCTCCAGACCATCGAGCACGGGGTCGACCACGTGCTCCTTGATGTCGGGGGCGAGCATCTCCTTGAGGTCGATCTCGGCCGCGTGCTGGGTGGAGACGACCACGGTGTCGAGGCGGACGGGCTTGTCGCCGTCGTACTCGATGGTGACCTGGGTCTTGCCGTCGGGGCGCAGGTAGGGAACCTTGCCGGTCTTGCGGACCTCGGACAGGCGCTGGGCGAGCCGGTGCGCGAGCGTGATCGGCAGCGGCATCAGCTCCGGCGTCTCGCGGCAGGCGTAGCCGAACATCAGGCCCTGGTCGCCGGCGCCCTGGCGGTCGAGCTCGTCGGCGTCGCCGCCCACGCGGTGCTCGTAGGCGTCGTCGACACCCTGGGCGATGTCGGGCGACTGCGCGCCGATGGACACCGACACGCCGCAGGAGGCGCCGTCGAAGCCCTTGTGGGAAGCGTCGTAGCCGATCTCCAGGATCTTCTCCCGGATGACGCCGGGGATGTCGACGTAGGTCTCGGTCGTGACCTCGCCTGCGACATGGACCTGGCCGGTAGTGATCAGCGTCTCGACGGCGACCCGGCTCTTGGGGTCGTCCTTGAGCATGGCGTCGAGAATCGCGTCACTGATCTGGTCGGCGATCTTGTCCGGGTGGCCTTCGGTGACCGACTCGGAGGTGAACAGGCGACGTGACAACTCAGTGGCTCCTCATGCAGCGGCTGCTGACGGATGTTGGGCCCGGGACGGAAGA
Source organism: Nonomuraea sp. NPDC048881 (assembly GCF_040649795.1). Classification (NCBI taxonomy): domain Bacteria; kingdom Bacillati; phylum Actinomycetota; class Actinomycetes; order Streptosporangiales; family Streptosporangiaceae; genus Nonomuraea; species Nonomuraea sp. NPDC048881. The sequence goes on from NZ_JBEZGC010000009.1 coordinate 268,618, forward strand.
ACACGCCAGGGCCTCGCCGAAGTCTAGCCCCACCCGGCGGCCGGTCGCGAAACCGTCCCGTGTCCGTGTCCGGTCACATGTCCGGCATGTGTCCGGCATGTGCCCGGACCTGTGACCGGTCACAGGTCGGGAAGGGGATCCGGCGGCAGCGTCTCGGGCGCGAAGACCTCGGCGTCGGCGGCGGACACCACCGCCGCGTACTCCTCGTCGAACTCGAACACGGTGGTGCCGAGCTCGATGAACGGTCCGGGCAGGATCGGGCCGAGCCTGGTGTGCCGCGGGTACGTGGCGAACACCGCGACCGGCCGGTCGCTCCTGAGGGTCCTGGTGGTGAGCACCGAGACGGACGAATCGGTGACGACGATGAGGAAGTGGCCCGTTCCCGTCGGCCCCACGGACAACGCGGGGAAGACGTAACGGATACCTCCCTGGTCCTCCAGCAATCTCCTGCAACGTTCCCTGACAGCGGAACCCACCGGCATTCCGTCCCCCTTTGCCCCCAAGTATCGGTAGGCGTCCGGGGTGCCGCAACTGGCGATCAGGTAATCGTTCTTGCGCGAAAAACGCGCGTCAGGACAGACGGGGCGCGACCAGGTCCCAGACGGCGTCGGCGACGTCGTCCTTGGGGCCGCGCGGCACCTCGACCGGCTCGCCGCCGGCGACGAGGACGGTGGCGGCGTTGTCGGGCGTGCCGAACGCCAGCCCCTCCCCCACCTGGTTGACGACCAGCAGGTCGCAGCCCTTCCTGGCCAGCTTGGCCTGCCCGTTGGCGAGCACGTCGTCGGTCTCGGCCGCGAACCCGACGATCACCCGCGGACCGGCGCCGCCCTCGCGCCGCAGCCGGCCCAGCTCGGCCAGGATGTCGGGATTCTTCGTCAGGTGGATGGGATCGGGCTCGCCGTCGGTCTTCTTGATCTTCGTCTCGTGCCGGGACGCCGGGCGGAAGTCGGCCACCGCGGCCGCCATGACGACGGCGTCGGCCTTCTCGGTGGCGGCCAGCACCGCCTCGCGCAGCTCGGCCGTGGACCCCACCCGCACCACGGCGGCCCCCGCGGGATCGGGGAGGGCGACGTTGGCCGCCACGAGGGTCACCTCCGCGCCACGCGCGACCGCCGTGCGGGCCAGGGCGTACCCCTGCAGGCCGGACGAGCGGTTGCCGATGTAGCGGACCGGGTCGATCGCCTCGCGGGTGCCCCCGGCGGAGATCACCACCTTGCGTCCGGCCAGGTCGCGCGGCCTGCCGCGCAGCACACGCAGGCAGACCTGGAAGATCTCGGCGGGGTCGGGCAGGCGGCCGGGGCCGGTGTCGGCGCCGGTGAGGCGCCCCACGGCCGGGTCGATGACGACGGCCCCGCGCTCGCGCAGGGTCGCGACGTTGGCGCGGGTGGCCGGATGTTGCCACATCTCGGTGTGCATGGCCGGGGCGAACACGACCGGGCAGCGCGCCGTCAGCAGCGTGTTGGTCAGCAGGTCGTCGGCGAGCCCGTGGGCCGCCTTGGCCAGGGTGTTGGCGGTCGCCGGCGCCACCACGACGAGATCGGCGCGCTGGCCGATGCGGACGTGGGGCACCTCGTGAACGTCGTCCCAGACGTCGGCGGTCACGGGGTTGCCCGACAGGGCGGCCCACGTGGGCTCGCCCACGAAACGCAGGACCTCGCGGGTCGGCACGACCCGCACCTCGTGACCTGACTCGGTGAACAGCCGCAGCAGCTCACATGCCTTGTACGCGGCGATGCCGCCGCTGACGCCGAGGACGACCTTCATCGAAGGGGTCAGACCGCGCCTTCGATGGGCTCGGCGTTGAGCAGGCCCTCGGAGACCTCGCGCAGCGCGATGGACAGCGGCTTCTCCTGAGCATGCGTCTCGACCAGCGGCCCGACGTATTCCAGCAGGCCCTCGCCGAGCTGGGAGTAGTAGGCGTTGATCTGGCGGGCGCGCTTGGCGCCCATGATCACCAGGGAGTACTTGCTGTCGACGATGTCGAGCAGCGCGTCGATCGGCGGGTTGGTGATGCCCTCCGCGGCCGGGGTGGTGCCTGCCACGATTGTCAGACCTCTCGGTTGATGGTGGTGGTGACCCCCTGAGGGTCAGTCATCAAGGCTATCAGCCGGTGGCACACTTCTTGGACACTCGTGTTCACCAGCGTGAGGTCGAACTCCGACTCTGCCGCCATCTCGACCCGCCCGGCCTTGAGCCGGCGCTCGATGACGTCCTCCGGCTCGGTGCCGCGGCCGCGCAGCCGCTTCTCCAGCTCCTCCCACGTCGGGGGGGCCAGGAAGACCAGCAGGGCGTCGGGCATGGTGGTGCGCACCTGCCTGGCGCCTTCCAGGTCGATCTCCAGGACGGTCGGCACGCCCTGGGCGAGCTTGTCCAGCACCGGCTCGCGCGGGGTGCCGTAGCGGTTGCCCGCGAACTCGGCCCACTCCAGCAGCTCGCCGGCTTCGACGAGCCGGTCGAACTCCTCGCCGTCGACGAAGAAGTAGTGGACCCCGTTGACCTCGCCGGGACGGGGCCTCCTGGTGGTCACCGAGACCGACAGCCACACCTCGGGGTGTGCCCGCCGGAGCTCGGCGACGACCGTGGACTTGCCGACGCCCGACGGCCCTGACAGGACCGTCAGACGCCTCCTGCTCAGGGGGAGGAAGCCGACCTTCGCTCCCGATCCGACTGCCTCGTGGGCCCTTGCTTCGCCGGACCAGGACCTGTCGGTCACTTCCTACCCCCCGTTGAACCTGCGCTTTCTTGTGGAACAGAGATTAGCTCTCGTTGCCACCGAACTCGCGCTCGAGGGAAGCCCTCTGGTTCGCGCCGAGACCCCGCACGCGGCGGGACTCGGCGATGGCAAGCCGCTCCATGAGCTGCTTGGCGCGGACCTTGCCCACGCCGGGGAGCGATTCCAACAGGGCCGACACCTTCATCTTGCCGATGACGTCGTCGGTCTGCCCATCCTTGAGCACCTCAGCCAGAGAAACCGCGCCATGCTTGAGCCGGTTCTTGACCTCGGCACGCTCTTTACGGGCCTTGGCAGCCTTCTCAAGGGCTGCGGCGCGCTGCTCAGGGGTCAGGGGAGGAAGAGCCACGCCGGGTCACCTCGAATTTCTGTCGATGTACTCGGACGGGAAGGGAAACTAGCTGGTCATCGCCCCCTAAGCAACGTCAAGAGCGGTTTCTCTCCTCACAAAATCCACTTCATCACTGTCCGTGAGCGTAAAATTACACACTGCTGATCAAATCGCCCTCACTTCCCGCTTCGCGCGTCCGCTCCGGACGGCGTCCCGGAACAGGGCGAAGATCGCCCGCGCGGCACCGGACGATGTCCGAAACCAGGGCCGGACCAGGACCGAAACCAGAATCGGGAAGGGTGCGCGAACGCCCGGCGGATGCATTACGATCTTGTGAAGCGAGGGCTGCGCGAACGGTCCGGCGACACCTGCCGCCATGCCCCGCGCCCGCACGGAGAACACCCCTCCGCGCACGCGACGATCGTGCCCCCGCCTCCCCGCGGACAAGCACACCTCGCGGCACGCCAGAAGCGCGCCTCCGCCCCCGCGGAGAACCGCGCCCACCGGAAGCACACCTCCGCCTCCGCGGACAAGCACGCTTCCGCGCACGCAGAGAGCGCGTCCCCGCCTGCGCGCAGAGGCTCACCTCCGCGCACACCGGAAGCGCGCAGAGAGGCGCGCCGCGGAGAGCCCTGCCCTCGCGCGGCCACGCCCGAGCCGGGAGCCGCCGCGGCGGGTCGGCGCGGGGGCCGGAGGCGGGTGCCCGAGGCCGGGGCCCGCGCGAACCGGGAGCCGGCGCGGCGCGTGGGAGGCGGGTGGCCGGGGCCGGGGCCCCGGCCGGGGTTCAGGAGGCGGTCGTGCGGCGCAGTGAGGCGGCGATGGCGGCGGCCGCCGCTCCCGGGTCGGCCGCGCCCGTGATCGGACGCCCGATGACCAGCAGGTCGGCGCCGTCGGCCAGCGCCTGCTCGGGCGTCGCCACGCGCACCTGGTCCTGGACGTCGGCCCCCTGAGGGCGCACGCCCGGCGTGATGAGGGTGATGCCGGGCCCCACCTCGGCCCGCACCGCCGCGACCTCGTTGGGCGAGCACACCAGCGCCGTGGCCCCGGCCTCGACCGACAGGGCGGCCAAGCGGCGCACGGCCTCGTCGGCCGGTCCGGCCAGGCCCATGCGGTCGAGGTCGGACTCGTCCAGCGAGGTGAGGATCGTCACAGCGGCGATCTTGGTCTGCGGGGCGGCCTCGACCGCGGCCCGGATCATGGCGGCCCCGCCGGCCGCGTGCACGGTCAGGATGGCCGGACGCAGGCGGGCGACGGCCTTGGCGGCGCCCGCGACGGTGTTGGGGATGTCGTGCAGCTTGAGGTCGAGGAAGATCTGGACGCCGCTGGCGCCGCGCACGGAGGCGATCACGTCGGGGCCGTAGCGCAGGTACAGCTCCAGGCCCACCTTGATGGTGCTGACGTGCGGCGTCACCAGGCTCGCCCACCTGGCGGCGGTCTCCAGGTCGGGGGCGTCGAGGGCGACGGCGATGGGTGCGGGCGTCAAGGGGAGCTCTCCTCGGAGTCGACTAGAAGGTGCCGGGGAGCGCTCCCCGGCGGCCGGTGGGCCAGGCCGACGGCGTCGGCCAGGCGTTGGAAGCCGCGTGCCCGCAGCAGGTCCTCCAGCTCGCGCTCGATGCGCAGGCACGCGTAGGGGTCGTGGAACAGCGCGGTGCCCACCCCGACCAGGCAGGCGCCCGCCAGGATGAGCTGGAAGGCGTCCCTGCCGGTCATCACGCCGCCCATGCCGATCAGCGGCACCCCGGGCAGGGCCGCGTGCACCTGCCACACGCACCGGACGGCCAGGGGCAGGATGGCGGGCCCCGACAGCCCTCCGGTGACGGCGGCCAGCGACGGACGCAGCGCCTCGGTGTCGATGGCCATGCCGAGCGGGTTGTTGATCATGGACAGGGCGTCCGCCCCGGCGTCCACGCAGGCGCGCGCGACCGAGACGATGTCGGCCACGTCGGGCGCGAGCTTGGCCACCACGGGGACGTCGTAGCGCATGATGGAGCGCACAGAGGCGATCACCTCGGCCGCGGCGCTGCCCTCGCGCGCGAAGACACGCCCTCTGTCCTCCATGTTCGGGCAAGAAAGGTTGACCTCCAGCGCGGTCACCCCGGGCGCGTCGGCGAGCCTGCGGGCCAGCTCGGAGTACTCGGCGACGGTGCCGCCGCCGATCGAGACGATGGTCTTGATGCCGCGCTGGGCCAGCCAGGGCAGCTCGCGCTCCAGGAACGCCTCGATGCCCGGCCCCTGGAGCCCGACGGCGTTGAGCATGCCGGAGGGCGTCTCGGCCATGCGCGGGGTCGGCCGGCCGGCCCGGGGGGCCATGGTGATGGACCGGGTGGTCAGCGCGCCGAGCCGGTGGAGGTCGAAGAACTGGGCGAGCTCGCGTCCGGAGCCCGCGCAGCCGGCGGCCGTGGTGACGGGGTTCGCCAGCTCGACGTGCGCCAGAAACGTACGCATATCAACTGACATGTCGAGCACCGCCTCCGGGGGCGCCGAGCGCGTCGAACGGGATCGTTCCCACGTCCTCGAAGCGCACCCGTTCCCCCCGGAACACCGGTCCCTCCGCGCACGCGCGGACCATCCTGGTCGCGCCGTCGTCGCCGATGACGGGGATGACGCACGTCATGCACACCCCGATGCCGCAGGCCATCTGCTCCTCGACGGCCACCTGCACGGGGATGTCGAACTCCATCGCCACCGCCGTGACCGCCCGCAGCGCCGGCATGGGCGCGCAGGCGTAGACGGCGTCGGCCCGGGTGTCGGCGATCACCGAGGGCAGCGCGTCGGTGACCTTGCCGCGCAGGCCGAGCGAGCCGTCCTCGGTGGTCAGGGTCGTCGTCTCGGCGATGCGGCGGGCCCGCATGGCGCCGAAGACGCGGTCGGCCCCGGCGCCGCCGAGCACGAAGTCGACCCGGCAGCCGCGCGCCAGCAGCGCGTCGGCCAGCGGGAACAGCACGGCAGAGCCGTACTCGGCGCCGACCAGCACGCAGTTGACCGGGTCGCGCGGCAGCGGGAAGGGCCGGCCGAGCGGCCCGACCAGGTCGAGCGTGTCGCGGGCGCGCCGCTCGGCCAGCCAGGACGTGCCCGCCCCGGCGACGGTGAAGACGAGCTCGACCGTGCCGCCGTAGTCGGACTTGACGTCATGGATGGACAGCGCGCGGCGCGTCACCATCGACGTGTGGGCCCCGCCGACCGCCACGGAGACGAAGTGGCCGGGGCGGTAACGCTCGGCGATGCCGGGCGCCACCACCGTCAGCGCATGGTAGGCGTCGACCCGGCGCGTCGTCAGCACCGTGCCCGTCACCTGCACAGGTGTGCCGGCCAGTCGTCTTCACCTCCCGCGCGGGTCAGCCGCGTAGTGCCTGTGCGTGCTCCTGGAGTGACCGCACGCCGACGTCGCCGCGGACGATCGCCTGGATCCCGGCCGCCGCCGCGGCCAGCCCCGCGACGGTGGTGATGCACGGGATGCCGCGCAGCACCGCAGCGGTGCGGATCTCGTAGCCGTCCAGGCGCGGCCCGGACTGACCGGGGCTGCCGAACGGCGTGTTGACGATCAGGTCCACCTCGCCGTCGAGAATCGCCTGCACGCTCGTAGGCTCACCTCCGGGCCCGGTCCCCTCGCTGTGCTTTCGCACGATCTTGGCATGGACACCGTTGCGGCGCAGCACCTCGGCCGTGCCCTCGGTGGCGAGGATCTCGAAGCCGAGGTCGGCCAGTGCCTTCACAGGGAAGATCATCGCACGCTTGTCCCTGTTGGCCACGGACACGAACGCGCGTCCCTTGGTCGGAAGTTCGCCGTAGGCCCCGGCCTGGGACTTGGCGAACGCCACGCCGAAGAACGCGTCGATGCCCATGACCTCGCCCGTGGAGCGCATCTCGGGCCCGAGCACGGTGTCGACGCCCCGGAAGCGGTTGAAGGGCAGCACGGCCTCCTTGACCGCGATGGACGCCTCCAGCGGCAGCGTGCCGCCGTCGCCGGTGGCCGGCAGCATGCCCTCCGCGCGCAGCGAGGCGATCGAGGAGCCGAGCATCACCCGGGCCGCCGCCTTGGCCAGCGGCGTGGCCGTCGCCTTGGACACGAACGGCACGGTACGGCTGGCCCGCGGGTTGGCCTCCAGGACGTACAGGACGCCGGCCGACATGGCGTACTGGACGTTCAGGAGCCCGCGCACGCCCACCCCGGCGGCGATGGCCTCGGTGGCGGCGCGGATGCGCTTGACGTCGTGGCTGCCGAGCGTGAGCGGCGGCAGGGCGCAGGCCGAGTCGCCGGAGTGGATGCCGGCCTCCTCGATGTGCTCCATGACGCCGCCGAGGAACAGCTCCTGGCCGTCGTAGAGCGCGTCGACGTCGATCTCGATGGCCTCGTCGAGGAACTTGTCCACCAGGACCGGGTGGCCGCCCTCCTGGGCCGCCATGTACGTCGTCAGCGTCTCGTCGTCGTAGACGATGGCCATGCCGGCCCCGCCGAGCACGTACGAGGGCCGCACGAGCACCGGGTAGCCGATCTCCCCGGCGATCTCCAGCGCCTCGGGCACCGTCAGCGCGGTGCCGTGCTTGGGCGCGGGCAGCCCGGCCTCGGCCAGCACCCGCCCGAACGCGCCGCGCTCCTCGGCCAGGTGGATCGACTCGGGCGAGGTGCCGACCACGGGCACGCCCGCGTCCTTGAGCGCCTGCGCCAGGCCGAGCGGCGTCTGGCCGCCGAGCTGCACGATCACGCCCACGACCGGGCCGGTCTGCTGCTCGGCGTGCACGACCTCCAGGACGTCCTCCAGCGTGAGCGGCTCGAAGTAGAGCCGGTCGGAGGTGTCGTAGTCGGTCGAGACGGTCTCGGGGTTGCAGTTGACCATGACGGTCTCGAACCCGGCCCGCGACAGCTCGAAGGAGGCGTGCACGCAGGCGTAGTCGAACTCGATGCCCTGCCCGATGCGGTTGGGCCCGGAGCCGAGGATGATGACCTTCTCCCGCTCGCCGGAGGGGACCTCGGTCTCCTCGTCGTAGGTGGAGTACAGGTACGGCGTCCTGGCGGCGAACTCGGCGGCGCAGGTGTCGACGGTGTTGTAGACCGGCCGCACGCCGAGCGCGTGGCGCAGGCCGCGCACGTGGGCCTCCTCGACGCCGCGGATCTCGGCGATCTGCGCGTCGGAGAACCCGTGGTGCTTGGCGCGGGTCAGCGCGGCGGCGGTGAGCTCGGGCGCGGCGGCGATCTCCTGGGCCTCCTCCTCCAGCAGGAGGAGCTGGTCGAGGAACCAGGGGTCGACGCTGGTGGCCTCGAACAGCTCGGCCGCGGTCGCGCCCGCGCGCACGGCCTGCTGCATCGTGCGCAGCCGCCCGTCGTGCGGGGTGCGGCAGGCCGCCAGCAGCTCGTCCTTGTCCTGGACGGGTCCCGCCCAGGTGAAGGCGGAGTCCTTCTTCTCCAGCGAGCGCAGCGCCTTCTGCAGCGCCTCGGTGAAGGAGCGGCCGATGGCCATGGCCTCGCCGACGGACTTCATGTGCGTGGTCAGCGTGCGGTCGGCCCCGCGGAACTTCTCGAAGGCGAAGCGCGGCACCTTGACCACGATGTAGTCGAGGGTCGGCTCGAAGGAGGCCGGGGTCTCCTTGGTGATGTCGTTGGGGATCTCGTCGAGGGTGTAGCCGATGGCCAGCTTGGCGGCGATCTTGGCGATCGGGAAGCCGGTGGCCTTGGAGGCCAGGGCGCTGGAGCGGGAGACGCGCGGGTTCATCTCGATGACGATCATGCGCCCGGTGCGCGGGTCGACGGCGAACTGGATGTTGCAGCCGCCGGTGTCCACGCCGACCTCGCGGATGACCGCGATGGCCACGTCGCGCATGTTCTGGTACTCGCGGTCGGTCAGGGTCAGCGCGGGCGCGACGGTGACGCTGTCGCCGGTGTGCACGCCCATCGGGTCGATGTTCTCGATGGAGCACACGATGACGACGTTGTCCGCCTTGTCGCGCATGACCTCCAGCTCGTACTCCTTCCAGCCGAGGATGGACTCCTCCAGGAGCACCTCGGTGGTCGGCGAGGCGTCGAGGCCGGCGCCGGCGATGCGGCGCAGGTCGTCCTCGCCGTAGGCGAAGCCGGAGCCGACGCCGCCCATGGTGAAGCTGGGCCGTACGACCAGCGGGTAGCCCAGCTCGCCGGCGGCGGCCAGGCAGTCCTCCATGGTGTGGCAGATGACCGACTTGGCGGACTCGGCGTTCAGCCCGTGCTCGCGGGCGACCTTGGCGACGATCTCCTTGAACTTCTCGCGGTTCTCGCCCGCCTGGATCGCGTCGAAGTCGGCGCCGATCAGCTCGACCTCGTACTTCTCCAGCACGCCCGACTCGTGCAGCGCGACCGCGGTGTTCAGCGCGGTCTGGCCGCCCAGGGTGGGCAGCAGCGCGTCGGGGCGCTCCTTGGCGATGATCTTCTCGACGTACTCGGGGGTGATCGGCTCGACGTACGTGGCGTCGGCGAACTCGGGGTCCGTCATGATCGTGGCCGGGTTGCTGTTGACCAGGATGACGCGGAAGCCCTCGGCCCGCAGCACGCGGCAGGCCTGCGTGCCCGAGTAGTCGAACTCGCACGCCTGGCCGATCACGATCGGGCCGGAGCCGATCACCAGGACCGACCGGATGTCCTCACGCTTGGGCACGGCTCATGACCTCACAGAACTCGTCGAAGAGATAAGCGGCGTCGTGCGGCCCCGCGGCGGCCTCGGGGTGGTACTGGACGCTGAAGGCGCGCCCGTCGAGCAGGCGCAGGCCCTCCACGCACCGGTCGTTGAGGTTGACGTGGCTGACCTCGGCCGGGCCGTAGGGGGTCTCGAACGGCTCGCCGATCGGCGCCTCGACGGCGAACCCGTGGTTGTGGGCCGAGATCTCGACCTTGCCGGTGCGCACGTCCTGGACCGGCTGGTTGACGCCGCGGTGGCCGTAGCGCAGCTTGTACGTGGACAGCCCGAGCGCCCGGCCGAACAGCTGGTTGCCGAAGCAGATGCCGAAGAACGGCACCCCGGCCTCAAGGACGCTGCGCAGCGCCGACACGTCGGCGGTGGCGGGGTCGCCGGGGCCGTTGGAGAAGAACACGCCGTCGGGCTCGACCGCCATGATCTGCTCGTACGTGGCCGTGGCGGGCAGCACGTGCACCTCGCAGCCGCGCTCGGCCATGCGGTGCGGGGTCATGCCCTTGATGCCGAGGTCGACGGCGGCGACCGTGAAGCGCTTCTCGCCCACGGCGGGCACGACGTAGGGCTCGGCCGTGGCCACCTCGGCGGCCAGGTCGGCGCCCTCCATGGCGGGCGCGCGCCGCACCCGCTCGACGAGCTCCTCGACCGTCGCGGAGGGGGCCGAGAAGATGCCGGCCCGCATCGCGCCGCGCTCGCGCAGGTGGCGGGTCAGGGCGCGGGTGCCGGTGATGGCGATGCCGACGACGCCCTGCTGCTTGAGGTAGTCGTCGAGCGAGCGGTCGGCCCGCCAGTTGGAGACGATCCTGGACGGCTCGCGCACGACGTACCCGGCGACCCAGACGCGGCCCGACTCGGGGTCTTCGTCGTTGACGCCGGTGTTGCCGATGTGCGGGGCCGTCATGGCGACGATCTGCCGGTGGTAGGAGGGGTCGGTGAGGGTCTCCTGGTAGCCGGTCATGCCGGTGTTGAAGACCATCTCGCCGAACGTCTCGCCTTCGGCGCCGTAAGAAGTTCCGTGGAAGACGCGGCCGTCTTCCAGGACGAGCACCGCGGTGTTCAAACCAGCTTCCCTTCGAGAACGGTCGGCGTGCCGCGCAGGAACGTGGCGACCACCCGGCCGGGCAACGTCATCCCCTCGTACGGGGTGTTCCTGCTCTTGGAGGCGTAGGCGGAGGGGTCCACCTCGGTGCGGGCCGACGGGTCGTACAGCGTGATGTTGGCCGGCGCGCCCGGCTCCAGCGGACGGCCGTGGCCGGACAGGCGGCCGATGCGGGCCGGAGTGATCGACATGCGCTCGGCGACCCCGGCCCAGTCGAGCAGCCCGGTCTCGACCATGGCCTCCTGGACGACGCTCAGCGCGGTCTCCAGGCCGATCATGCCCATGGCCGCGGCCGGCCACTCGGTCTCCTTGTCCTCGACCGGGTGCGGGGCGTGGTCGGTGGCGACGACGTCGATCGTGCCGTCGGCCAGCGCGGCGCGCAGCGCCTGGACGTCGGCGTGCGTGCGCAGCGGCGGGTTGACCTTGTAGATCGGGTTGTAGGCGCCGACCGGGGACTCCTCGACGAGGTCGTCGGTGAGGAGCAGGTGGTGAGGGGTGACCTCGGCGGTGATGTTCCAGCCCTTGGACTTGGCCCAGCGGATGATCTCGACCGAGCCGGCGGTGGAGACGTGGCAGACGTGCAGGCGGGAGCCGACGTGCGCGGCCAGCAGGCAGTCGCGGGCGATGACCGCCTCCTCGGCCACCGCCGGCCAGCCGGTCAGGCCGAGCCTGCCGGAGACGACGCCCTCGTTCATCTGGGCGCCCTCGGTGAGCCTGGGCTCCTGGGCGTGCTGGGCGACGACGCCGTCGAACGCCTTGACGTACTCCAGGGCGCGGCGCATCAGCACGGCGTCGCTGACGCACTTGCCGTCGTCGGAGAAGACCCGGACCCGGGCCGCCGAGTCGGCCATCGCGCCGAGCTCGGCGAGCTGCCTGCCCTCCAGGCCTACGGTCACCGCGCCGACCGGCTGCACGTCGCAGTGGCCGAACTCGCGGCCGAGCCGCCACACCTGCTCGACCACGCCGGCGGTGTCGGCGACGGGCGAGGTGTTGGCCATGGCGTGCACGGCGGTGTAGCCGCCGCGGGCCGCGGACTGGGTGCCGGTCTGGACGGTCTCGGCGTCCTCGCGGCCGGGCTCGCGCAGGTGGGTGTGCAGGTCGACCAGGCCGGGCAGCGCGATCGCGCCGCCGCCGTCGACGGTCTCGCCGCCGGGGCCGGCGTCGAGGCCGGCGCCGATCTCGGCGATGCGCCCGTCGGCGATCCGGAGGTCCACCGGCTCCCCGCCGAGGATCCTGACGTTCTTGATGATCACTGGATCTCTCCCCCGAGCAGCAGGTACAGGACGGCCATGCGGATGGTCACGCCGTTGGCGACCTGCTCCACGATGGTGGAGCGCGGTGAGTCGGCCACCTCGGCGGCGATCTCCATGCCCCGGTTCATCGGCCCGGGGTGCATGACGATGGCCTCGTCCGGCATCTTGGCGAAGCGGTCGCGGTCGAGGCCGTAGCGGCGGGAGTACTCGCGCTCGCTGGGGAAGTAGGCGGCGTTCATCCGCTCCTTCTGCACCCGCAGCATCATGACCGCGTCGGACTTGGGCAGCACGGCGTCGAAGTCGTAGGACACCTCGCACGGCCAGGTGCCGACCGAGACGGGCAGCAGCGTGGGCGGCGCGACGAGGGTGACCTCGGCCCCGAGCGTGTTGAGCAGCAGCACGTTGGAGCGGGCGACCCGGCTGTGCAGCACGTCGCCGACGATGGTGACCCGGCGGCCGTCGAGCCCGCCGAGACGGCGGCGCATCGAGAAGGCGTCGAGCAGCGCCTGTGTGGGGTGCTCGTGGGTGCCGTCGCCGGCGTTGACGACGCTGCCGCGCACCCAGCCGGCCAGCCGGTGCGGCGCGCCGGAGGAGCCGTGGCGGATGACGACGGCGTCGGCGCCCATGGCCTCCAGGGTGAGCGCGGTGTCCTTGAGCGACTCGCCCTTGGAGACGCTCGACCCCTTGGCCGAGAAGTTGATGACGTCGGCCGAGAGCCGCTTGGCCGCCGCCTCGAAGGAGATCCTGGTGCGGGTGGAGTCCTCGAAGAACAGGTTGACCACCGTGCGGCCGCGCAGCGTGGGCAGCTTCTTGATGGATCGTTCCGAGACCCTGGCCAGCTCCTCGGCGGTGTCGAGGATGAGCAGCGCGTCGTCCTTGGTCAGGTCGCCGGCCGAGATGAGGTGCCGGTTCATCGGTCGTCCTCCTTCATGAGCAGGACGGCGTCGCGGCCGTCGATCTCGGAGAGGTAGACCTTGACCTTCTCGCTCTTGGCGGTGGGCAGGTTCTTGCCCACGTAGTCGGCCCGGATGGGCAGCTCGCGATGGCCGCGGTCGACCAGCGTGGCGAGCTGCACGGCGGTCGGGCGGCCGAGGTCGTTGAGCGCGTCGAGCGCGGCGCGGACGGTGCGGCCGGAGTAGAGCACGTCGTCGACGAGGACGACCACCTTGCCGTCGATGCCGTCGGGCGGCAGCTCGGTGCGCCCGAGCGGGCGGACCGGGCCGCGGCGCAGGTCGTCGCGGTACATGGTGATGTCGATCGAGCCGACGGGGATCTTGAGCCCTTCGAACTGCTCGACGCGGTCGCCGAGCCGGCGGGCGAGCGTGGCGCCGCGGGTGGGGATGCCGAGGAGGACTACGTCACCGGCGCCCTTGGTGCGTTCGAGGATCTCGTGCGCGATTCGGGTCAGCGCCCGGTGGATGTCCGGGCCTTCGAGCACGGCCCTGGAATCGGACATGGAGGGATCTCACCACCTTTCCCGCCTCACGGGACGGGTCTTAAAAGGGTGTTGGTCGGGACACACAGTACCAGGGGCTACCTGGTACAACGTGAGCGCCCCGCCCTGCCGTCCGGGTGTGGCGGGCGTCCCGGCCGGCCGTTCGCCCCCGCCGGCCCGGCGAATTTGGCAATTACCGACATACAGGTATAAAACCTGCTCTAAGTCTTCTCGGGGGAGGTTTCACATGGCGCTGTCGGCACGCGAGCAGTCGGTGCTCAAGGCCATCGCCCGGCAGGTCAGGGACGAGGACCCCGAACTGTTCGCGGCCATGTCCCGGCACGGCGCTCCGGCGTCGCTGGCCTGGCCGCTGGCGCTGATGGCGCTGTGCCTGGCGGTGTTCGCCGTCGTGCTGCTGCTGACGGGTTCACCCGACCCCCTGCCGCACGCCGTGATCAGGTAAAACCCGCGCAACCTCCCGTGTCGGCGTCCTTCGCGTAGGGCACGTCCCCGAGGGCCGTACGCGCTCGGCGGCGGCTCTTCCTGGGGACTCGCGCGGGGGGCACGCATGGGGGAACCACGTCCGCCCTCCGACGGCGTGACCACGGCGGCGCGCGGGAGGCGCCCGGCGGCCGCCGGCGGCCTCGGCCTCGGCGCGGCCGTCGCGCTGGTCATGGGGAACGTCGTGGGCACCGGCATCTTCCTGCTGCCCGCCTCGCTGGCCGCGTTCGGCACGGTGAGCCTGGTCTCCATGGTCCTGGTCACCGCGGGCGCCATCGCCATGGCGATCGTCTTCGGCCGCCTGGGCGGGCGCATCCCGGCGGCGGGCGGCCCCTACGCCTACGCGCGCGAGGCGTTCGGGGAGTTCGCCGGGTTCTGGATCGCCTGGTCGTTCTGGCTGACCGCGTGGATCGGCAACGCGGCCATCGCCGTGGCGTGGGTGGGCTACGTCCAGTACCTGGCCCACGGGCTGTTCGGGCTCAACTGGGGCAGCACGCTCGGCGCGATCCTCATCGGCCTGACCGGGCTGTGGATCCCGGCCGTGGTGAACCTGGCCGGCGTGCGCAACGCGGCCGCCTTCCAGGTGGTCACCACGATCCTGAAGTTCACCCCGCTGCTGTTCGTGGCGATCGTGGGCCTGTTCTTCGTGCACCAGGACAACTACCCGCCGTTCAACGCCAGCGGCGGCGGCTGGGTCTCGGCCGTCTCCCTGGCGGGAGCGGTCACGCTGTTCATCTACTCGGGCGTGGAGAGCGCCGCCATCGCGGCCGACCGGGTCAAGGACCCGGTCCGCACCATCGGCCGGGCCAGCGTCATCGGCGTGCTGGCCTGCGCCGTCATGTACATCCTGAGCACGGTCGCCGTGATGGGCACCGTGCCGCAGGAGGAGCTCGTCGGGTCCACCGCGCCCTTCGCCGCGGCGCTGGACCACATGTTCGGCGGCACCGGCGGCGGGCTGCTCATGGCGGCCTGCGCCGTCGTCTCCGGCATCGGCGCGCTCAACGGGTGGACCCTGCTGGTCGCCGAGATGCCGCTGGCCGCCGCCAAGGACGGCCTGTTCCCGCCCGCCTTCTCCGTGGTCTCCCGGCGCGGCGCGCCCCTGACGGGCATCCTGGCCGGGACCGTCCTGACCTCGCTCATGCTGCTGGTGGGCTACGCCTCCGCCAACGCCTTCGACACGATCGTGCTGCTGGCCTCCTTCACCACGGTCATCCCCTACTTCTTCTCGGCCGCCGCGCAGCTGTTCTGGCTGGTCACCCGGGAGCGGCGGATCGAGCGCGGGCGGCTGGCCCGCGACCTGGCCGTCGCGGTGCTCGCGCTGCTGTTCTCGTTCTGGATGGCGTACGGCTCGGGCCCCCCCGCCGTGCTCGGCGGGACGCTGATGTTGTTGGTCGGCGTGCCCGTCTACATCTGGCTGAAGGCCAGGCACGGCGAGTACGGCCCGCGTGATGTCCGGCGCGCTGAGGGGATATCTGAAAAATGACCTTTCATGTCGATTCAGAGGTCGGCCGACTGCGCCAGGTCCTGCTGCACAAGCCGGAGCTGGCCCTCAAGCGGCTGACCCCCAGCAACAAGGACGCCTTCCTGTTCGACGACGTGCTGTGGGTGCAGCGCGCGGTGGAGGAGCACGAGGAGTTCGAGCGGGTGCTGCGCGGGCGCGGCATCGTCGTCCACATGCTGGCCGACCTCCTGCGCGACGTGGTCGACATCCCCGAGGCCCGCAAGCACATCCTGGACGCGGTCATCGACGAACGCTGGCTCGGCCCGACCGCCATCGACGACATCCGCAACACCCTCGACGGCATGGACGCCGGCACCCTGCAGATGCACCTGACCGGCGGCATCACCAAGCGCGAGCTGGTCGCGATGGGCTGCGACCCCAAGTCGGTGGCCTTCCACACCACCGCCGAGGACGACTTCGTCCTGCCGCCGCTGCCCAACCACCTGTTCACCCGCGACACCTCCTGCTGGATCTACGACGGCGTGTCGATCAACGCGATGCGCAAGAAGGCCCGCATGCGCGAGACGGTCAACCTGGAGGCCGTCTACCGGTTCCACCCGATGTTCGCCGCCGGCTTCGACCGGCCCTACGAGGGCGGCTTCCACTGCTGGCTGCCCGGTCACGCGATGGCCCCGGCGACCCTGGAGGGCGGCGACGTGCTGGTCATCGGGCGCGGCGCGGTGCTGGTCGGGATGAGCGAGCGCACCCAGCCGCAGGCGGTCGAGATGCTGGCCCAGCGGCTGTTCGCGGCCGGGTCCGCGACCCGGATCGTGGCGCTGGACATGCCGAAGGCGCGCGCGTTCATGCATCTCGACACGGTCATGACCATGCTGGACGTCGGGGTGTTCACCAAGTACGCCGGGCTCGGGATGTTGCCGGCGTACACCATCGAGCCGGGCGAGACCTCCAAGGAGCTGAGGGTCACCGACCACCCGCCCCAGGACATGCACAAGGCCATCGCCCGCGCCCTCGACATGGACGACATCACCGTCCTGACCCCCCACCAGGACGTGTACGCCGCCGAACGCGAGCAGTGGGACGACGGCTGCAACGGCCTGGCCGTCGAGCCCGGCGTCGTCATCGCCTACGAGCGCAACACCACCACGAACAACCACCTGCGCGACAACGGCATCGAGGTCATCACCATCCGGGGCAGCGAGCTCGGCAGAGGGCGCGGCGGCCCGCGGTGCATGAGCTGCCCGCTGGAGCGCGACGGCATCTAGCGGACCTCCGGCCGGCACCCGGACGGTCACAGGGAAGGGGCGACATGGCGTTCAACCTGCGCAACCGCAGTTTCCTCAAGGAACTGGACTTCACGCCGGAGGAGTTCGGCTTCCTGCTGCACCTGTCGGCGGAGCTGAAGGCCGCCAAGTACGCCGGGATCGAACGGCAGCGGCTCAAGGGCAAGAACATCGCGCTCATCTTCGAGAAGACCTCCACCCGCACCCGCTGCGCGTTCGAGGTGGCCGCCCACGACCAGGGGGCGCACGTCACCTACCTCGACCCGGCCGGCTCGCACATCGGGCACAAGGAGTCGGTCAGGGACACCGCGCGGGTGCTGGGCCGCATGTTCGACGGCATCGAGTACCGGGGCAGCAAGCAGTCCTACGTCGAGGACCTGGCGGCGCTGTCCGGCGTGCCGGTGTGGAACGGCCTGACCGACGAGTGGCACCCCACGCAGATGCTGGCCGACATGCTCACCGTCCAGGAGCACAGCGACAAGCCGCTGCGCGAGGTGTCCCTGGCCTACCTGGGCGACGCGCGCAACAACACCGGCCACTCGCTGCTGGTCACCGGCGCGCTGCTCGGCCTGGACATCCGCCTGGTCACGCCGGCCGCGCTGCGGCCCGACCGGGACCTCGCGGTGCGGCCCGCCGAGGAGCTGGCCAGGTCCACCGGCGCCCGGATCACCATCACCGAGGACGTGGCCGAGGGCGTCAGGGGCGCCGACTTCCTCTACACCGACGTGTGGGTCTCGATGGGCGAGCCGAAGGAGGTGTGGGACGAGCGGATCGAGCTGCTGCTGCCGTACCAGGTGAACGACGACGTCGTCCGGGCCACCGGCAATCCGGGCGTGAAGTTCATGCACTGCCTGCCCGCCTTCCACAACCGGGAGACCGGCGTCGGCGCCGACATCCACGCCAGGACCGGCCTGGAGGCCCTGGAGGTGACCGACGAGGTCTTCGAGTCGCCGCGCTCCATCGTCTTCGACGAGGCCGAGAACCGGCTGCACACCATCAAAGCGATCATGGTCGCAACCCTGGGGGACTGAATGCGGGTCATCGTCGCACTCGGCGGCAACGCGGTGCTCAAGCGCGGCCAGAAGCCGGACGCCGACGTGCAGAGGGACAACATCGCCACCGCCGTCAGGACGCTGGCACAGCTGGCCGGCGAGCACGAGCTGGTCATCACCCACGGGAACGGCCCCCAGGTCGGCATGCTGGCGCTGGAGAGCGCCGCGGACCCGAACCTGAGCCGGCCCTACCCCTTCGACACGCTCGGCGCGCAGACGCAGGGCATGCTCGGCTACTGGATGCAGCAGGCGCTGCAGAACGCCCTGCCCGGCCGGCAGGTGCTCGCCATGGTCACCCAGACCCTGGTCAGCGCCGTCGACCCGGCCTTCGACGACCCCACCAAGTTCGTCGGCCAGATCTACGAGGAGGACGAGGCCCGCAAGCTGGCCGCCGAGTACGGCTGGACGGTCAAGCCCGACGGCGACCACTGGCGGCGCGTCGTCCCCTCCCCCACGCCGCAGCGCATCGTGGAGACCCGGCTGATCCGCAAGATGGTCCGCGAGGGCGTCGTGGTGGTCTGCGCGGGCGGCGGCGGCATCCCGGTCGTGCGGGACGCGCGCGGCCGGCTGGCGGGCGTCGAGGCCGTCATCGACAAGGACCTGACCGCCTCGATGCTGGCCGAGGCGCTGGAGTGCGACGCCTTCCTCATCCTGACCGACGTCCCGCGGGTGTACCGCGACTTCGGCGCCCCCGGCCAGAGCGAGATCGCCTGCACCACCCCGCACGAGCTGCGCGGCCTGCGCTTCCCGGCCGGGTCGATGGGACCCAAGGTCGAGGCGGTGTGCCGCTTCGTCGAGACGACCGGCGACATGGCCGCCATCGGCAGGCTGGACGAGGCGAAGGACATACTCGCCGGTTCCGCGGGCACGATTGTCACGCCCAACGGGATGTGGCCGTTGACCAGCACCCTCTAGGAGACCGACCCTCTAGGAGACCGACGTGACACTGGCCGCACGGCTGCTGCGCACCAAGCCGACCGAGCGCATCGTGGCCGAGGGCGGGCAGGGCGAGGGCGGCGAGCTGCGGCGCACGATGACGTTGTGGCAGCTGACGCTGTTCAGCGTGGGCGCCACGCTGGGCACCGGCATCTTCGTCATCCTCGGCCAGGCGGTGCCCAAGGCGGGGCCGGCGGTGGTGCTGGCGTTCGTGCTGGCGGCCGTCACGGCGTTGTTCTCGGCCCTGTCGTACGCCGAGCTGGCCGGGACGATCCCGGTGTCCGGGTCGTCCTACTCCTACGCGTACGCGACGCTGGGCGAGCTGGTGGCCTGGGTGTGCGGCTGGTGCCTCATGCTGGAGTACGCGGTGTCCGTCGCGGCCGTGGCCGTGGGCTGGGGCGAGTACCTCAACGCGTTCCTGCGCAGCCTGTTCGGCTGGACGCTGCCCGAGGCGATCACCCGCTCCCCCGGCCAGGACGGCGGCGTGGTCAACGTCACCGCGATCCTCATCGTGCTCCTGGCCACCTGGCTGCTGCTCTACGGGGCCTCGGAGTCGGCCAAGGCCAACGCGGTGTTCGTGCTGATCAAGATCGCGGTGCTGGTGTTCTTCTGCGCGGTGGCGTTCACGGCGTTCCAGTCCGGGAACTTCACCCCGTTCGCGCCGCTCGGGGTGGCCGGGATCACGGCGGCCGCCTCGCAGGTGTTCTTCTCCTACATCGGCTTCGACGCCGCCTCCACGGCCGGCGAGGAGGCCAAGAACCCCAAGCGCGACCTGCCGCTGGCCATCCTGCTGTCCCTGCTCATCGTCACCGCCGTGTACGTCCTGGTCGCCGTGGCCGCCATCGGGGCCAAGCCGTGGACCGAGTTCGACCCGGAGAGCACCGAGGCGAGCCTGTCGCAGATCGTCGACCAGGCCACCGGCGCCTCCTGGCCGGGCGTGATCGTCTCCTTCGGCGCGGTGATCGCCATCGCCAGCGTCGTGCTCACGGTCATCTACGGCCAGACCCGCATCCTGTTCGCGATGTCCCGCGACGGGCTCATCCCCCGGATCTTCCAGCGGGTGAACCCGCGCCACCAGGTGCCGGTCGCCAACACGCTGATCGTGGCCCTGTTCATCTCGGTCCTGGCCGGGCTGGTGCCGCTCGGCCAGCTCGCCGAGGCCACCAGCATCGGCACCCTGTTCGCCTTCCTCATCGTCAACGTCGGCGTGCTGGTCCTGCGCTACCGCAGCCCGGAGCTGCCACGCAGCTTCCGCACGCCGCTCTTCCCCCTCACCCCGGCGCTCGGCGCGATCTTCTGCGTCATCGTGATGGCCGGGCTGGCCGGCGTCACCTGGGCCGCCTTCGGCCTGTGGATGCTGGTCGGCCTGATCTGCTATTTCCTGTACGGCTACGGGCATTCACGGCTGAATGCCGAGGTGCGGTGACATGAAGTTCGACAAGGTGCTGGCCGGGTACATCGCCGAGCCGCGCGGCGGGGACGGGCTCGCGCTGGCCGTCGTGCTGACCCGGCAGACCGGGGGCAGCCTGACGGTCGCGACCGTCCAGCCGCCCGTGACGACCACGCCGGGCCCCGCCCGCGCCGACGAGGGCGCCTGGCGCTCCTACCTGCGCGAGCAGGCCGAGACCGCGCTGGCGCGGGCCCGCGAGCTGGCCGGCGACCAGGCCGAGTACGTGCGCCACACCAACAAGGGCAGCGGGCGCGGCCTGGTGGAGGTGGCCCGCAGGCGCGGCGCCGACGTCGTGGTCATCGGCTCGGCGCCCGGCGGCACCCGGTCCCGCATCACCGTCGGCAGCACCGCCGACCAGCTCCTGCACTCCTCCCCGGTGCCCGTGCTGCTGGCCCCGCGCGGCTACGGCGACGACCCGCCGGCCGCGTTCGAGCGCATCACCGTCGCCTACCGCCGCGGGCCCGGCGCCGACGCCGCCGTCCGGGGCGCGGCCAAGGCCGCGGTCACCCTGGACATCCCGCTGCGGCTGGTCACCCTGGTGGTCAGGACCGGCCGCCGCGTCCAGGTCGAGGAGGACATGCTCGTACGGCTGCGCGACCAGGCCGCCGCGGACCTGCGCGCGGCGGCGCGGGGGCAGCGGCGCAGGCTTCAGGTCGAGGTGGAGCTCCTGGAGGGCCGGAACGTGGCACAGGCGCTCGGCACGACCACGTGGCTGCCGGGAGAGCTGCTCGTGTGCGCCTCAAGCGACGCCGGGCCGCTGCGCCGGGTCTTCCTGGGCGACACGTCCATCAAGATCGTCCAGGCCGCGACCTGCCCGGTCATGATTCTGACCCGCGAGACCTGACGCTCGATTTCACTCGTCAAACTATGACGAAGTAGTGTTGCCACCGGTACAAGAGGGGCGTTTGTTGCGTTCCCTCCCGGACCGGATTCGGCATCTTTTTTCCAATCAGCTTGACCTTAGGCTCCCACCCCTTTACCGTCACTGTGCGTAACCACACCGCGCGGCGTTCTGGGGTAAACCCAGGGCCACGGCTACCGATGGTGCCGAGCCTGGCACCGTACCCCCCGGTGGCTGGGGCATATGCCGCAAGGGAGCACAATCTACTAAGAGCGATACATACGAGAGCCGGGGGGCCACACGATGCCGTCTGAGTACGCAAAGTCGCTGGGTGCACGACTCCGCGCCATCCGCACCCAGCAGGGGCTGTCCCTGCATGGAGTCGAAGAGAAGTCGCGCGGCAGGTGGAAAGCCGTGGTCGTGGGCTCTTACGAGCGTGGCGACCGAGCTGTCACCGTGCAGAAGCTTGCCGAGCTTGCCGACTTCTACGGGGTGCCCGTCTCCGAGCTGCTGCCCGGAGGCGCCGCGCCGAGCCCGCTCGGGCCCACTCCCAAGCTTGTGATCGACCTGGAGCGCCTGGCGACACTGCCGAAGGAGAAGGCCGGAGCGCTTGCCCGTTACGCCGCCACCATTCAGAGCCAGCGTGGCGACTACAACGGCAAGGTCCTGTCGATCCGCCAGGAGGACCTGCGTTCGTTGGCTGTGATCTATGACAAGTCGCCCAGCGAGTTGACCGAGGAGCTCATCAGCTGGGGCGTGCTCGACGCCGAGGCGCGCCGGGCCGTCGAGTCCTTCTAGAACCCACCGCTTCACCTCCGAAGGGCCCGCCAATTCCCCTGGCGGGCCCTCCGTCGTACCGCCCCGAAAATGAACTTTCAATTATTCGGCGAACGCGACAAAGGGCCCGAATCCCCAAAGCGATTCCTGAGACCCGCACGCGCCCCCGAGAGGCCAGGCGCGAAGCGAGGCCCACCAGAGGGACAAGCGGGACCACCAAGGCCCGACGTAGCGAAGCTCCGACCGGCCCCCTTTTGGGCACACGTGTCAGCAACAGCCGCCTTGCTCACGTTCATCGGCTTTGTTAGACCCCGCCACCCGCGCTCTTCCGCGCGGCGGCGTCGCCTGGAGAGCCGGGCGGCGGGGTCAGCCCGCCAGCGGCACGTCCACCGGGAGCTGGGGCTGGGCGGGGACGCCGAGCAGGTCTTCCACCGTCGAGACGAACGTCTCGGCCTCGGCCAGGATCTCGCCGGCGTCGGCCGCGCTGATGCCGCGGACCACGCCCGCCTCCGCGGCCGCGCGCTTGGCGGCGCTCACGGAGAAGTAGGCGGCCCATTCCGCGAGGTGCGGCTCGGCCTCGGGCAGCAGCTCCCACGCGCTGCGCAGACGGCGCCTGCGGCCCTCCATGGGACGGGGACGGGCGGCCAGGATCGCCGCAGCCGCACGAAGAGCCGCCAGGTGGGCGGCCACATATCGGGATGCCGGCGTCCGGGCGGCGGTCGCCTCCGCCAGGCAGGAACGTGAATCGGTCAAGTGTGCCCGAACCGCAGGCGACAGCCGGGGCCCGGGCGTTTCTCTAGGCCGTGGTGCCATCTTGCGCGCCTCCTTGGAGTCGTGGGCGGCGGCCGGCGTCTCCGCCGGTGAGGCCAACACTCTCAGACGCCACCGACATTTCCGCCGGGCCGGCCGGACGAGGAGCTTCCCCTCTCCCCGTCCGGCCAGGACACGCCCACTCGTCTCCGCCGACGACGAGGACGCGCCCTTCGCCCGTGGAGCCTGGCCACGGGAATCGCTTGGGGAAGCGAACGACCGCGGCCAGGCCCTTGGGTGACGTTGAGCCGCGAGCCTCACCGCCACTAGGTCGAACATAATTTCGATCACGCTCGGTGTCAACCTGTTCCACGAACACAGGTTCGATGACCATGGCGCGAAATGATCGATCCGTCCCGCGAGGCCCCTCCGTTCGGGCACGGTGATCGCCGCCCGCGAGGACGCCAGGAGCGCACGAAGCCGCCGCCACCGGGGGCGGTGGCGGCGGCGGGACGGTCAGAGCGGACGAGGCGGCGGCTCAGGACACGGAGATGGCCCCCGACGGGCACAGGGACACCGCGCGCCGCACGGCCTCCTCCTGCCCTTCCTCGGGCGCCTCGCGCAGCAGCACCACCGTGCCCTCGTCCTCACTCTGGTCGAACACCTCCGGCACCGTCAGGGCGCACATGCCCGCCCCGATGCACACCGTCGTATCCGCTGTGATCTTCATCGTGACCTACCAAGTGACAGGGAGGCGGTGCACTCCGTAGACGCTCATGTCCGAACGCATCGGCACCTCCTCAGGCGTTACGGCCAAGCGTAGGCCAGGCAGCCGCCGCAGCAGCGCCGGGTACGCGATGCGCATCTCGGCCCGGGCGAGCTGCTGCCCGAGGCACTGGTGGATGCCGTGACCGAAGGTCAGGTGCCCGCCGACCGGCCGGTGGACGTCGAGGCGGTCGGCGTCCTGGAAGCGGGAGGGGTCGCGGTTCACGGTGGGCAGGTGGAAGGCGACCGACTCGCCCGCCCTGACCAGGTGGCCCTCGATCTCGACGTCCTCCAGGGCGCTGCGCACCGGACCGAGGTGGATGATCGTGAGGTAGCGCAGCAGCTCCTCCACGCCGTTGTCCACCACCGAGGGGTCGTCGCGCATGGCGGCGAGCTGGTCGGGGTTGGTGAGCAGCGCGTACGTGCCCAGCCCCAGCATGTTGGCGGTCGTCTCGTGCCCGGCCAGCAGGAGCAGGAACGCGACCCCGGTCAGCTCCTCGTGGTTCAGCTCCCCGACGAGCCCGCTGAGCAGGTCGTCGGCCGGCTCGGCCCGCTTGCGGCCGATCAGCTCCGACAGGTACGCCCCGATCCTGGCGAACGCGGCCAGGGCGTCGTCGGCCTTGGTCTCCAGGTTGACCAGGATCTTGGTCTCCTCCTGGAACACCGCGCGGTCCTCGTACGGCACCCCGAGCAGCTCGCAGATCACCAGCGACGGGATCGGCAGCGCGAAGGACTGCACCAGGTCGGTGGGCGGCCCGGCGGCCTGCATGGCGTCGAGGCAGGAGTGGGTGATCTCCTCGATCCTGGGTTCCAGCGCCTTCATCCGCCGGACGGTGAACTGTCCCATGAGCAGCTTGCGGTAGCGCGTGTGCTCGGGCGCGTCCATGCGCAGGAAGAACCCGGGTGGCAGCTGCTGCTGGAGCTGCACCCGGGTGGGCACGACGGGGTGCAGCCGCTCCGGACGGTTGCTGAAGCGGGGATCGGCCAGGATCGCGCGGGCGGCCGAGTAGCCGGTGACCAGCCAGCCGAGGTGGCCGTCGGCGAAGGTCAGGCGGTGCATGGCGCCCTGTTGTCGCAGGGCCGTGGCTTCCTCGGGCGGATCGAACGGCCGCCGGCGGGCGATGGGAAAGGTCAGGTCGGACATGCTGGCTCCCTTCCGAGCTCACTCCCTAGAAAACCTCAATCGATGCAAAACTTCAATGCATGAAATTCGTAAATCGGTGTAGAGTTCCGTCATGGTAGGACTGCGGGAGCGCAAGAAGCAGCGCACGCGCCGGGCGCTGATCGAGGGCGCGCTCCGGCTGTTCGGCGAGAAGGGCTACGAGGAGACCACGCTGGCGGAGATCGCCGCCGCCGCCGAGGTCTCCACGCGCACCTTCTTCAGCTACTTCGCCAGCAAGGAGGACGTGCTCTTCTACGACTCCGAGCACCAGATCGAGCGCGCGCTGGCGTTCCTGTCCGCGCCCGCTCCCGGCCAGACGCCCGCCGACCTGCTGCGCGCCTTCATCGAGGACGCGCTCTCGACGTCGGACGACGGCCGGGACACCTGGTCGGAGCAGACGGCGCTGCGCCTGGAGCTCATCATGCGCGAGCCGCCCCTTCAGGCGCGGGCGCTGCACCTGCTGTTCGACAGCCAGCTCCGGCTGGCGGACGCGCTGTCGGCGGCCTATCCCGGCCGGCTCGACCGGGTCGAGGCGGCGGCCGCCGTGGGGTCGCTGATCGGCGCGGTGAAGCTGGCCGTGATGACCACGCTCAACGACGGCCTCCCGGTGGAGCAGGCCCGCGACGCCGCCCGCCGGGCCGCCGACATCGCCCTCCACGGCCTCCCCCGCTGACCACCCTGCCCGCGCGGCCGAGGGTGGCGGGTGACGGCACGCGTCTGACAGGCTGTCGGCGCGGATGGCGGGCAGCTGACGGACCGGCCGTACGCGAATCGGCGCGAGTGGCGGGCAGCCGGCGGATCGGCCGTACGGGCACGGCCGTGTGAGGGGGATCGGTGCGAGAACGGACGGGCACTCTCATCCTGCTGCTGTCGGGGCCGGTCCTGGCCGCGGCGTACGCGGCCGTCAACTACGCGGCCCTGCGCACGGCGTCGGGGGCGCGGGGCCCCGATCCGGCGGACCCGATGACCTCCGGCGGCCTGACGTCGCTGGGCTCGGACCTGTGGTGGATCGTCAGGGGCATCGCGCTGGTGGCGGGCGTCGCGGCCGCGGGGATCGCCGTGGTGGGCCTGCTGCTGCTGCGCCGCGCGGCCCGGGGTCGCGGCGCGCTGCTGGTGTTGTCGGGCGTGCTCATCCTGCCGTACACGCTCGGGCTCGCGGCGGCCGTCTACAACCCCGTACCGCGGCTGGCCGGATTCTACGACCATCAGGCCTTCGCCGACGCGCTCCCGCCGTACCAGTGGTTCTCGGCCCTGCTCCTGCTGGCGGCGGCCCTGGCCCAGGCCGTCGGCATGGTCCGCGCGTACACCGCGGCCCGGACGGCGTCAACGCTCCCGCGCTGACCCGCCGGGGCAGCGGTCGCTGACCCAGGTGGTCCAGCCCTGGCGGGTGCCGCCCGCGCCGGTCGCGGCCCACCCCGCGTGCGCCGGCCCCGAGCCGGGCGGGACGACGGCGGTGCAGACGCCGGCCGGCGGCGTGCCGTCGTAGAGCTCGGCCTCGGTCCAGGAGACGCGGTAGGCCAGGACGGCCCGGACGTTCCACATCACCCGCCGATCCACGGCCACCCGTCCCGGGCCCGTGAGCACGGGCAGCCAGTCGGGCCCGGCGGCGGGCGCGGACTTCGGCGCCAGGTCGGCGGCGAAGACCAGGTTGACCGCCGCCAGCACGGCCAGGACCGCCGGCCACCCCCGGCGGGCGGTCAGCAGCGCCGCTGCCACCAGGCCCGCCAGCAGGGCGAGCGCCGCGAGGGAGGTGGCGACCAGGTCGAAGGAGTCCCGCACCCGGCTGAGGAAGATCACCTCGGGGAAGTCGAAGGCGATGAACGCGTACCGATGGAGCCGGTCCCCGGCGTACCGGACCACCACGCCGCCGGTCGCCGCGAGCAGCCCGGCCGCCGCGAGCGCGTGCCGGACGACGGCCCCGCGGCCGGCCCTGGCCAGCACGAGCAGCCCGGCCAGGGTCCAGGCGAGCGCCACGCAGGCCAGGTAACGGCCGTAGGCGTAGTTGCCGATCCGGTGCTCGTCGGGGAGCGCGGCCGAGGAGGCGTAGGCGATGCCCAGGGTCGTGGCCAGCAGGACGGCCGCGAGCACGCGCCGCGGACCCGGCGCCGACCGCCTGGCCACGACGGCGACGGCGCCCGCGAGCCCGACCCCGGCCAGCCCCCAGGTCCCGGCGATCAGGTACCAGAGCTGCCCGGCCGCCCCCGCCAGCGCCCACGCCTGCCCGTCGAGCCCGCTCACCCGCTCGGCCAGGAGGCCGGACAGGTCACGCGCCCCGCCCGGGTACAGCGCCGCTGACAACACCCGGTTGAGCGCCGTCGCCGCTCCCGCCGCCACCACGGCGGCCACCAGCCCGGCCGCCGCGCCCCTGCGGCGCGCGATCGACAGCCCCGCCGTCGCCGTCCCGGCCGCCACGCCGCGGCGGCGCGCGAAGAACCTCCCCGCCGGGCCCCGGCGGCCCGCGATGAGCATCCCCGCCATCGCCAGCAGGGTCACCGCCAGGACGACGGTGCCGCGCAGGTGCACCGCCATGGCGTACCCCGCCAGGCCGCCCCCCAGCCCCCCCGCCCTGACCGACCCCCTGGCCACGAGGTCGTGCAGCGCGACCAGCCAGGCCAGGACGAGGGTGGGCAGGACCGCGTCGGCCAGCGCCAGCCCCGAGAACAGCAGCAGCGACGGCGACAACCCGCCCGCGAACGCCGCCGCCATCGCCGCCCGCGGCCCCGTCCCCAGCCGCCGCAGCAGCAGGTACGCCAGCGGGAACGCCCCCGCCGCCACCATCGACCCCACCGCCACGACCAGCCGGTAGGCCACCACCGGATCCTGCGTGAACCAGAACACCGGCGTCAGCAGCAGCGGGTAGCCGCCCTGGTAGAAGGTGAAGCCGGTCAGATCCGCCCCGGGCCCGCCGGCCAGCCACCGGGCGGCGATCAGGTATCCGGTCTCGTCCGGGTTGGCCACGGGCCCGGCGTGCTGCCGGAACAACCACAGCCGCAGCGCGACCTGCGCCACCCATCCGATCGCCAGCAACCACCACGAACGCGACCGGCTCCTGCGCCGCACGTACGGGGCAGGAGCCGGAACACGAGCTGCGAACGTCGTCATGGAATTCCCCCTCAAATCGGGGGAAGTCCAGCAAGAGGCGGATAACCCGGCCGTCACCGGATCCGGTTATGCGGACGTTATGCGCGCCTGAACGCGCCTCTCACATGCACCGGCACGCCCTTGCCGAGCAGGCCGGGCAGCACCTCGGCGACGTTCATCGGCATGCGCACGCAGCCGTGCGAGGCCGGGGAGAGCGGCACCGACAGCGCGCCGTGGAAGGCGATGCCGCCGTTGAAGAAGATCGGGTTGTAGAGCTGCCCCAGGTAGGACTTGTGCCAGCCGCTCGCCCGCCACGTCGTGCGGAAGTCGCCGGTCGGCGTGCGGGCCGAGCCGCAGAAGCGCTGCTCCTTGCCCTGCCAGGTGGTCGTCTCGCAGTACGGGACGCCGCTGCCGGAGGAGATGTGGGTGATGAGCCGCACCTGGCCGTCGACGTACAGGACCATGATCTGCTTGGTCAGGTTGACCTCGGCGCGGGTCGGCTTGCCGTTGCCCACCAGCACCTTCGGGGTCTTCGGCTGCTCCAGCGCCTCCCACGTCCTGCGGGCGATCGTGCTGGTCGGCGCGATGCCGTTGACCTTCTGGAAGGCCCAGACGGCGGCGAGGGTGGTGCCGCCGTAACGGCCGTCGGCCTTGCCGGGCAGGTAGCCCAGAGCCGCCAGGCGCCGCTGCAGCCAGGTGACGGACGTGCCCTTCGCGCCCAGCTTCAGCGTCTTGCGCGGCGCAGTGACGGGCGCTGTGACGGGCGCTGTGACGAGCGCTGTGACGGGCGCCTTCGCCGGGCCTGCCTCGGCCCCCGCCGCGCCGCCTGTGCCGGCCGTGTTCGGCGCGCCGGTGATCCCGGCCGTCGCGGCTGATGTGCCCGCCTGTGCGCCGCAGCCCGTGAGTACGACGGCCCCAGCCGTCAGCAGAGCAGCCACTCCGGGCAGCCGTCGAGCCCCCACCGGTACCACCTCTCATATCACGAACTATCCGGATCGATGGACCCTACACCACCCACCATGAACAGGTAATAAGCCGGTCAACCTGTTTAGAGTGTCCTCATGTCCGAGAAGTTGCCGGCGAACGCCGTCGTCGTGGAGGCCGCCCTGCGCGCGGCGGGCGCCACCGGAGAGATCGTCGTCCTGCCCGAGAAGGCCCCGACCGCGGCGACCGCGGCCGCCCAGCTCGGCTGCGAGGTGGGTGCGATCGCCAACAGCCTGATCTTCGACGCCGACGGCGCGCCGCTGCTGGTCCTGACCAGCGGCGCCCACCGGGTGGACGTCGAGCTCATCGCCCGTACGGCCGGTGTCGCCAAGGTGCGGCGGGCCACGCCGGAGTTCGTCAGGGCGGCGACCGGTCAGCCGATCGGCGGGGTGGCCCCGGTCGGCCATCCGGCCCCCGTCCGCACCCTGGTGGACAACTGGCTGAGCAAGCACGAGGTGGTGTGGGCGGCCGGCGGCCACCCGCTGACGGTGTTCCCGACGACGTTCGAGGAGTTGGTGGCGATCACCGGAGGCACTCCGGTCGACGTCGAGTAATGTGCGACGAGTGATCGAGTTTCGCGGGGCGGGCCCGGCCGAGTTCACCGAACGCCTGGACACGGTGATCGACATCTACACGGCGGCGATGAACCCGCCCCCCGAGCAGATCGCCGGCCGCAAGACCATCATGCGAAACCACGGCACATATCCCCATTTCCAGTGCTATTTCGCAGAATTGCGCGACCCGACCGGTGTGGCGCGCCCCCGGATCGTCGGCTTCGCGTACGGCTTCCGCGGCGCGACCGGCCAGTGGTGGCACGACGTGGTGAGCAGGGCGCTGGCCGACGAGGCGGGCGAGGAGGCCGCGCACGCCTGGATGGGCCACGCGTTCGAGCTGGCCGAGATCCACGTGCACCCCGACCACCAGGGCAAGGGCGTCGGCCGGGCCATGATCCGAACTCTGTGCGCCGGCCGCGCCGAGCGCTCGGCCGTGTTGTCCACGCACGACCGCCCCACGGCCGCCCGCCACCTCTACGCCAGCATGGGCTTCGCCGACCTGCTGACCCGCTTCGTCTTCCCCGGCGGCCACGAGGAGTACGCGATCGTCGGCCGCCCACTCCCCCTCGACTGAGGGCGTCGCACATCACCGCAGGTAAAGCCCGTACTCGCAGGGTTTGCCAGGTCATGCCCGAGGGCATCTTGATGACAGAAAGTGACGGACACGTTACCGACTGGATACCACCCCCTGCCCGTCACCCGCCCGGTCCCCCTGCGGGCGGGTGACGGGCATCCGCTCTGCGTGGGGTCGGGACGGCGGGTCAGGCGGTGGCGGCGACCGGCGTCAGGCGCTGGAACACCTCGCGCGAGGCGCTGGACCGGTTGAACGTGATGAAGTGGATGCCGGGCGCGCCCTCGTCGAGCAGCCGCTGGCACAACTCCGCGCCGTGCTCGATGCCGAGCGCCCGCACCGCGGCCGGGTCGTCGGCGACCGCCTCGAAGCGGGCCGCCACCTCCGCCGGGAACGGCGCCCCCGACAACTGCTCCGACCGCGCGATCGTGCTCATCTGCGTGACCGGCATGATGCACGGGATGATCGGCGTGTCACAGCCCTGGGCCGCCACCCGGTCGCGCAGCCGCAGGTAGTCGTCGGCCTGGAAGAACATCTGGGTGATCGCGTAGTCGGCCCCCGCGCGGCACTTGCGCACGAAGTACTCGGTGTCGGACTCGATCGACGGCGAGCGCGGATGCTTGTACGGGAACGCCGCCACCCCCACGCAGAACTCGCCCGCCTGCCGGATGAGCCGCACCAGCTCCTCGGCGTAGAGCACGCCCTCGGGATGCCGCACCCACTCGGCGGTCGGGTCGCCGGGCGGGTCGCCGCGCACGGCCAGGATGTTGCGCACCCCCGCGTCGGCGAAGCGGCCGACCAGGTGGCGCAGCTCGCGCAGCGAGTGGTTGACCGCCGTGAAGTGCGCCACAGGGGTGAGCGTGGTGTCGTGGGCCAGGCGCTCGACGATGTCGACCGTGCGGTCGCGGGTCGAGCCGCCGGCCCCGTAGGTCACCGAGACGAACGTGGGGCGCAGGGACTCCAGCTCCCTGATCGCCTTCCACAGCTGCCGCTCGCCCTCGTCGGTCTTCGGCGGGAAGAACTCGAAGGAGAACGACCGGCCACCGGTGGCGAGCAGCTCACGGACGGTGGGGACACGATCGGGCAGGATGGAGGGTCGACCAAGCGCCATGTCCCAAGCGTACAGGCCGGTGTCCGGGTCGGCCGCCCCTAGACCGGGGACCCGACCCCGAGTCCGCGCCCACTAGTCTCAAGGCATGACCACTGACGCCGCGAGCATGGACGCCCTGCGCACCCAGGTGGAGCGCGCCCTCGGGGAGTTCGTCGAACGGCAGCTGCCCGCCTCGGGCGACGCCGAGCTCGAACCGCTGCGCGCCGCCGCGGGCGACCTGCTGGCCGGCGGCAAGCGCCTGCGTCCCGCGTTCTGCTACTGGGGCTGGCGCGGCGCGGGCGGCACCGACGTGCCCGAGATCTTCACCGCCGCCGCGTCGCTGGAGCTGTTGCAGGCCAGCGCGCTCGTGCACGACGACGTGATGGACAAGAGCGACCTGCGCAGGGGCATGCCGGCCGCCCACCGCCGTTTCCAGTCCCTGCACGAGAAGGAGGGCTGGCACGGCTCGGCCGAGCAGTTCGGCGAGGGGGCCGCCATCCTGCTGGGCAACCTGCTGCTGGTGTGGTCGGGCGAGATGTGGCGCACCAGCGGCCTGCCGCCGGCGTCGCTGGCCGCCGCCCAGCCCGTCCACGACCACATGCGCACCGAGCTGATGTGCGGCCAGTACCTCGACCTGCTGGAGCAGGCCCACGGCGAGAACACCTTCGAGTCGGCGCTGCGGGTGGCGCTGTTCAAGAGCGGCAAGTACTCGGTGGAGCAGCCGCTCAGGCTCGGCCTGGTGCTCGCGGCCGGCGCGCTGGAGCCGTGGATGGACGAGCTGTGCACCGGCTACGGCCGCCGCGTCGGCATCGCCTTCCAGCTCAGGGACGACATCCTCGGCGTCTTCGGCGACCCGGCCCAGACCGGCAAGCCGGCCGGCGACGACCTGCGAGAGGGCAAGCGCACGATGCTGGTGGCCCGCACCCTGGCCGGGGCCGCTCCGGAGGCGGCCGCGACGGTGCGCAGGCTGCTCGGCGACCCCGCGCTCGACGAGGACGGGGTGAGCGCCCTGCGCGAGATCATCACGGACAGCGGCGCGCTGCGGGAGTGCGAGGACCTGATCGCCGGCTATCTCGCCGACGCGCTGGCCGCGCTCGACGAGGCGCCGGTCACCGCCGGGTCGCGCACGGCGCTGGCCGAGCTGGCCATCGCCGCGACGTCCCGCAGGACCTGACCCCGGGCCCCTGGTACCGGCGGCCGGCCGGAGCGGCCCGCTTCGGCAGGCGGCCTCGCCGCAGAGTGCGGGCGGCCTCGCCGCAGAGTGTGGGCGCCCGTCGTGGACGGGCGCCCGGTCGTGTCAGGGGGTCAGTGGGTCAGGGGGGCAGTGTCAGGGGGGCAGTGTCAGGGGGTCAGGCGTTTGGCGAACTCGGCCGCCGCCGCCCCCGGGTCCTCCGCGTCGGTGATCGCCCGTACGACGACCACGCGGCTCACGCCGTACGACATGACCTCGTCGAGGTTGGTGAGGTCGATGCCGCCGATCCCGAACCACGGCCGCGGCGCGGCCGCCCCCGGGGCCGGTCCCAGTGAGGCCGCGTGCCGCAGCAGCGCCGGGCCGGGCGCGTGGCGGCCCGGCTTGGTCGGCGTGGGCCAGATCGGGCCGCAGCAGAAGTAGTCGACGCCCTCCTCCACGGCCGCGGCGGACGCCTCGGCGACGGAGTGGGTGGACCGGCCGATGACGATGTCGTCGCCGAGCATCTCTCGCGCGACCGTCACGGGAAGGTCGTCCTGCCCCAGGTGGAGCACGTCGGGCCGGGCGGCGAAGGCGATGTCCGCCCGGTCGTTGACGGCCAGCAGCTTGCCGTGCCGGTCGCAGGCGTCGCGGAAGACTTCCAGGAGCGCGAGTTCTTCGCGTGCCTCCAGGCCCTTCTCCCGCAGCTGGATGATGTCCACGCCGCCGGCCAGCACCGAGTCGAGGAACTCTGCCAGGTCGCCGCGGTCGCGGCGGCCGTCGGTGCAGAGATAGAGGCGGGCCTCAGAAAGCGAGGGCCTGGGCACGCCGCTTGACCTCCGTGTGACGGCCGGCCTTGATCGCCTCGATGGGCGACCCCGGCAGGGACTCGTCTGGGGTGAAGAGCCAGCGCAGCGACTCGATGTCGTCGTAGCCGGCGTCCTGCAACACGGTCAGTGTGCCGGGCAGGCCCTTCATCACGTCCTTCCCGTCGAGGAACACCGCGGGAACCTGTGGCCCGCCGCCGCCACGGCGCACGCCGAGCAGCTTGTGGTCCTTGAGGAGTTGCTTGGCCCGCCCGATCGAGAGGTCGAGGCGTGAGGCCACTTCGGGGAGAGTGAGCCACTCGTCGACGAGCTGGTCGGTCTCCCGGTCGATCTGTGCAACAGAAAGCGTCACGAAACCACAACTACCACATGCCGTCCTTGCTCAAACAACACAATCCCGTAGGGGGACCTCTGGATCTACCAGGCGTTCTGTGTCGAGGCGATGCCCGCCTTCGATGATCCTACGGCCCTGCACGTAGTCCCGGGGCCGGTCGACGGCGAGCACGGCGGCGAGGGTGTCGCCGGACGTCAGCCAGACGGCCGACCACTTGCCCTCGGGCTCGCCCCGGTAGAGCAGGCGGTCGCCGGAGGGGTGGTGGCCGATGTACTGGACCATGTGGCCGAACTGCTCGGACCAGAAGTAGGGGGCCGGGTCGTAGACGGCCTCCTCCCCCAGCAGGGTCGCGGCGGCGACCTCGGGCGAGCCGAGCGCGGTGTCCCAGTGCTCGACGCGCAGCCGGACGCCGTAGCGGCGCGACCACCAGGCCGCGCAGTCGCCGGCGGCGACCACGTTCGGCATGGACGTGCGCAGGTGCTCGTCGGTGACGACGCCGTTGTGCAGGTCGATGTCGGAGCCGGCCAGCCACTCGACGGCCGGGCGCACGCCGATGCCCGTGACGACCACGTGCGCCTGGACGAACTCGCCGCCCACCAGCCGCACGCCGCCCTCGTCCACCTCGTCGACCATGGTGTTCAGGCGCAGGTCGATGCCGTCGTACCAGTGTCGCGTGCGGGCGCCGATCTCCGGGCCCACGGCGTTGGCCAGCGGGGCGGGGCCGGCCTCGATCACGGTCACCGAGCAGCCGGCCTTGCGGGCGGCGGTGGCGACCTCGGCGCCGATCCAGCCGGCGCCGATGATCGCCACATGGGCTCCGGCCACGAGCCCGGCGCGCAGCTCGTGGGCGTCGTCGAGGGTACGCAGGACGTGCTGGGGGCCGTCGCCGGGCACGGTGATCGGCTCGGTGCCGGTGGCGATCACGAGGCCGTCGTAGCCGAGCTCGCCCTCGGTCGTCTCCACGACGCCCTCGCGCAGGGCCTTGGCGGTGACCCCTGGCCAGAAGTCGACCTCCAGCGCGTCGAGGTCGGCCTCCAGGAAGCTGGAGTCGGCCGCGCCGGACAGCACGGCCTTGGACAACGGCGGACGGTCGTAGGGCCGATGGCGCTCCTGGCCGATCAGCGTGATCCGTCCGGTGAAGCCGCGCCCGCGCAGCGCCTCCGCGCTGCGCAGCCCGGCCAGGCCCGCTCCCACCACTACGACATGGTTCACGTTCATGACCATAACGGGGGCGGTGCCGGCACGTCGCGCCGAGGCCGTAGGCTGGAGGCGCAAGACGCGCGGGAGTCCGGCCGTCACCGGGCTGAGAGGAAGGCTTGAGCGGGCCTTCGACCGCAAGACACCTGATCCGGATCATGCCGGCGAAGGGAGCGCGGATGAATGTGATCGTGGGCGGCGGGGTCGTCGGGTTGTCGATCGCCTGGCGGCTGGCCCGCGAGGGGCTGCCCGTCACGGTGGTCGATCCGGCCCCGGGGCGCGGGGCGTCCTACGCGGCGGCCGGGATGCTGGCGCCCGTCAGCGAGGTCGCCTACACCGAGGAGCCGCTGCTGCGGCTGGGGGCCGCCTCGCTGAGCCGATGGCCGTCCTTCGCCGCCGAACTGGCCGCCGACGCGGGCCTCGGCCCGGATCTCGGGGCGCGCTCTGGGGCAGGTCTCGGCACGGGGCTGAGCGGCGGTCCCGGTCGCGGGGCCGGGGCGAGGGCCGGGGAGGCGTTCGGGGGCGCGTTCGGGGTGATCGGGCCGGAGGGGGCCGCCGGCCGTGCGCTCGACCTGCGCGCCGACGGCACGCTCGACGTCGCCTTCGGGGCCGACGACCTCGCGGCGCTCGACGACCTGGCGGCGTTCATGGACAAGCTGGGGCTGCGGGTCGAGCGGCTGACCGGGCGCGAGTGCCGGCGTCTGGAGCCCATGCTGGCCCCTTCGGTGCGCGGCGGGCTGCTGGCCCCCGGTGACGCCTGGGTCGATCCGCGCCGGGTCACGGCGGCGCTGCTGGCCGCGCTCGACCGGCTGGGCGTGCCCGTCGTGCGGGCGCGGGTGACCGGCCTGCTGCGCGACGGCGACGCCGCTCCGGCCGCCGCGACCGGCGCTGGGACCAGCTCTGGAACCGGCTCTGGAACCGGTGCTGGAACCGGTGCTGGGACAGGCCGTGCGGCAGGATCTGTGGCGGGAGCTGTGACCGGTGCTGTGAGGGGGGTGCGGCTTGAGGCCGTGCCCGGTCAGCCTGAGCCGGCGGTGCCGGAGATCGCGGCCGAGCGGGTGGTGCTGGCCGCCGGGGCGTGGAGCGGGGAGCTGGCCGACGTGCCCGTCCGGCCGGTCAAGGGGCAGATCATGCGGTTGCGCTCGCCGCAGCCGCTGCTCGGCCGGTGCGTACGCGGGATGGTGCACGGCGCGCCCGTCTACCTCGTCCCCAGGGGCGACGGCGAGCTGGTGCTCGGGGCGACCCAGGAGGAGCTGGGGTTCGACACCCGGGTGACCGCGGGCGGGCTCTACGAGCTGCTGCGCGACGCCAGGGAGCTGGTGCCGGGCGTCACCGAGTTGGAGGTCGCCGACGTGGTCGCCGGGCTGCGTCCGGGCACCCCCGACAACCTGCCGATCATCGGGGCGGGCGAGGTCCCCGGGCTGGTGCTGGCGACCGGCCACCACCGGGGCGGGGTGCTGCTGGCCCCCCTGACGGCGGTCCTGGTCACGTCGGCGGTGCTGACACCGTCCACGACGACGGCGTCCCCGGCGGCGGCCCCGACGACGGCCCAGACGGCCACACAGACGGCGGGCCAGACGGCGGGCCGGACAGGCATGCAGACGGCGGCCCAGGCAGCGGCTCGGGTGGCGGAGGTTTCGACGGGCGCGGGGATTCTGACGGGTGAGGAGGGCGAGCTGGCCGCGCTGTGCTCGCCCGCGAGATTTCGGGATATTTCATGATTGTGACGATCAACGGCGCCGCGCACGAGGTGGCCGACGGCACCACCGTGGCCCAGGCCGTACGGACGCTGACCACCGCCACCACCGGCGTGGCCGTGGCCGTGAACGACGAGGTGGTGACGCGGAGCTCGTGGGAGACGACGGCGCTCGGCGACCGCGACCGCGTCGAGGTGCTGACGGCGGTGCAGGGTGGATGAGCTGATCATCGCCGGGGAGAAGTTCGCCTCCCGGCTCATCATGGGCACCGGCGGCGCGCCCTCTCTGGAGGTGCTCGACCAGGCCCTGGTCGCCTCGGGCACCGAGCTGACCACGGTGGCCATGCGGCGGCTCGACCCCGGCGCCCGCGGCTCGGTCCTCGACGTGCTGCGCCGCCGCGACATCAAGGTGCTGCCGAACACCGCGGGCTGCTTCACCGCGGGCGAGGCCGTGCTGACGGCCCGGCTGGCCCGCGAGGCCCTGGGGACGAACTGGGTCAAGCTTGAGGTCATCGCCGACGAGCGCACGCTGCTGCCCGACCCGATCGAGACGTTCGACGCGGCCGAGCGGCTGGTGGCCGACGGGTTCGTGGTGCTGCCGTACATCGGCGACGACCCGGCGCTGGCGCGGCGGCTGGAGCAGGCCGGCTGCGCGGCGGTGATGCCCTTGGGCGCGCCGATCGGCTCGGGGCTCGGCATCAGGAACCCGCACAACATCGAGCTCATCGTGGAGTCCGCCGGGGTGCCGGTGATCCTCGACGCCGGCATCGGCACGGCCAGCGACGCCGCCCTGGCCATGGAGCTGGGCTGCGACGCGGTACTGCTCGCCACGGCGGTCACCCGGGCGCAGCGGCCCGAGCTCATGGCCTCGGCGATGAGGGCGGCCGTGACGGCCGGACGCCAGGCGCGGCAGGCGGGCCGGATCCCGCGCCGGCGCTACGCCGAGGCGTCCTCACCGACGACCCCCTAGAGGCGCCCCAGAGACGCCCAGGAGACGGCCCGGAGACGCCCAGGAGACACCCCGGAGACGCCCCCGGGAGACGGCCCCGGAGACGCCCCCGGGAGACGCCACCGGAGACGACCTGGTGATCCCCCTGGAGATCCCCCTCCGAGATCGCCGGAGGGGCCGGCTCGCGCCGGCCCTTCCGCCGGTCGGGGCCGCTCTCGCGGGAACGTCTCCGCATCGGTTTCGGGCGCGTGGGCCCTGCCGGTGGCAAAACGCCCGTAAACTCAGGGGGGTGGTGGATAAGACGACTGCGGACCCCCTGGTCGGGCGGCTCCTCGATGGGCGTTACCGCATCGAGAGCCGGATCG
The DNA here is from genome assembly GCF_040649795.1 of Nonomuraea sp. NPDC048881. NCBI lineage: Bacteria > Bacillati > Actinomycetota > Actinomycetes > Streptosporangiales > Streptosporangiaceae > Nonomuraea > Nonomuraea sp. NPDC048881. The sequence continues at coordinate 305,915 of NZ_JBEZGC010000009.1, forward strand.
CCCGGGGCGGTATGGCGACCGTCTACCTGGCGCTCGACGTCCGGCTGGATCGCACTGTCGCGTTGAAGGTCATGCACCGCTCGCTCGCCGAGGACCCGGCGTTCGTCCGCAGGTTCATCGGCGAGGCCAAGTCGGTGGCCAGCCTGTCCCACCCCAACGTGGTGCACGTCTTCGACCAGGGCACCGACACCGACGTCGTCTACCTGTCGATGGAGTACGTGCCGGGCCGCACGCTGCGCGACATCCTGCGCGAGCGCGGCAGGCTGCCCGCCCGCGAGGCGCTGGAGATCATGATCCCGGTGCTGGCCGCCCTGGGCGCGGCCCACCAGGCCGGGATGGTCCACCGCGACGTGAAGCCCGAGAACGTGCTGATGACCGACGACGGCCGGGTCAAGGTCGTCGACTTCGGGCTGGCCAGGGCGATCGAGGCGACCAACCAGACCCGTACCGGCGTGATGATCGGCACGATCGGCTACATGTCGCCCGAGCAGGTCACCACCGGCGGCGCCGACGTGCGCAGCGACGTCTACGCCGCGGGCATCATGCTGTTCGAGCTGGTGACCGGGCAGCAGCCCTACGACGGCGAGACGCCGATGTCGGTGGCCTACCGGCACGTGCACGACACGGTGCCGCCGCCGTCGTCGCTGGTGCCCGAGGTGCCGCCGCTGATCGACACGCTGGTCGGGCACGCCACGGCCCGCGAGCCCCACGACCGCCCGGCCGACGCCACGGCGATGCTGGTCGAGGCGGTCGACGCCCACCGGATGCTGCCCCGACTGAGCACCCCGCCGGCCATGACGGCCGTGTTCAACCAGTCGATGCCGCCGCGGCCGAGCGGCGCGGGCGCCCCGTCGATGCCGCTGGCCGCGCCGGCGCACACGCTGATCCAGCCGCGCGCCGAGGTGACGCCGCCGGTGTCGCCGCCGCCGTCCAGGCGTTCGTTCAGGCCCAATTGGTTCCTGGTCCTGCTCGCCGCGGTCATGGTCGTCGCGGTGGCGGTGACCGGCTGGTACTTCTCCCAGACCCAATACGTGCAGGTGCCCGACCTCGTCGGCCAGAACGTGGTGGTCGCCGAGCGCGCCGCCACGAGCAAGGGCTTCAAGGTCAAGAAGGTCGCCGGCGAGTACAACGAGGACACCGCCGAGGGGCTGGTGCTGCGTACCGACCCCGAGGGCAAGGCCGAGGTGGAGAGCGGCAGCACGATCACGCTGGTGCCCTCGCTCGGCCCCAAGCGGGTGATCGTCCCCAGCGTCAGGGGCCTGACCAGCGACGAGGCCCGCGTCAAGATCGCCGAGGCCGGGCTCACCGTGGGCAGCGTCAAGCGCCTGCCCAACGGCGAGGTCGAGCGGAACAAGGTGATCCGCAGCTCCCCCGAGGCCGGCGAGAAGGTCAAGGAGGGCGCGAAGGTCGGCATCTTCGTGAGCGCCGGCATGGTGATGCCCGACGTGACCGGCATGCCGAAGGACGAGGCCGCCGCCTACCTCGGCGGCCAGGGCTTCGCGGTGCAGGTCAACGAGGTCGACGACGACGCCGAGCCGTGCACGGTCATCGCCCAGGCGCCGAAGGCCAAGTCCGAGGTCGACAAGGGCACCCCAGCGATGATCACGGTGGCGCGCTGCCAGACCGACTTCTGGGACTGGTTCAAGGGCGACAACGAGGCCCGCGACGACCAGGAGTTCCGCCTGGTGCCCGCGGTCATCGGCAAGAACGTCAAGGACGCCAAGGCGGAGCTGGAGTCGCTGGGCTTCCACGTGCGGGTCCAGCGGCTGGCCAACGGCGGCGTCGTGCAGTACCAGCGGCCGTTACCGAACAGTGAGCGGCCGCCCGGCGCGACGGTCTTCCTCTGGCAGTAGCGCGCCGGGTCAGGCCAGGTGCCCGTGCAGGCGCACCCTGGCCAGCCCGCCGTCGGGGTAGATGTCGACCCGTACGTGGGTGACCGGTTCGGGGTGGCCGAGCCGGAAGCGGTGGGGCGCGTCGGGCTGCAACCGGGTCTTCGGCAGCAGCGTGACCTCGCGCCCGCCGGACAGCCCGGTGAGCGCGACGTGGCCGGGGGCGTTGAAGATCAGGTTCGTGGTGTCGATCTCGGCCAGGCGCACCAGGCCCGGCCCGGCCAGGCGGATGAGCAGCCAGTCGTTGCCCGGCCCGCGGCGGCGCGCGGTCTCCCAGCCCTCCGCCTGGTGGCGGGCCAGGCCGGGGGCGATGACGTTGTTCGGCGCGGAGTAGAACTCGTCGGAGCAGGCGGTGACCAGGCCGCCGTTCTGGAGGGCGGCCAGGTCGAGGCTCAGCCCCTCGTAGACGGACAGGTCGGGGCGTACCTCGCCGTGCACGCGGAGGCGGGCGATGCCGCCGTCGGGGTAGATGTTCAGGCGTACGTGGGTGTAGCGGGTGTCGTCTCCGGTGACCTCGACGTGGTGCTCGGCGTCGCCCTTGAGCGCCGTCCTCGGGACGATCTCCGTCCAGTCGGCGGCGGCCAGCTCGGCGGGCGAGGGATGGCCGGGCACGGCGGCGGCCTCGACCGAGGCGTACGGCGGGTAGTTGCCCTTGAACCAGGCCGTGTCGATCACCACGCCGCGGATCGCGCCCGGCAGGCCCAGCCGCACCAGCGCCCAGTCATGGCCGGGGGTGCGGCGGCGGCGGGTCTCCCAGCCGTCGTAGACCTGGCCCTTGTTGCCGAACGTCTCGGCGCGGAAGCCGGGGCGGCCCGGCCTGATCAGGCTCTCCTTCTCGGCGAAGGACTCGTCGCTGGCCGCCACGACCGCGCCGCCGAGGGTGCGCAGGGCCAGGTCGGGCAGGGCGGTGAAGCCGGGCATCTACTGCTCCCCGAGGATGAGGCGGCCGTGCGGCTCGCCGTCCACGGGACGGCCGCGCAGCCAGGTGGTCAGCACCGCGCCCTTGAGCACGCGGCCGTGGTAGGGGGTGACGGGGTTGCGGTGGTGCAGGCGGGCGGCGTCCACCGGGTTGTCGGCGTCGGGGTCGAAGGCGACCAGGTCGGCGTCGCCGCCGGGGCGGATCGCGCCCTTGCCGGAAAGCCCGGCCGTCTCGGCGGGCGCGGCCGACATCCAGCGGACGACGTCGGCGAGGGTGTGGCCGCGCCGGGCGGCCTCCGTCCAGACGGCGGACAGGCCGAGCTGGAGGGAGGCGACACCGCCCCAGGCGGCGGCGAAGTCGGGCACCTTCAGCTCGGCGGGCGAGGGCGAGTGGTCGGAGACGACGCTGCTCAGCACGCCGCGGGCCAGGCCGTCCCACAGCAGTTCGCGGTTGGCCCGCGAGCGGATGGGCGGGCAGCACTTGTACGCCGTGCGCCCCTCGGGCACCTGCTCGGCCTCCAGCGTCAGGTAGTGGGGGCAGGTCTCGGCCGTGACCGCCACCCCGTCGGCCTGGGCCCGCACCAGCACGTCGAGGCATTCGGCGCTGGAGACGTGCAGGATGTGCACGCGCGCGCCGGTCTCGGCCGCCAGCGCGACGACCCGCGCGACCGCGCTGCGCTCGGCGGCTCCCGGCCGCGACTCCAGGAACTCCCGGTACGTCGGCCCGCCCGGCTCGGCCAGCAGCTCGGGGTCCTCGGCGTGCACCACGACGAGCCCGCCGAACCCGGCCACCTCGGTCAGCACCGCCCGCAGCTCGGCCGTGGCGAGCGGCGGGAACTCCTCGACGCCCGACGGCGACATGAAGCATTTGAAGCCCCGGACGCCGCGCTCGTGCAGCGGCCGCAGCTCCTTGAGGTTGCCGGGGACCGCGCCGCCCCAGAACGCCACGTCCACGTGGCACTGCCCGCGGGCGGCCCGCAGCTTGGCCTCCAGCGCCTCCACGCTGACGGTCGGCGGCAGGGAGTTGAGCGGCATGTCCACGATCGTGGTCACGCCGCCCGCGGCGGCCGCCCTGGTGGCCGAGGCGAAGCCCTCCCAATGGGTCCGGCCCGGCTCGTTGACGTGCACGTGCGTGTCCACCAGGCCGGGGAGCAGGGGCAGGTCGCGCAGGTCGATGTCCTCGGCGGCGTCGAGGGGCTCGGCGTAGTCGTACAGGGCCTGGACGCGTTCGCCCCGTACGGCCACGGCCGCGGCCCGCTCCCCCTCGGGCGTGACCACCCTGCGGGAGCGGACGACGAGGTCGTGAAGGGTCATCTGCCCTCCAGATGCTCGGCGGCCACCCGGGCGGCCAGGCGTTCCAGGAGCGGGCCGGCCTCGGCCATGCACCGGGCCGGGTCGGGCTCCAGGTCGGTCAGGGCGTAGGCGGCCTCGATGCCGGCGTCCTTGAGCTCGGTGTCGCCGAGGGTGCGCCGTCCGCAGACCGCGACCACCGGCACGCCCGCCCTGGCCGCGGCCTGGGCCACGCCGATCGGCGCCTTGCCGCGCAGGGACTGCTCGTCGAGCGAGCCCTCGCCGGTGATCACCAGCCGCGCGTCCTGGACGAGCGCGCCGAAGCCGAGCAGGTCGAGCAGGTATTCGATGCCGGGCCGCAGCTCGGCGTGGAGGAAGGCCAGCGCCGCGAACCCGACGCCGCCCGCCGCGCCCGCCCCGGGGGCTCCGGCCACGCCCATGGCACGCGGGGTGTCGTCGTGCTCGACGGCGCCGACCAGGCCGTGGGTCTGGGTCGCGACGGCGGCCAGCCGGGACAGGCCCGCCTCCAGCACCTTGACGTCCTCGGGGCCGGCGCCCTTCTGCGGCCCGTAGACGGCGGCGGCCCCGTGCGGGCCGAGCAGGGGGTTGTCCACGTCGCTCGCCACCACGAACTCCACCCCGGAGACGTCGGCGAACCCGGACAGGTCGATGCGGGCCAGCCCGCGCAGCGCGGCGCCGCCGTCGGGCAGCTCGGCGCCCTCGTCGTCGAGCAGGCGGGCGCCCAGCGCCCGGACCATGCCCGCTCCCCCGTCGGTGGACGCGCTGCCGCCGAGCCCGAGCACGATCCGCCGGGCGCCCCTGCGCAGGGCGTCGGCGATCAGCTCTCCGGTGCCGTAGGAGGTGGCGGTCAAGGGGGCCGGCCCGGCGGACAGGCGCCGCAGCCCCGACGCCTCGGCCAGCTCGACCACGGCCGTCGGCGTGCCGCCGGCCGCCCGCCAGGCGTACGCCGCGCTCACGCGTTCGCCGGTGGGCCCGGCGACCTCCACGGTGACGCGGTCGAACCCGCAGGCCACGGCCGCCTCGACGGTGCCGTCGCCGCCGTCGGCGACCGGCAGCTCGACCGTGGGCACCCCGAGCCCCGCCGACACCCGGGCCGCGACCTCGGCGGCCGTGAGGGAGCCCTTGAACTTGTCGGGTGCCACCAGAACCTGCTTTACCACTACGAACTCCCACAAGATGCTGAACAATGGCCGGACACGCCTTCCTGCCCGGTGCGAGCGGGCAGGAAGGCGTGACTCATCATCACATCAGCCCCCCGGCCGGCGGCGGCCGAGGGTAGGCGCCCTCAGTGAAAGGTGCCCTCAAAGAAGGTGCCCTCAGTGAAGGGTGCCCTCAAAGAAGGTGCTCTCAGCGAACCCTCAAGGAAGGTGCCCTCAGTGAAGCAGGCGCCCGCGCCCGCCGCCCATGGGCCGCGAGCACGAACCTGAGCTGTTCTGGCGGGTTCTGAGGTGTGTGATCCTCCAATTAGGCTCACATCCCGTAAGGAGGCGTTTCATGCGCATATCTGAGCGGGAGAGGCGGCGCCGGCTGGGCGTGCGCCACAGCCTGGCGGCCAAGGCGGCGACCCCGGAGGAGGCGACGACGTCCGTGGTGGCGCTGCACGCCACCGACCCGGCGACGGTGTTCCTGTCGGCGGGCGCCCGGCTCACCGCGCCCGGGACCGCGCCGGTCGAGCGGGCCCTGTACGAGGACCGCACGCTGGTGCGCATGCACGGGATGCGCCGCACGGTGTTCGTGGTCCCGGCCGCGCTGGTGCCCGTCGTGCACCACTCCTCCACGCTCGCGGTCGCCACGAGGGTGCGCAAGGCGCTGGTCAAGGAGCTCGCCGCGGCCGGCGGCTGGGACGAGGCCTGGCTGGCCGACGTGGAGTCGTCGGTGCTGCGCTTCCTGGCGGCGGAGGGCACGGCGACGGCGGCCCGGCTGGGGGTGCTGGAGCCGCGGCTGCGCGAGCAGTTCCGGGTGGCCGTGGGCAAGCCGTACGAGGCCGTGCACAGCGTCGGGCAGCGGCTGATCACGCTGATGGGCATGGAGGGCCGGCTCGTCCGCCAGGGCCGCCCGTCCGGCTCGTGGACGAGCACGCAGCACCTGTGGGCCGTCGCCCCGCCCATGGACGCCACCACGGTCCCGCAGGCCCAGGCGGAGCTGGTGCGCCGCTGGCTGGCCGCGTTCGGCCCCGGCACGGAGGCCGACGTCAAGTGGTGGACCGGCTGGACGCTGCGCGAGGTGCGCGCCGCGCTGACCGCCGTCGGCGCGGTCGAGGTCGAGCTGGACGAGGGCGCGGGATACGTACTGCCCGACGATCTGGACGAGACGCCCGAGCCCGCGCCGTGGGCGGCGCTGCTGCCCGCCCTGGACCCGACGCCGATGGGCTGGCAGGGCCGCGACTGGTACCTGCCGAAGGAGCACCGGGCCGAGCTGTTCGACCGCAGCGGCAACGTCGGCCCGACCGTGTGGTGGGACGGGCGGGTCGTCGGCGGCTGGGGGCAGCGGCCCGGCGGCGAGATCGTGTGGCGGGCGCTCACCGACCTGGGATCCGACGCCGTGGCCGCCGTGGAGGCCGAGATCGCCGGTCTGGCCTCCTGGCTCGGCGGCGTGCGGATCACGCCCCGCTTCCGCACGCCCCTGGAGCGCGCGCTGGCGGAGTAGGACGTCAGGAGACGACGCGGATGAACTCCTCCAGCGAGTAGCGCCCGTCCTGGTCGGAGTCGGCCTCCTGGCTCAGCGCGCCGAGGGCCTCGGCGGGCAGGTCGGGGAAGTGCCGCTTCAGCTCGGCCTCGCTGACGAAGCCGTCGCCGTCGGTGTCGATCTCGGCGAAGGTGCTCTTGAGCTGCGCCAGCCGCTCACCGGGGAGTTCTGCCGACACGGGACCGCCTTTCGGTACTGAATGCCACGTTCCGGACATTCACCACCCTAGTGCTGGACCTCCCTGCCCGCCGAGTGCCCGCGCTCGGCCGCCAGCCGCATCAGCCTGCGGTGGGCCTCGGCGCCCGCCCGGCCGGCCGCGTCGTGGGACGTCGTCCGCAGCTCGCCGTCCTCGACCACGGTCCGGCCGCCGACCAGGACGCGGGCCACCGGCGGCGGTGGCCCGAACACCAGCGCGCACACCGGGTCGGCCACGGCGGCGGTGAAGGGCCCGCCGGTCCGCCAGAGGACGACGTCGGCCAGCTTGCCCGGCTCCAGCGAGCCGAGCTCGGCCTCGCGGCCCAGGTTGCGCGCCCCGCCCAGGGTGGCCAGCTCCAGCGCCTGGCGGGCCGACAGCGCGCGGGGGCCGTACCTGACCCGCTGGAACAGCAGGGCCTGCCGCATCTCCCCGGCCAGTGAGGTCAGCTCGGCGGAGGCGCTGCCGTCCACGCCGAGCCCGACGTTCACGCCCCGGCGCAGCATCTCCGACACGCGGGCGATCCCGGAGCCGAGGCGGCCGTTGGAGGAGGGGCAGTGGGCCGCGCCCGTGCCGGTGCGGGCGAGCTTGGCGATGTCGGCGTCGCTGAGGTGCACGGCGTGCGCGAGCCACACGTCGGGCCCCAGCCAGCCGAGCTTGTCCATGTAGTCGACCGGACGCAGGCCGAACCGCTCGACGCAGTGCTCGTCCTCGTCGAGCGTCTCGGCCAGATGGGTGTGCAGGCGGACGCCCTTGGCCCTGGCCAGGGCCGCCGACTGGGTCATCAGCTCGGCGCCGGCCGAGAACGGCGAGCACGGCGCGACCGCGACCCGCACCATCGAGGACGGCGACGGGTCGTGGTGGGCGTCCACCGCCTCGGCCGTCGCGGCCAGCACGTCGTCGAGCTGCTCGACCACCTCGTCCGGCGGCAGCCCGCCCCGCGAGCGGCCCAGGTCCATCGAGCCGCGCGCCGGGTGGAAGCGCAGGCCGATCTCACGCGCCGCCTCGACCTCGGCCGCGAGCAGGTCGCCACGGCCCTTGGGGAAGACGTAGTGGTGGTCGCTGGAGGTGGTGCAGCCGGACAGCGCCAGCCAGCCGAGCCCGGCCGTGGCCGCGCCCCTGACGACCTCGGCGTCCATGGCGGCCCACACGTCGTAGAGCGCCACCAGCCACTCGAACAGGGTGGCGTCCTGGGCCAGCCCCTGGGAGGCCCACTGGTAGAGGTGGTGGTGGGTGTTGACCAGGCCGGGGGTGGCCAGGCAGCCGGAGCCGTCCACCCGCCGGGCGCCGGGGGTGGCGGGCGCGGGGCCGGGGCCGAGCGCGGCGATCCGGTCGCCCTCGACGACGAGGTGGCCGGACGGGATCTCGGGGCCGGTGACGGGCGCGATGTGCACGTTCTCGATCAGCAGGGTCATCGGGACGCCTTCCGCGCGGCGGCCAGCCGGACCGCGTCGAGGATCTTCTCGTAGCCGGTGCAGCGGCACAGGTTGCCCGCCAGCGCCTCGCGGATCTCCGCGTCGGACGGCCGGGGCACGCGTTCGAGCAGGTCATGGGCCTGTACGACGAGCCCCGGGGTGCAGAACCCGCACTGCACGGCCCCGCACTCGGCGAACGCCTCCTGCACCGGGTCGAGCCGGTCGCCCGCGGCCAGCCCCTCGACCGTGCGCACCCGCCGCCCCTCGGCCTGCCCGGCGGCGACCAGGCACGAGCAGACCGGCAGCCCGTCGAGGTAGACCGTGCACGAGCCGCACTCGCCCTGCTCGCAGGCGTTCTTGGAGCCGGGGAGCCCGATCCGCTCGCGCAGCACGTACAGCAGGCTCTCCCCCTCCCAGACGTCGTCCACGCTGTGGGCGCGGCCGTTGACGGTGACGTTCAGGCGCATCAGGCGGCCCTTCTCGCGAGGTGGTCGTTCCAGGCCCAGGTGAGGGTGCGCCGGGCCATCACGCCGACCGCGTGCACCCGGTAGGCGGCGGTGCCGCGCACGTCGTCGATCGGCGCGGCGGCCCGCGCGCACAGCTCGCCGAAGCGGGCCAGCAGCGCGGGGTCGAGCGGGGCGTGCCAGTCCAGCTCCCGGGCCAGCAGGGCCTCCGCCTCCAGGGCGCGGCGCGGCGTGGGCGCGGCCGAGCCGATCCCGGTGCCGACCCGCCGCTCGCCGGGGTGCAGCGCGACCGCGAACGAGCACACCGCGATCACCATGGCGTTGCGCGTGCCGACCTTGGAGAAGTACTGGGGTCCCTGCGCGGGTTCGACGCGCACGGCCCTGATCAGCTCGTCCGGCTCCAGGGCGTTGCGCTTGACCCCGAGGTAGAACTCGGCCGCGGGGATCAGCCGGGTGCCGCGCTCGCGCGACTCGACCTCGACGACCGCGCCCGCCGCCAGCAGCGGCGGATGGCTGTCGCCCGCGGGCGAGGCCGCGCCGAGGTTGCCGGCGACCGTGCCGCGGTTGCGGATCTGCGGCGAGCCGACCGTGCGCGCGGCCTGCGCGAGCCCCGGCAGCACGCCGCCCAGCTCGTCGACGACCGTGGCGTACGTGACCCCGGCCCCGATCCGGCAGATCCCGTCGGTCATGCCCCATTCGCGCAGCTCGGCCACCTGGTTGAGGTCGAGCAGCGCCTCCGGCCTGCGCACGTCGAAGTTGATCTCGACCATCACGTCGGTGCCGCCCTGGACGGGCAGCGCTCCGGGCCGGTCCGCCTTGGCGGCCAGCGCCTGCGCCCACGTGGTGGGCCGCAAGAAGTCCATCGTCCTCACTCCCAGGCGAATCCCGCGTCGGGTGCGTCCTCACGCAGCACACTGCCCTCGATCAGCCCGTAGGGACGGTCGGCGGCGTAGAAGACTTCGTTCTCGTTGTCCAGGCCGAACGGCGACAGGTCGACCAGGAAGTGGTGCTTGTTCGGCAGCGTCAGCCGGACCTCGCAGACCTGCGGGCAGGTGGTCAGCACCCGCTCCCCCATCGCGTACAGGGTCTGCTGCAACGACAGGCTGTGCGTCTGCGCGAAGGCGTCCAGCAGGCAGGCGCGCACCTGGGCGTACGGCGGGCGTTCGCCTGTCCCGGCGTGCCGCCAGCGGGCGGTGACCGCGGTGGCCAGGACGCGGTCGGTCGTCGGCTGGAGGGTGGTGTACTCGTCCACGAGGTAGCCGTGGAACTCCGAGCCGGTCGAGTTCAGCACGACCAGGTCCGTCAGGCCGGACACGACGGTGGTGCGGCCGTCCCTGTCGTGGTGGACGACGCAGGTGCGCACCTCGCCGCCGTCGCGCACGAAGGAGTGCCGCGACTCGCCGGGGATGCGGTTCCAGGCGTACTCCTCGATCTCCACCCGCGCGTGGTGGATGGACGGGTGCGCGGAGACGTAGTGGCGGGCCAGTAAGAGGGCGAAGTCCTCGATCTCGCCGACGCCGTGCTTCCTGGCGAAGGCGTAGGCGGTGTTCTTCTGCGTGTCGGTGGGCAGGACGGCGGCGTTGCTGCCGTTCCTGTGCGCCTCCTCCATGTCGCCCGACAGCGAGGTGCTGACGTTGATGTCCTTGAGGTGGTGGACGGCCCCCTCCCTGACCACGTGGACCAGCCTGGTCTCCGCCTTGCCGTAACGGTTGGGGCCCAGCTTGACGGTCATCTAGCTCCCTCGGTAGGTGGAGTAGGCGTACGGGCTGAGCAGCAGCGGCACGTGGTGGTGCGCCGCGGCGTCGGTGACGGTGAAGGCGATGACGACCTCGGGGTAGAAGGTGTCGGCCAGGTAGGCGCCGGTGTCGAAGACGACGCGGTGCACGCCCTCCTCGGTGTCCCAGCCCTTGATCCGGCCGTCGTCGTCGGTGCTGCCCCGGGCCAGCACGCGGCCCTCGTGCTCCAGCCGGACGTGCACCCCGGCGGCCGGGCGGCCCGAGACCGCGTCCAGGACGTGCGTCGAGAAGCTCATCTCCCCTCCCCTTCCATGAGCTTCCCCAGCCGGAGCCGGGTGATCTTCGCCAGTTCGTCGCGGACGACCCCGCGCTCGGTCTCCTCGTCGTTGTCCAGCCGGGCGCGCAGCCGGGCCAGCAGCTCGGCCCCGCTCAGGCCGGCGGCGCAGACCAGGTAGACGTACCCGAACCGCTCCTCGTACGCGCGGTTGCCCGCGGCCAGCGCGGCCCGCAGCGCCGCATCCCCGTGGGCGCCCGCCTGCTCCTGGCTCGACCAGCGCGACTCCCGGCCGTCCCCGGACGGGCGTTCCCCGATGCGCGGGTGGGCCGCCAGCGCCTCCAGCACGTCGGGCCACGTCAGCTCGCGCACCGCCGTCTCGGCGGCCTCGGCGAGCCGTTCGCGGGCGGCGTAGGGCCTGCGGGCGGCCACCGCCGCGGCGAACGCGCGGGAGGCGCAGCAGGCCAGCAGCTCCGCCTCCGCCTCCGCGCGCGGCCGCCGGTTGAACCCGGCCAGGGAGTTGGACATGTCAGCAGTACACACACGGGCCCGGTTCCCGGTCCATCCGTGAGAACTCCCAAGTACGCAACGGGATGGCCAGGACTTTTCGTGTCATGCTCCAACCCGGCCCCGGCCGGGACGCCCCTGAGCTGCGCCTACACTGGGAGCCATCATGACCTTGACATCCCTGATCGGCGGGCACGTGTCCGTCACCGGCGGCCTGGCGACCGGCGGCCTGAAGTACATGGCCGAGATCGGCGCCGAGATGGTCCAGGTGTTCGTCACCAACCCGCGCGGCTGGGCGCTCAACGACGGCAAGCCCGCCGAGGACGCCAAGCTGGCCGAGTCCGGCGTCACCGCGTTCATCCACGTGCCGTACCTGGTGAACTTCGGCTCGCCCAACCCCGAGACGCTGGCCAACTCCATCGCCGTCGTCCGCCACGGGCTGCGGCGCGGGGTCGAGACCGGCGCCAAGGGCGTGGTGGTCCACACCGGCTCGGCCGTCACCCAGTCCCGCGACGACGCGCTGCGGCAGATCCGCGAGACCCTGCTGCCGCTGCTCGACGAGATCCCCGAGGGCGGTCCCGACCTGCTGCTGGAGCCCATGGCGGGCCAGGGCGCGATGCTCTGCGCGACCGTCCAGGACCTGGAGCCCTATCTCGCGGCGCTCGACTGGCACCCGCGGGCCTGCGTCTGCCTCGACACCTGCCACGCCTTCGCCGCCGGCCACGACCTGGCCGCCGAGGGCGGGGTGCGGGAGACGTTCGACGCCCTGCACGCCATCGCGCCCGGCCGGCTCAAGCTCATCCACGCCAACGACAGCAAAGACGTGTGCGGGGCCAAGAAGGACCGGCACGAGAACATCGGCGCGGGCCACATCGGCGCGCAGCCGTTCGCCGAGATCATGCGGCATCCGGCGGTGGCGGGCGTGCCGATCTGCATCGAGACGCCCGGCAAGGCCGACAAGCACCGCGAGGACATCGAGCTGCTGAAGAAGCTCCGCGACGAGGGCTGACCCGGCGATCCCCGGTGACGGGGATGAGAGCCCGTCCTGGTCAGCAATCGTGATAGGGGCGCCTGCTCGCACGATCCGGCCGCCCCCGAAGGCCGGATCGCGGGGCCGGGGTCCGTGGCCTCCGCAGGCGCCCCCTCACCTGATCGGCAGGCGGGCCCTACCCCCCGGTCAAAGGCCCGACAGCCGTGGTGACCTGGTGGTCACCGGTGAAGCCGACGCATCAGGCCCTTGCTTGGGCCTTGCGGCCCGTCCCCCCCGATGCGCCGGGTGGCTTCCGATGCCGAAACACTACGGTCGCGATCTTGTGGGCGAAACCCTGTTCACGGCCAGCTCGCTGAACGGTCTGTAGTCATCGACATACGGAGGGTGGCCGGACGGCGAGCGGTCACCGGCGAGCGACGAACGGCTGGTTCATGGGTCCTCCCAGCGACCGGCAGGCCCCTGGAGGGCATCGCGGGAACCGGCGCCAAGGGCCCACCCCCGACGTGACCTGGGAAATCTTTTACCATCGCGGCGGCAGACCGCCCGGCGGCCAGGGCCCGGCGCCCGCCCGGCGCCCGCCGGACACGCCCAGCTTCACGCCCACCCATCGGCACCAGCCCCTATGGGACGGCGGTCAGGAGAAGGCGCCGCGATGCTGGCGGACGAGCTGTTCGCGCACCTGACGGCTGTGCCGCCGGCTGACCTGCAACGTCTCCGTGCCGACGGTGAGCGTGACCCGGCCGCCCTCGAAGCGCAACTCGCTGACGTGCCGGGCCGAGACCAGGGTGCTGCGGTGGACGCGGATGAACCCCGCCTCCGACCAGCGGCGTTCGAGCGCGGCCAGCGACATGCGGACGAGGTAGCTGCCGTCGCCGGTGTGCAGCCGCACGTAGTCGCCCTTGGCCTCGGCGAACCAGATGGCCTGCTGCGGCACGAACCTGGTGCGCCCGCCCAGCTCGACCGGGATCACGTCGTCCTGGCTCGGCTCGGCGAGCGGCGCGGAGGCCGCCTCCAGCCGCCTGACCGCCTCCGCCAGGCGCTCGGCCCGGACCGGTTTGAGCAGGTAGTCGACGGCCTCCAGCTCGAACGCCTGCACCGCGCACTCCTCGTGCGCCGTGACGAACACCAGCTTGGGCGGGCTGGGGAAGCCGCCGACCAGCCGGGCTAGGTCGAGTCCGTCGAGGCCCGGCATGCGGATGTCGAGGAAGATCGCGTCGAGCCGCTCGCCGCCGCCGATCATCTGCACCATGTCCTGCAGCGCGGTGACGCCGTCGGCCGCGGTCGCGACGTGTTCGATTCTCGTGTCCTGGCGCAGCAGGTAGGCGAGCTCCTCAAGAGCGGGCAGCTCGTCGTCGACCGCCAGGACCCTCAGCATGGGCTCCACGCTGCCGTATGAAAGCAGAGGTCACAAGCGACACGCCAGCTCAGCGTAAGGAATTGACTACAATGAGGTAAATTGCGTCTTCGGGACGCGCAGCCGCACCCGGGTGCCGGCGCCGAGCGCGGTCTCCACGACGAGGCCGTAGCCGTCGCCGTAGATCTGGCGCATGCGCAGGTCCACGTTGGCCAGGCCGATGCCGCCGCCCTCGCGGGCCGGTTCGCCGTCGAGCATGCGCCTGGCGCACTCGGGGTCCATGCCGGTGCCGTCGTCCTCGACGGTGATGTGGGCCTCGGGGCCGGCGTCGCGGACCACGACCCGCACCTCGCCGCCGCCGCGCCGGCCGCGCATGCCGTGCTTGATGGCGTTCTCCACCAGCGGTTGCAGGCACAGGAACGGCACCGGGACCGGCAGCACCTCGGGCGCGACCTGAAGGCTGAAGCGCAGCTTGTCGCCGAAGCGGGCGCGCTCCAGCAGCAGGTACCGGTCGACGCAGGTCAGCTCGTCGGCCAGGGTGGTGAAGTCGTGGGCCCGGCGCAGGGCGTAGCGGGAGAAGTCGGCGAAGTCGAGCAGCAGCTCCCGGGCGCGCTTGGGGTTCGTCCGGACGAACGAGGCGATCGTGGTCAGCGCGTTGTAGACGAAGTGCGGCGAGATCTGGGCACGAAGGGCGCGCATCTCGGCCTCCAGGGCCCGCCTGCGGGAGGCGTCGAGGTCGGCCAGCTCCAGTTGCCCCGACACCCAGCGGCCCAGCTCGGTCACGGCGCGCACGAGCGCCGCGCTGACCTCCTCGTCGAAGGCCGCCAGCGTGCCCACGACCGTGTCGTCCACGGTCAGCGGCACGACCACGGCCCCGTACGGCCGCCCGGCGAACACCTGCGCCCGCCCGGCGGCCAGGGTGGTGCGGGCGTAGGTGAGCACGTCGTCGGTGCAGGGGCCGTTCCAGGCCAGCGCGGCGTCGGTGGAGGTGATCGCGACGGCGCGGGTGCCGAGCAGCGCGTGCAGGTGGCGTACGGCCTTGCGCGCCGAGTCGCGGTCGAGCCCGCCGCGCAGGGCGGGCGCGGCCAGCCCCGCGACGTGCAACGCGGTGAAGGTGGCCTCGTGCTTGCCGCCGCCTTCCGGGAGCGCCGGGCGGCGCGTCCTGGCGCAGGCGTAGCCGAGGAGGAAGAGCAGGAGGGAGAGCGCCACGCATGCGGTGGTCTGCATGCGCCAAACCGTAGCCAATAACCGGTCGTGTTCGGGTGGAAACCCGCAGCGAAGTCTACGGGGGGCCCTCGCCGGGTTCCTCCTGATAGGAGTAGCGCTGTTCGCGCCAGGGATCTGCCAGGTTGTGGTATCCGCGTTCCTCCCAGAAGCCGCGCCGGTCCTCCAGGAGGTATTCGACGGCGCGCACCCACTTGACGCTCTTCCACGCGTACAGGTGGGGGACCACGATGCGCACGGGGAAACCGCGGTCGGGGCTGAGCGGCTTCTCGTCCAGTTCGGTGGCGAACAGGGTGTCGGGGGCGGCGAAGTCGGACATGCGGAGGTTGGCGCTGTAGCCGTACTCGGCCCAGATCATGACGTGGCGCACGCCGGGGGCGGGCGGCGCCAGCTCCATGATCGTCGCCGGGGTGACGCCCCGCCACTCGTTGGCCATGAGGGAGAACTTGGTGACGCAGTGGAAGTCGGCGATGCGCGTGTCCCGGGGCAGCAGCTCGAAGTCCGCCCACGTCAGGCAGTGCTCCTCGCCGGAGGCCGTGGCGCCGAAGACGCGGAAGTCCCAGCTGTCCGGCTTGAACGCGGGCACCCTGCCGTAGTGGATCACGGGGCGGCCGCGCGGGACGTACTGGCCCGGAGGCAGGCGCGACTCCTCCACGATCACTCCCCTCACCGATCTCGCGTCTTGGGCCATCCTGCCATCGGCCCGTCCGCGCCCCGCGTCCGGGGCTGCGGCCGGGCCTTTCGTACTCATTAGTAACTTGAGTACGAAAGCCCATGCGACGGCCTGGCCTGCGAGATCACCATGAACTCATGAGCAAGCCCATCCGTCCCACGCAGACCGCCGCGTTCTACGTCCAGGCGGTCCTGTCGTTCGCCGTCTCCGTGTCGTCCGTGGTGATCGCCCTGATCTACCTGCCGGCCTCCGGCTGGATCAGGGCGTTCCTCGCGCTCGGCCTGCTGTACGTGGTCACCTCCACGGTCAACCTGTGCAAGGTCGTCCGCGACCGGCAGGAGCTGGCGGAGGTGACCAACCGCGTGGACCAGGCCAGGCTGGACAAGCTGCTGGCCGAGCACGACCCGTTCAAGGTCGACGCGGCCTGAGCTACAGCGTGTACTCCTGGATCGAGTCGGCGAGCTGCACGCACAGCTCCTCGGCGTCGAGCCGCTTCTCGATCTGCTTGAGGTCGTCGATCTTGGCCCGCGTCTCGGCGCGCTTGGGAGCCAGCAGGGAGCAGCAGTCCTCGTCGGGCAGCTCCGAGATCTCCAGCGTGCCGATGCGCCGGGCCTCGGCCATGATCTCGGTCTTGTCCCAGCCCACGAGCGGGCGCAGGATCGGCAGCTCGACCGCGTTGTCCTGGGCGGTGATGTTGGCCAGCGTCTGGGAGGAGACCTGGCCGAGCGCGTCGCCGGTGATCAGCGCGCCGGCGCGGATGCGGTGGGCGACCTCCTCGGCCGTCTTCAGCATGAGCCGCCGCTGGGCGATCACGGCCAGGCGGTCCTGGCCCGAGTTGCGGATCGACTGCTGCGCCTTGCCGAACGGCACCACCCACAGCCGCGACCTGCCCTGGAACCTGTCGAGCTTCCTGACCAGCGCGTACGCCTTGTAGATCGACTCGGAGGTGGTGAACGGGATGCCGGAGAAGTGCAGGAAGTCGACGTGCAGGCCGCGCTTCATCATCCGGTAGGCCGCCACCGGCGAGTCGATGCCGCCCGACATGAGCACCAGCGCCCGGCCGCTGCTGCCGACCGGCAGGCCGCCCTGGCCCGGGATGCCGTCGGTGAAGACGAACACCTCGTCCCGGTCGACCTCGATGAAGACGGTCAGCTCGGGGTTCTTCAGGTCGACGGGCAGCCGGTACTCGTCGTTGATCGCGCCGCCGACGAGCCGGTCGAGCTCGTTGGAGGTCAGCGGGAAGCGCTTGTCGCGGCGGCGGGAGCGCACCGCGAAGCGGGCCCCGCGGGCGACCTCCTCGCGGTCGCGGATCAGTTCCAGGCCGGCCTTGAGCACGGTGTCGGGGTCTTTGGCCACCCGCCAGGCGCGGTGGATCCACACCAGGCCGGGCACGTCGGCGACCCGCCGGGCCACCGCGTCGGCCTGCTCGACGTCCGACCCCTCGGGCAGGAAGATCGCGACGACGCCGTGGCGCCGGCGGACGTCCGTCTTGAGGCCGAGATCCTGGAGCGCGAAGCGGATGTTGTCGATCAGGCGGCGCTCGAACAGCTCACGGTTCTTGCCCTTGAGAACGATCTCGCCCAGCTTGAGCAGAACGCATGGCTCGCCCAGGGCGGACATCGTCATGGTGGAACCTCCGGGGAAGACGGGGAAAGCGCGGCCGCTAGGAAGGCAACGCCGCGACCCATCGAGTTTAGTCCGCGTCGAGGCCCTGCTCGATCGCATATCGGACCAGTTCCACCCGGTTGTGCAGCTGGAGCTTGCTCAGCGTGTTCTGCACGTGGTTCTGGACCGTGCGGTGGGAGAGCACCAGGCGGTCGGCGACCTGCCGGTAGGTCAGGCCCTTGGCGACCAGCCTGAGCACCTCCGTCTCGCGCTCGGTCAGCCTCGGGCCGTCGTCGTCGGCGCGTCCGGCGGGGCGCGCGGCCAGCCGGCGGTACTCCCCCAGCACCAGCCCGGCCAGGCCCGGCGTGAAGACGGCGTCGCCCTCGGCGGTGCGGCGGACGGCGTCGAGGAACTCCTCCCGGCTCGCCGACTTCACCAGGTAGCCGGACGCGCCCGCCTTGACGGCCGCCAGCACGTCGTCCTGCTCGGCACTGGCCGACAACACCAGGACCTTGGGCGCCGGTTCGGCCCCGGCCAGCCCGGCGGCCACCTCCGCGCCGGACATGTCGGGCAGGCGCAGATCCAGCACGACGACCTGGGGGCGCACGGCCGCGGCCGCACTGATCGCCTGCCGGCCCTCCCCCACCACGGCCACGACCTCGTAGCCCGCCTCGGACAGATCCCTGGCCACGCCGTCGCGCCACATGGGATGGTCGTCCACCACCATGACCCGCACCATGACGTCACTCTAACCGTGCCGGTCCCCGCCTATCCGCGCCTATCCGCAGGGAAGACTGATCTCGATCTCGGTCCCGGACGGCGTGGAGGCGACGGCGACCGTCCCGCCCAGGTCGGCGACGCGCCCGCGGATGGACTGCGCGACGCCCAGGCGGCCCTCGGCGGCGGCCCGCTCCAGGCGCCCCTCCGGGATGCCGGGGCCCTCGTCGCGCACGGTCACCATGACCACGTCGTCGCAGGACTCGGCGAACACCCAGGCCCGCGCGTCCGCGCCGCAGTGCTCGCGCACGTTGTCCAGGGCGGCCCCGACCGCGGCCGCCACGCCCTCGGCCGCCGGCGTGGGCAGGACGAGCGGCGTGGCCGGGGTGGAGACCGTCACCAGCGGCGAGCCGTGCCGCATGAGCAGGGAGCGCAGGTCCGTGGCGCCGGTCGGGGCGGGGCGGGCGGCGATGAGCTCGCGCAGCGCGGCCTCCTGCTCGCCGGCCAGGCGGCCCAGCTCGGCCGCCTCGCCGCCGATCTGCCGGCCGCGCCGCTGGACCAGGGCCAGCACCTGCAGGACGGAGTCGTGCAGGTCGCGGGCCAGCCGGTCGCGTTCGCGCTGGGCGGCCTCCATCTCGGCCGCGCGCTGCATGCGCTCCTCGGCCTCCTTGGCCAGCCGGGCCACGTGTCCGACAACCACTCCTGACAGGAACAGCAGGACCGCGCCGTTGATCATCACGGGCGCCTCCGGGGCGCGCACGCGCAGCCACAGGTCCGCGGCGGCGACCAGGGCCGCCGCCACCGCGCCCGCGCGCCTGCCGCCGTGCACGGCCCAGGCCAGGACGGGCGCGGCGACCCAGGTGGCGGGCACGGGCATGGTGCCCGCCACGCCCTGACGGGCGCCCTCCACGTACGGGGACGCCAGCAGGCAGGCCAGCGCCACCAGCAGGTCCACGGCCAGCAGCGGCCACCCGCGCAGCCTTTCCGACGCGTACGCGTACGTGGCTCCGGCCGTCCACAACGCCATCAGGGCGATCACCAGCCATCCGGCGACCGGCTGCTCGTACCCGCGGTACTGGGCCATCAGCACGGCGGCGTACAGCAACGACGCGGCGCGGAAGACGGCGATCGCGCGCCAGAAGGGCCCCTCGATGCTCATGAGACCCTCTCATGTTTCCGACACGCCGGTTGACAGATAGTTGCGTTATCCATGCGGAAGGGACAGGCCGGATGACACAATCCGTCAACCCCTAATCACAAGGAATGTCGATATATGACCGCTGTTAATCATTTCACCCACGGACCGCTCACACCGCTGCTGGCGTACCTGATGTCGTGCCTGGGTTCGATGCTCGGACTGCGGCTCACCGCACAGGCGCACGCCAGCCGCGGCGCGTCGCGGGTGCGCTGGCTGATCGGCGCGGCCATCTCCATCGGCGGCACCGGCATCTGGGTCATGCACTTCGTCGGGATGATGGGCTTCGCGGTGGAGGGCACGCAGATCAAGTACGACGTGCCGCTCACCGTCGCCTCGGCCGCCGTGGCCGTGGTGGTGGTCGGCACCGGGCTGTTCCTGGTCTCCTACGGCCGCGGCCGGGCGCCGGCGCTGCTCGGCGGCGGCCTGCTCACCGGGCTCGGCGTGGCCAGCATGCACTACCTCGGCATGTACGCGATGAACATGAGCGCCCACGTCTCCTACGACCGCACGATCGTGGCCGGGTCCGTGGTGATCGCCGTCGTGGCCGCGACCGCCGCGCTCTGGTTCACGCTGCGGGTCAAGAAGCCGGTCTGGATCACCGGCGCGGCGCTGGTCATGGGCGTGGCCGTCTCGGGCATGCACTACACCGGCATGTACGCCATGCGGGTCACCGTCGACGCCGAGCCCGGCATGGTCACCGGCGCGGACGCCCTCGACTTCCTCGTCCCGCTCATGACCGTGATCAGCCTGATCACGCTGACCATGCTGCTCATGGTGATCCTCGCGCCCTCGGAGGAGGAGCTGCACGAGGACGCCGAGATGGTCGCCCGCCTGGAGCTGCGCCGGCGCGCCGCCCAGCAGCAGCAGCGCCTGGCCTACCCCGCGCCGCAGGCCGCCCCCCGCCCGCAACAGCAGCGGATGATGCGCGCGCCCCGCAGATAGCCCGCGGTGACGAGCGTCCGGACGGGGCCGGACGCGACGAGGGCGCGCCGGAGGTGGATCACCTCGGCGCGCCCCGCGATTGAGCTATCTCCTGGGTACGGCTTGCGGCGCAAAGTGGGCCGCCGACTCGCTGCGCCCCAAGCCGTACCCCGAGGGGGGTTGTAAGCGGTAACCCCGCTGCCCAGAAAGTACGGCCCGGCGCTTGCAAGCCGCTTTCAGCCAGCCGTAGAGAGCCTCACCCGAAGAACACCTCGGCCTCGGAGTACCGGGAGGCCGGGACGGTCTTCAGCTCGGCCGTCGCCTCGTCGAGCCCGACCCGGACGATGTCGGTGCCGCGCAGCGCGACCATCGTGCCGTAGTCGCCCTCGTGCGCGGCGTCGATCGCCTGCAGCCCGAACCTGGTGGCCAGCACCCGGTCGTAGGCCGTCGGGGTGCCGCCGCGCTGGATGTGGCCGAGCACGGTGGTGCGGGCCTCCTTGCCGGTGCGCTTCTCGATCTCCTTGGCCAGCACCTCGCCGATGCCGCCGAGCCGGACGTGCCCGAACGCGTCGAGGGTGCCGGTCTGCAGCTCCATCTGGCCCTCGATCGGGTGGGCGCCCTCGGCCACGACGATGATCGGCGAGTAGCGGGTGCGGAAGCGGGACTCGACGTACTCGCAGACCCGGTCGATGTCGAACGGCTTCTCGGGGATGAGGATCACGTTCGCGCCGCCGGCCATGCCCGCGTGCAGCGCGATCCAGCCCGCGTGGCGGCCCATGACCTCGCAGATCAGCGCGCGGTGGTGGGACTCGGCGGTGGTGTGCAGCCGGTCGATGGCCTCCATCGCGATGTTGACCGCGGTGTCGAAGCCGAAGGTGTAGTCGGTGCCGGACAGGTCGTTGTCGATGGTCTTGGGCACGCCCACGACCTTGACGTCGCGGTCGTAGAGCTGTTTGGCCACGCCGAGCGTGTCCTCGCCGCCGATGGCGATCAGGGCGTCGACGCCGGTGGCGGCGAGGTTCTCCTTGATGCGGTCGACGCCGCCCTCGATCTTGATCGGGTTGGTGCGGGAGGATCCGAGAATGGTGCCGCCCCGCGGCAGGATGCCTCGTACGGCCTGGATGTCGAGCGGCATCGTGTCGCCTTCCAGGGGCCCGCGCCAGCCGTCGCGGAAGCCCACGAACTCATGGCCGTACGTGCTCACCCCCTTACGCACCACGGCCCTGATGACGGCGTTGAGACCCGGACAGTCTCCGCCTCCGGTGAGCACTCCTATACGCATGGCGGGTTCCTCCCGATGGGGTTCACGAACCATTGCTCGGTGACAGCTCGCATTGTGCCTGCCGCGACGCTCAGTGGTCTAGACCAAACGCGCGGCCCTCGATCATTTCCTGGAAGCGGCGATCGTCAACCCGGGGTTGACGGCGCGTCAGCGTCAACCTATGGTTGACGCATGGACGAAACCGTACGTCTCGACGACCTCATCGCCGCCATCAAGAGCCGTCATCCGGACGGCGACCCGCTCGGCCAGCTCTCCGACGCCGTCACGCTGGGCGAGCACCTCGGAGAGGTGGCCGACCACCTGATCGGCCACTTCGTGGACCACGCCCGCCACTCCGGCGCCTCCTGGACCGACATCGGCCGCAGCATGGGCGTGACCAAGCAGGCCGCGCAGAAGCGGTTCGTGGTCAAGGAGGGCGGCTCGCTCGCCGACGACCTGCGCAACTACGCCCGCTACACCGACAAGGCCCGGGTCGCGGTGGTCAAGTCACAGGAGGAGGCGCGCCTGTCGGGGCACGACCACATCGAGGTCGGGCACCTGGTGCTCGGGCTGCTGCACGTGCCCGAGGCGCTGGCCGCCTCGACCATGGCCACGCTCGGGGCCTCCCCCGAGGCGGTCAGGGAGGCCGTCACGGCGGCCATGGCGCCCGGCGGCGGGCAGTCGCCCGTCACCCTGCCGTTCTCCGCGCAGTGCGCCAAGGCGCTGGAGCTGACCCTGCGCGAGGCCCTGCGGCTCGGGCACAACTACGTCGGCACCGAGCACCTGCTGCTCGGCGTGCTCTCCCTGGAGGAGGGCCCGGTGGTGCGGGCCCTGGCCGATCTCGGCGTGCACAAGGAGGCGGCCGAGCGGGAGATCAGGGAGCGGCTGGCGGCGATCCTGCGCGAGCGCCGCTCATAGCCGCGACCGGCTGCCCGCGGGCCGCTCCCGGGAGTCGCTCACGGCCGCCCCCCCGGCCGCCCTCGGGCCGGCCCCGGGGGCGGCGTTCCCCGGCGGGCCCGCGCGGCCCTGAGGAGGGTGGGCGGGCTGACCGGAGCGCCCTGCCGGGCCGGCGGCGAACCGGGTCAGCACGTTCGCCGTGGCGCGGCGGGTGAAGGCGGCCGCGGACTCCGGGACGCCGTGGCCGCAGCGCTTGCCGCGCATCGCGCACACCCAGCGCATCGTGCCCGAGGCGAACACCCCGGCCCCGCTCGGCGCCGTGTAGTACGTGCTCTGCGACGTCGTCCCGCGTCCTCCGCACGAGAACGGCGAGTCGGCCAGCACCTCCACGCCTTTCGGTGAGCCGCGCGAGACCTTGTCGGTCTCCGGGCCGACCATGCCGGGGAAGCGCCGCCCCCGGGTGCCCGCGAAGATCCAGTGGCCCGGCCGGCGGACCGTGTAGGCGCCCTGGGCGGGGAAGCAGTCGTACATCTGGCCCACCAGGGCGCTCTCCGGGCGGGAGTCCCGCCACAGCGGGCACAGCCGTTCCTTGTCGCAGGCGACCGTCCTGCCCTTGATCGCGATGCGCCAGTAGACGGCGTTCGCGCCGAGGAAGGCGAGGTTCGTCCCGCTGTCCCTGGCCCTGGTGACGGCCGTGCGCATGGCGGGCGACCAGTACTCGTCGTGGCCGAGCGAGACCACGGCCCGGGCGCCGTCCAGCACGCCGGGGCCGAGGTCGAGGCTGGTGAGGTAGGCCAGGGGCACGCCGCTGCGCTCGGCCACGGCCAGGGCCGACTGCTCGAAGTCGAGGAACAGGCGGGCGCCGCCGCCGTCGTACGGGCGGTCGAAGGTGACCTCGCGCGAGCGATCGGCGAACCCGCCGGGGCCCAGGTACAGGCTGCGGCCGCCCCACAGGTTGTACGCCTGCCAGGTGGTGACCGCGTTCACCATCACCACGCGGCCCCGGGTGGAGGCCGAGCGGACGGTGATCGGCACGTACCGCTGGGCGCCGGTGGAGGCGTCGAGCCTGATCAGGTACGCGCCCTCCGTCCAGCCGCGGGTGTCCACGGTGAGCGAGGGCTTCCAGTGGGCGGCGGTCACCGTGCCGTGCACGGTCCTGGCCGGAGGCTGGCGCACGCCCTCCACCTGCGGCGACTCCCACACCTTGGCCGGGTGCGCGCCCATCCTGAACGCGCCGGCGGTGAAGCGCGGGGCGGTGGTGGAGACGTGCAGGGCGAAGGGCTGGCCGGGCAGGACGCTCACGTGGTCGGCGTAGCCCTCGATCTCGTGGTCGGCCCCGCGGGTGGTGATCCGCCAGGACTCCCCCGCGTCCACCGGCGGCGGCGACGGCCGGCCCGTCTCCGACGGCTGCGGGACGGGCGGCGCGGGCGACGCGGACGGCGCCGGCCGCACGGGGCCGCCGCCGCATCCGGCGGCCGGCAGGACGGCGATCAACAGGGTGAGGAGCAGCAGGAGCTTGCGCACCCGGCCATCGTCGTGGCCCGCCACGGGGCCGGGCCACGACTTGGCCAGATCCTTACACCGGGCCGCTTCCCGCCAGGCGTTCTATGCGGGCAGCACGCAGGACGGGCTGGGCACCTCGTACGACTGGCCGGCCGGCTCGGGCACCCCGTCCTCCAGGGTGAACACGGTCACCTCGCCGGAGTTCTGGTTGGCGACGTACAGGCGGTCGCCGGCGATGGCGAAGTGCCGGGGCCAGGCGCCGCCCGAGGGCACCTCGGCCACCGGGGACAGGTCCGCGGCGCGCAGCACCGAGACCGTGTCGGGCCCGCGGTTGGCGACGTAGACCAGGTCGCCGTCGAGCTGCAGGTGGCTGGGCGCGTTGTCGCCCCCGGCGCGCGAGGCGGGCACGACGGTGCGGCGCTCGCCCTCGACGAGGGTCACGGTGCCGTCCAGCTCGCCGGCCACGTACAGGCGGTCGCCGGCGAAGGCGAAGTGGCGGGGGCCGGTGCCGGGGGCCAGGGTGATGGGGTCGAGCGGGGAGCCGTCCAGGCGGTAACGGCGGATCTCGTCGGTGCCCAGGTCGGAGACGTGCAGGACGTCGTCGTGGAAGACGCACATGTGAGCGTGCGAGCCGGCCTGGCGGTCGAGGTCGGGGCCCGAGCCCTCGTGCCGCAGGACGACGGGGTCGCCGGTGAAGGCGCCCCGCTCGTCCAGGTGGTGCAGGCCGGCGGTGCCGTCGCCGTAGTTGGCCACGGCCAGCAGGCTCCCCGAAGGGTGGACGGCGACGTGGCAGGGGCTGTCGCCGTCGCTGGACCGTTCGTCCAGCGGGGACAGGGCGCCCTCGGTGGTGAAGGCGGTGAGCCAGCCGCGCTGCAGCTCGCCGGCCGCGTACAGCACCGGCAGGGTGGGGTGGGCGGCCAGGAACGACGGCGAGGCCACGCGGGTCAGCTCGCCGCCCACCGTGACGATGCCGGGGCCGTAACCGCCTATGTAGAGGTTCACAACGCGATCCTTCTTATGGTTGACTGGGGCAATGAATTCGTTGACGGAGGCAAGGGTTTCTGAGATCAGAGCCTTCAACCGGTTCTATACGAAAGTGATCGGCGTCCTCCAGGCAGGCATGCTCGACTCGCCCTACTCGCTGACGGAAGTCAGGGTGCTGTTCGAGCTCGCGCACGCCGAGAGCATGGAGACCGGCGAGCTGCGCGGCCTGCTCGACCTCGACGCGGGCTACCTGAGCCGGATCCTGGCCCGTTTCGAGGGCGACGGGCTGGTCGCCCGCGAGCGGTCGGCCGCCGACGCCCGCAAGCAGCTCGTCCGGCTGACCGAGACGGGCGCGGCCACCTTCGCCGGGCTCGACCGCCGTTCGGCCGAGGAGATCGAACGGCTGCTCGACGGCCTGCCCGAGGCCGACCGGGCGCTGCTGGTCGGCAGCATGGCGACGATCCGGCGGCTGCTCGGCGAGCCGGCCGCCCGCTCGTACGTGATCAGGCCCCCGCGGACGGGCGACCTGGGCTGGGTCGTCTACCGGCACGGCGCCCTCTACAGCGAGGAGTACGGCTGGGGCACCGAGTTCGAGCAGCTCGTGGCCAGGATCGTGGGTGCCTACGACCCCGCCCGCGACGCCGGCTGGATCGCCGAGGTCGACGGCGAGCGCGCCGGGTGCGTGTTCTGCGTGCACCAGGACGACACGACGGCCAAGCTGCGCATGTTGCTGGTCGAGCCGTCGGCGCGCGGCCTCGGGATCGGGCGGCGCCTGGTGGCCGAGTGCCTGCGCCACGCCAGGGACCGGGGCTACCGGCGGGTCACGCTGTGGACGCGCGACTGCCTGGTGAGCGCGCGGCGCATCTACCAGACGGCCGGCTTCGAGCTGGAGTCGGCCGAGCGGGGCGTGGAGAACGGCGCCGAGGTCACCGAGGAGATGTGGTCGCTCGACCTCGCGGCCACCAGTTGAGCGGCCCGGCCAGGCGCATCAGGCTCGGCACCAGCACCGCCCTGATCACGGTGGCGTCCGCCAGCACCGCGACGGCCATGCCGACCCCGAGCATCTGCACGAACGCCACACGCGCGGTGGCGTAGGCGGCGAACGTGAGCGCCAGGATGCCGCCCGCCGCGGTGATCAGGGGCGCGCCGCGCTGCATGCCGGTGGCGACGGCCTGCCCGGTGTCGCCCGTCCCGTCGTACTCCTCCTTGATCCTGGACAGCAGGAAGACCTCGTAGTCCATCGACAGGCCGTAGGCGACGCAGAGCATGAGGATCGGGATGCTCGGGTCGAGCGTGCCGGTCGGGGTGAAGCCGAGCAGGCCCGACAGGTGGCCCTCCTGGAAGATCCAGACGACGGCGCCGAACATGACGCCGAGGCTGAGGACGTTCAGCAAGGTCGCCTTGAGCGGGAGCACCAGGCTGCCGGTCATCAGGAACAGCACGGCGAACGTGACGCCCAGCATGAGCGTCAGCACCAGCGGCAGGCGGTCGACGACCGAGGCGCGGTAGTCGGCCAGCTCGGCGGGATAGCCGCCGACCAGGACCTCGAAGGGCGGCGGCACGGCCCGTACGGACTCCACCAGCCGGACGGGATCACCGGCCAGCGCCTCGGCGGAGGGCACCACCGACAACCACGCGCCCTGTCCGCGGAAGCGGGCCGGGTCGCCGTCGCCGACCCGCCGCCCGGCCGCGTGGGCGCCTGCGGCGGAGTCGACCTGGGCGACCCCGGGAACCCGCGAGAGCCGCATCGCGTACGCCGAGACGTCGGCGGCCCGCGCCGCACCCGTCGAGACGATCTGGATGGCGTCGGTCTCCTCCGCCGGGAAGGTCTGCCGGATGACCTCCTGGGTCTGCCGCGAGGACGCCTCCGGCGGCAGGATGCGGTCGTCGGCCGTGCCGAAGCGCAGGCCGAGGAACGGCGAGGCGAGCACCAGCAGCAGCGCCGCCGCCAGACCGCCGAACACCACCGGCCGGCGCATGACCCGGACGGCCAGGCCGTGCCAGAACCCGGCTCCCCGGACCTCGGTTCCGCCGCGCCCGGAACTCCCCGGCCTGGGCGACATCGCGCCGCCGGCCGAGGCCAGCACCGCGGGCAGCACGATCACCGCCGCGAACAGGCCGCCGGCCACGACCGCGATGCCCGCGAAAGCGAAGGAGCGCAGGAAGTCGAAGGGCAGCGCGAACAGCACGGCCAGTGAGGCGGCCACCGTGAGGCCGCTGAACAGCACGGTCCGCCCGGCGTGCTCGACGGCTCCGGCGACGGCCGCCGCGCGGTCGCGTCCGGCGCTCACCTCCTCGCGGAAACGCTGGACGACGAACAGGCAGTAGTCGATGCCGAGCCCGAGGCCCATGGCGAGGGTGAGGTTGAGGGCGAAGGTGGAGACCTCCGCGAACACCAGGACGCCGCGCAGCAGCGCCAGGCCGACCACCATGGCCAGCACCCCCGCCAGGATCGGCGCCAGGGCGGCCAGCACGCGCCGCTGGTAGAGCCAGAGCAGCACGAACGCCACCGGGAAGATGACCAGCTCGGCCCGGACGAAGTCCTGCCTGGCCAGCGGCACGGTCTCGCGGAACACCTCCTCCCCTCCGCCGGCCCGCACCTGGAGCGGGCCCTGCTCGCCGACGATCCGCGGCACCAGCGCGGGCAGCACCCACGCCCGCACGTGGTCGGCGTCGCCGGGGGCGCGCACCACGATCAGCGCGTGCCGGCCGTCCCGGCTGCGCAGGGTGGCGGGCCTGCCCCTGGTCCAGTACGAGGAGGCCTCCGCGACGCCGTCCGAGCGGCCGATCCGGTCGGTGAGGGCGCGGCCCGCCGCCTCGGCCGCGGGGTCGTCGACGGTGCCCGACCTGGGGGTGACCAGGAAGACCAGGTCGGGGCTGCCGGTGCCGAACCGGCGGACGAGCTCGGCCTGGGCCCGGTCGGACTCCGAGCCCGGCGCCTCGAAGCGGGCCAGGGAGAGGCGGGAGACCGTACCGGCGGCCAGGACACCCGCGACGACGAGCAGGAGCGCGGACAGGGCCAGCACGAGCCGGCGGCGGCGGACGAGGAGGTGGCCCAGCCTGCGCAGCGGCGGCTCGGCGGCGGCGCGCGGGCCCCGGGTGGCGACGTTCACGGCCACGCGGGCACCGCCCGCGCCGGGCCTGATGGGCAGGTTCGCATGGGATCTCCGGAAAACTCGGTAAACTACTCGTGTTTCGCTGTCGAACCCAGAAATACAAGTAAATGCTCGTATTTGTCAACGAGGTGGCCCATGCCTGAACGCACGGTCCGCAGGCAGGCGCGCGGCCTGAAGCGGATGGCCGAGATCCTCGACGCCGCGGAGTCGGTGATCGCCGAGATCGGCTACCCGGACATGACGACGAACCAGGTCGCCGCGCGGGCGGGGCTCTCCCCCGGGTCGCTGTACCAGTTCTTCCGGAACAAGGAGGAGATCCTGGACGGCCTGGTGTCCCGCTACACCGACGACCGGGACGAGTTCTGGGCGGCCCGGCTGGCGGCGATCACCCCGGACGTCCCGCTGGAGGCACTGGTGGGGCAGCTCGTGGACGAGAGCGTGGCGTTCAAGGCCGACTCACCGGCGTACTGGTCGCTGCTGTACGGGTCGGCCACCGGCGACCGGCTCGCGGCGGCCTCCCAGCGCATGCACGCCTCGCTGGCGGAGCGGATCGCGGCGCTGCTGCGACGGCGTTCGCCCGAGCTGCCGCAGGAGCGGGCGCTGCTCAACGCGACGATGGCGCTGGCCATGGTGAAGGCGGTGCTGCCCATGCTGGGGCCGGCGACGCCCGAGCGCGGCGCGGAGCTCGTGGCCGAGCTCAAGCTCATGCTGGTCCGCTACCTGACCTGAGCCCCGCGGTCAGGGGCGGAAGGCGCCGCGGACCTCGAAGGTGTGGCCCTCGGTGCGGCCGCGCCTGGCCGAGAAGTAGAGCCGGTCGCCTCTCGGCGAGAACGCCAGCCCCGTGAGCTCGGCCCCCTCGTGCCCGGTGAGCCGCAGGAACGGCGTGACGGCCCGGTCGGGCGCGATGACGTCGATCTCCGTCGTCTCCCTGGCCACGTAGAGGTCGCCCGAGGGGGCGGCGGTGATCGCGCGCACGCCCTCGCACAGCCGGTCGAGCGTGGAGGTGTGGGCGTCGTAGGCCCACAGGCCGGTGTCGCCCTTGGTGGTGAAGTAGCAGACGCCGCCCGCGTAGTGGCAGCCGTCGCCGCCGTCGAAGTGGCGGGCGTCCTCGACCTGGTGGCGGGCCGCGGTGAGCAGCGCGGCCGGGGACGGCACCGGCCGCCACCCGCCCGACGCGCACAGCACCTCCAGCGTGCCCTCCGTCAGGTCGCCCCAGTCGCCGGGACGGAAGCGGTAGAAGCAGCCGTCGTGCTCGTCCTCGGTCATGTAGACGACGCGCCGCTCGGGGTCGCAGGCGGCGGCCTCGTGCCGGAAGCGGCCCATGGCCAGGCGGGGGCGGGCGGCGCGGGCGCCGTAGGGGTCGCACTCGAAGACGCGGCCGCGGTCGCCGAGCTCGCACGACAGCCAGGTGTGCCACGGCGTGGCGCCGCCCGCGCAGTTGAGGTCGGTGCCGGACAGGATGCGGTAGGCGTCGGCGACCGTGCCGTCGGCGTGGAAGCGCAGCGCGGAGGCGCCGCCGAGCAGGGGCAGCTCGGAGTTGGAGACGTAGATCCAGCCTGCGCCGTCGGGGAAGCAGGCGCCGCCGTCGGGCGCGGCGTGCCAGGTGAGCCCGGCCACCTTGTCGCCCGACCGGGCCACCACCCGGCCGGTGAAGCCCGGCGGGAGCGCGAGCCCGTCGGCGGACGCCGGCGTGAGCGGCCCGTACGGGCTGATGCCGCCCTGCAAGAGCGGGCCCGTGCGGAGGAGAGTCTTGTGGGACATCGTGGGGCCTCCCTCTAGGTGCCACGCTAGTCGACCGCACCGACATGAATGGCAAGGACTCGTGACATCAAACTCTGCGCAAACCCCGCGCTCCGTCGTGGCGTGAGATCGCCGTCGGCCCCTGGACGATGCGTGACAGTCCGTACCCACCGGACGGAAGATCGCCCACCTTGGGGGCGGACACGCGAAAGCCCGGGCACTGTGGGCGTGCCCGGGCTTTTCGGATGGTGCGGCCGGCGGCCGCGCGCGGTCAGCGCTGGGCCTGGAACATCCAGTGCTGCTTGTCGATGTCCTGCGTCACGGCGATGAGCAGGTCCTGGCTGACCGGGTCGGCCTCGTCGGTGGCGCGGATGCGCTCGTACATGCGCTTGCTGATGCCGTCGAGGATGTCGGTGATCGTCGCCACCACCTTGCCGTCCTCCAGCCAGCCGCGCTCGGGCTGCTGGAGCCGGGTGGACTTGGCGACGGTCGCCGAGCGCCCGTCGGGGTTCACGCCGAGGGCGACCGCCCGCTCGGCGATGGTGTCCATGTGGGCACGGGCCAGGTCGGTCAGCTCGTCGAGCTGGAGGTGAATCGGGCGGAAATGGGCGCCGACAAGGTTCCAGTGCGCCTGCTTGGCGATCAGCGACAGATCGATCAGATCGACCAGGGCGTCCTGCAGGGCTTCGGCGACAGTGTTCTTGGCTTCACCCGAGAGCGGACCGGTGATCGTAGCCATGTCGTATTTCCTCCCCTTCAGTGATGCTTATGCCTATTTAGAACGCCAGCCAGGGCTGGATTCTTCCGATCTTTCCATCGTTGACAGTGTAATAGTGACAGTGTCATTGTGGAGGTATGAGCGACACCTGGACCATCGGCGAGCTGGCCGAGCACGCGGCGCGGGCGCTGCGCGCGGGCGCCCAGCCGGTCAACGGCCGGGTCCGCGACGTGCCCGGGGAACGCCTGATCAGGTGGTACACCACCATCGGCCTCGTGGACCCGCCCCTGACCCGGCGCGGCAGGATCGCCCGCTACGGCCGGCGGCACCTGCTGCAACTGGTGGCGGTCAAGCGCATGCAGGCGGCGGGGCACTCGATCGCCGAGATCCAGACGGCGCTGGCCGGCGCGACGAACGCCACGCTGGCGGCGGCCGCCGGGCTCGCCGACGTGCCGTCCGTGGGCGACGGGCGGGCGGTCCCCGGTTCTCCGCCGGACAGCCCGCGCTCGGCGGGGCCCGCGTCCGTCATCGCCACGACGACGAACGTGACGTCCGGCGGCGAGGCGAACGGGGCCTTCGACGGCCAGGCGCGTGCGGCGGGACGCCCGCCGGGCGGGCGGGCCGCGGGCGGCGGCGAGCCGGGGCGTGAGAGGTTCTGGGCCGAGCGGCCGGCCCGCCGCGCCCCCACCGGGAGCGAACGCCCCGCCGACGCCGGAGCGGGGCATGCCGGGGGCGAGCCGGCCGCGGGGGTCGTGCTCGCGGACGGGGTGCGCATTGTGTGGGACGGGGGGCGGCCTCCGTCCGAGGACGACGTTCAGGCGGTGCTGGCGGCGGCTGGGCCGCTGCTCGCGGTGCTCGTAGAGAGGAGACTGCTGTGAAGATCACTTCGCTGGAGCCCGCACGGTGCCTGCCGGTGCCGGAGGCCGGGTTCGGCGCGCTGCTGACCGAGCGCGGCAACCTGCCGCTGGACAGCGTGGACGTGCACGCCGACATCGCCGGGCTCGTCGCCGGGGTGGAGGTCGAGCAGGGGTTCCGCAACCCGTTCGACGTCACGCTGGAGGCGACCTACGTCTTCCCGCTGCCCGACCGGGCGGCCGTGACGGCCTTCAGGATGGAGGCCGACGACCGGGTCGTGGAGGGCGTGCTGAAGGAGCGCGGCCAGGCCAGGGCCGACTACGACCAGGCGCTGCGCGAGGGCAGGCGGGCGGCCATCGCCGAGGAGGACCGGCCCGACGTCTTCACCATCAGGGTGGGCAACATCCTGCCCGGCGAACGCGTCTCGATCAGGCTGACCATGAGCCAGCCCCTCCCCTACGAGGACGGCGCGGCGACCTTCCGGTTCCCGCTCGTCGTGGCCCCGCGGTACGTCCCGGGCACCCCGCTCGACGGCGACCCGGCGGGCTCCGGCGTGGCGCCGGACACCGACGCCGTCCCCGACGCGTCGAGGATCACGCCGCCGGTGCTGCTGCCCGGCTTCCCCAGCCCCGTGCGCCTCTCGCTCACCGCCCGCGTCGACGCCGCCGGGCTGGACCTGCGGGAGGTGGCCTCCAGCCTGCACGTGGTCGAGGAGGACGGCCACACCGTGCGCCTGCGTCCGGGCGAGCGCCTCGACCGTGACTTCATCCTGCGGCTGTCGTTCGAGGCGTCCACGTCCCTGCAGTTCGACGGGCGGGGGACGTTCGCGCTCACCGTCGTCCCGCCCGCCCTCCAGGCCGCCCGCGCGCCGCGGGACGTGGTGCTGGTGCTCGACCGTTCGGGCAGCATGGGCGGCTGGAAGATGGTCGCGGCGCGGCGGGCGGCGGCGCGCATCGTCGACACGCTGACCGCGCACGACCGCTTCGACGTGCTGACGTTCGACTCGGTGGTCGAGGCGGCGTTCGAGGGGCTGGTGGAGGCGTCCGACCGCAACCGGTACCGCGCGGTCGAGCACCTGGCGCGGGTCGACGCGCGCGGCGGCACCGAGCTGCTCGAACCGCTGCGCCGCGCCATCGCCCTCCTCGGCGCGCCCGGCGACAGGGAGCGGGTGGTGGTGCTGGTCACCGACGGCCAGGTGGGCAACGAGGACCAGATTCTGGAGCAGACCGGCGGCGCGCTGTCGGCGATGCGGGTGCACACGGTCGGCATCGACCGGGCGGTGAACGCCGGCTTCCTCGGCCGGCTCGCCGGGCTGGGCGCCGGCCGGTGCGAGCTGGTCGAGTCCGAGGACCGGCTCGACGCGGCGATGGAGCAGATCCACCGCAGGATCGGCGCGCCGCTGGTGACGGACCTGTCCCTGAAGGGGCTGGAGACCGAGCCCGGCACCGTGACCCACCTCGGCTCGATCTTCCCCGGGGTCCCGCTCCGGGTGTACGGACGGTGCCGCGAGGGCGCCGAGGCCGTCACCGTGCGCGGCACGTCGGCCGAGGGGCCGTGGGAGGAGCGGGTCACGGGGGTGACCACCGACAGTTCCGCCCTCCGCGCCGTCTGGGCCCGCGCCCACCTGCGCGAGCTGGAGGACCGGTACGCCATGGGCGAGCACGGCCTGGAGTCGCGGATCGTCGAGGTCTCGCTGGAGAACGGCGTTCTGTGCAGGTTCACGGCGTACGTGGCGATCGACACGAGGCAGGTCGCGGAGGGCGCGCCCGAGCACCGGGTGATCCAGCCGGTCGAGCCGCCCAGCGGGTGGGAGCTGCCGCCGAACCCGTCCATGGGCGGGGGGTTCGTGGCGCAGGCGATGACGATGGCGCGTCCCGCGAGTGCCGCCCGGATGATGCCGCCGGCCCCGTCGTCCTTCGACCAGGGCTTCGACCGGAGCCTCGACCAGGGCTTCGGCGCGCCGGGTTCGCTCGGCGGCCCCTCCCCGGCCGACGCCCCCTTCCCGGCCCCGCCCCTCACGGGCGGCCCTGCCGGTCCTGCGCCGTCCGCACCCGGCTCCGGTGGCGGCCCTGGGCATGGAGCTTCACCCAAGTTCGCGCCTCCGTCGTCGCCGCGCCCGGCGCACCGGCTGGAGTCGGTCAGGCCGCAGCTGAAGGCCGAACTGGACCGGCTCAGGGCGATGCGCGTACCGGACGCGCTGTACCTGGCCGACCTGGGCTCGCGTCTGGCGGCGCTGGCGGCGTACCTGGGCGGGAACGAGGCGCTGGCGACGCTGGCCCGCGACCTGGAGGCGGCCGAACGTCCCGGCACGGACCTGCGCGCCCTGCACGACCACGCCGTCGAAGCGCTGGCCACCCTCACCGGCACCCCCGCCGACCACGCCCCGACCGACCCCACCCTCCCGGACGACCCCATCGCGCCGGGCGACCCTCTTCCCGAGGACGGCCCGTTCGCCCCAGGCGACCCGCTGCCCAAGGACGGCCCGCTCGCTCCAGGCGACCCCGAGCCCGGCAAGCGCCACCGTCCCTTCTGGACACGAGGCTGACGCCCACCTGACACCCC
Organism: Nonomuraea sp. NPDC048881; assembly: GCF_040649795.1. Taxonomy (NCBI): domain Bacteria; kingdom Bacillati; phylum Actinomycetota; class Actinomycetes; order Streptosporangiales; family Streptosporangiaceae; genus Nonomuraea; species Nonomuraea sp. NPDC048881. The sequence continues at coordinate 339,626 of NZ_JBEZGC010000009.1, forward strand.
GGCGGCGCTGCACCACCCCGCAGCGCCGCCACCTCCACCGGGGAGCGGCCCGACGCGGGGACGCGCCGCAGCGCGGCCGCACCCGCCCCACCGCACGCGCGCCCAGCTGCCTGGCAGCCCGACGACCCACCTGCGGGCAGCACGGCGGCGCGGCTGTGCGGCATCGGACAGTAGCCGGGGGCCGGGCGGCGGGCTGGTGGGGTGGGGGCGGCTGGGCGATGATCGGCGGAGGCTCGTGTTCACGGACACTTGGGGCGAATGGCTGATCGGCCACTGACAGGTCCAATCGTGCCGCACCGGACTTGGTGGTAGCGCCGTTTCCAGAACCGCCGTTGCCACCAAAGGCGGGGATTCTGGATTCTTTCCTGATTTCGCTGCCTAATCATCTACGAGCCCGGCGTAATGGGCCGTGACGGGCGTCCAGGGAACGATGGCACGCCATGACGGGCCCCGCTGTCGCGAACGACCCGGCACACCCGCGTACCGGCGCGCGAATGCCCCCGCGACCCATTATGAATTCCACGCCCGGCGATATCTCCGCCGCGATATTCAGGCGTCCCCGGGAAAAGGCGTGCCATTCCCATGTGCCACCATCCCCCGCGGCCTCCTATTCTGGACGGGTGAGCACACTCGTCCTGGACGGCGGCCTGTCCACGCATCTGGAGTCGCTCGGCGCGGATCTGCGCGACGAGCTCTGGTCGGCGCGCCTGCTGCTGGAGCAGCCCGAGCTGATCAGGCGGGTGCACGCCGACTACTACGCGGCGGGCGCCGACGTGGCGACCACGGCGAGCTACCAGGCCACCATCCCCGGCTTCCAGCGGCGCGGGCTCGACCGGTCCGAGGCCGAGCGGCTGATCAGGTTGTCTGTCGAGCTGGCCGGGCAGGCCCGCGACGAGGCCGGTCGCGGCCTGGTGGCGGCCTCGGTCGGCCCCTACGGCGCCTATCTGGCCAACGGCGCCGAGTACACCGGCGACTACGACCTCGACGAAGACGGCCTGCTGGCCTGGCACCGTCCGCGCTGGGAGATCCTGGCCGCCGCCGGCGCCGACCTGCTGGCCTGCGAGACCATCCCGTCCTACGCCGAGGCGCGGGCGCTGGCCGGGCTGCTGGCCTCCACGCCGGGGGTCAAGGCGTGGGTGAGCTTCTCCTGCCGCGACGCCGAGCGCATCAACGACGGCACCCCGATCGACCGGGCCGCCGCGCTGTTCTCCGGAAACCCGCAGGTGGTGGCGGTCGGCGTCAACTGCACGGCGCCGCGGCACATCCCCGGGCTGGTCGCCCGCCTGTCCGGCGGACTGCCCGTCGTGGTCTACCCGAACTCGGGCGAGACGTGGGACGCCGAGCAGCGCCGGTGGCTGGGCCTGTCCGACCCGGTGGAGTACGGGCTGGCCGCCAAGGAGTGGGAGCGCGCCGGGGCGTCGCTGATCGGCGGCTGCTGCCGCACGACCCCCGAGCACATCAGGCAGATCCGCGCCCACCTGACCTGACGCCCCAGGCCCAGGCCCCAGCGAGACGTCACCGGCACACCCGACGCCCCCGCGCCGTACGGACGACAGCAAGGCAGCAGGACCCCCACGCGTGGGCGCGCGGGGGTCCTGAGCGGCCGGAACGGGCGGGTCGCTAGGCGGCGGCCGGAGCCGTGGTGCGGCGTCGGCCGAGGAGGGTGTCGAGCGCCAGGGCGCCGCCGCCGGTGAATCCCACCGCCAGGCTCGCCGCCGCCAGCGCGAGGACGAACTCGTAGCCCCCTTCACCGGCCCCGAAGCCGCTGGAGCCGTGGACGAACACGATCGCCCCGATCATGTCGAGGGCCAGCAGCGTGCCCGCGATCGGCAGCGCGGCGCCGAGGATCAGCGCGATGCCGCCGGCCACCTCCAGCACCGCCACGGCCGGCGCGGCCACCCCGGCCAGGGGGATGCCCGCGGACTCGAAGAACTTCGTGGTGCCCGCGATGCCCATGTCGGCGAACTTCTGGTAGCCGTGCACCAGGAAGATCACGCCGATGGCGATCCTGGCCAGCAGCAGGGCGATGGGACGCGCCTGGTCGATCATGGACCCTCCAAAGGGAGTCGTTCAGATTTGAACAACCACTCTACCGGTAGTTCAAATCTGAACAACAAGTACACTTGGGACGTGACGGACACCCGCTGGCTCGACGAGACGGAGATGGCCGCCTGGCGCGCCTTCCTGTCGGCCTCCCACCTGCTCGAACGGCGCATCGAGGAGCAGCTCAAGGCCGCGGCCGGGCTGACGCACCCGCAGTACGAGATCCTGGTGCGGTTGTCGGCCGCCCCCGAGCGCCGGATGCGCATGACCGAGCTGGCCCGGGGCGTGGTGGTGTCGAAGAGCGCGCTGACGTACCAGATCACGCAGTTGGAGAAGGCGGGGCTGGTGGAGCGCGCCACGTGCCCGTCCGACGACCGCGGTGTGCTGGCGGTGCTCACGGAGGCGGGCGAGCGCTGCCTGGAACGCGTCGCTCCCGGGCACGTCGAGGTCGTGCGGGACTACCTGATCGACCGGCTCACCCGCGCGGAGCTGACCTCACTGACCAGCGCGATGACGAAAAGCGAACAGGCTCTCAGAAGCTGACCGCGAGAGCGCCAGGAACCGGCCGGAAAACGGACAGGCCCTCAGGAGCTGACCGCGAAAACGGAAAGGCCCTCAGGAACCGGTCTTGGCGGCGGCGCGGCGGGCGCGTTCCATCTCGACCCGGGCGCTGGCGGCGTACTTGTCGACGTACTCCTGGCCGGACAGCTCCATCAGCGCGTACATGATCTCGTCGGTGACCGCGCGCAGGACCAGCCGGTCGTCCTCCATGCCGTAGTAGCGGGAGAAGTCGAGCGGCTTGCCGAACCGGACGCCCGGCCGGATGCCGAGCTTGGGGAACAGCCGCCCGGGCGGCATCATCTCGTACGTGTTGACCATCGCCCACGGGATGACCGGCACCCGCGACTCCAGCGCCAGCCGGGCCACACCGGTCTTGCCCTTGTAGAGGCGGCCGTCGGGCGAGCGGGTGCCCTCGGGGTAGATGCCGAGGACGTCGCCCTCGCGCAGGATGCGCAGGCCGGTGCGGAGCGCGGCCTCGCTGGCCTTGCCGCCGGAGCGGTCGATCGGCACGGTGCCGACGCCGCTGAAGAACAGCCGGGTGAAGAAGCCCTTGATGCCGGTGCCGGTGAAGTAGTCGGCCTTGCCGAGCGAGATCACCTTGCGGCGGATCTGCAGCGGGCCGAAGAAGTGGTCGGCGAAGGAGAGGTGGTTTCCGGCCAGGATCGCGGGCCCCTGCTTGGGTACGTTGTCCCCGCCCTCCGTCCACGGGCGGAAGAGCATGAGGATCGGCTTCAAGATGGCCTTGACCACCCAGTAGAACACCCGGCCACCTCTTCCCCAGGACATCGTGATTGAGCAGAGTCATCTTCCCATCCCTGGCGAGATGCAACTACACCAGCTCTCGCACAATCACCCCTGAACGTGCGACGATCGGGCAGTTCCGGGATGAAATTGCGTCAAGGAGCTGTTATGCCGCTCATGCCAGGCGCGGAGCCCTACCACCACCGAGCGGGTCAGGTCGGAGTGCTGCTGTGCCATGGGTTCACCGGCACGCCGCAGTCGCTGCGGCCCTGGGCCGAGTACCTGGCGGGCCATGGGGTCAGCGTCTCGCTGCCCCGCCAGCCGGGGCACGGCACCACGTGGCAGGAGATGAACCGCACCCGCTGGGAAGACTGGTACGCCGAGGTGGAGAAGGCGTTCGCCGACCTCCAGGGGCGCTGCTCGGAGCTGTTCGTGGCGGGCCTGTCGCTGGGCGGCTGCCTGGCGCTGCGGCTGGCCGAGGTGCACGGGGACGCCGTCAGGGGCGTGGTGGTGGTCAACCCGTCCATCGCCAGTGACGTGCCGCTGCTGAGGCTGGCGCCGCTGCTGAAGTGGTTCCTGCCGTCGGTGCCCGGCGTCGCCAACGACGTCAAGAAGCCCGGCGTGACCGAGCTGGCCTACGCCCGCACGCCCGTCAAGGCGGCCGCGTCGCTGCCGGGGCTGTGGTCGCTGGTGCAGGCCGACCTGGCGAAGGTCACCCAGCCGCTGCTGGTCTTCCACAGCCGCGACGACCACGTGGTGAAACCGACGAGTGTGGCGATCATTCGCCAGAAGGTCCCGCAGGCCACGATCGAGGAGCTCACGGACAGCTACCATGTTGCGACGCTTGACAACGATGCCGACAGGATCTTTGCCGGTAGCCTCGACTTCATCCGGACACATGCCTCGGTACCCTTGCAGAGGGACTGATCGCACCCAGGGGGAAGTCGCGATCGCTGCGGAGAGGCCCATCTAGGTGACGCCCCAGAGTGACGAGGACGAGGTCTGGCGGCAGATCGTCGCGTCCTTCAACGACACAGCCGAGCGCGACTCGGCCGACCAGCCATGGCCGGACAGCGAGAACGTGCCCGCCGAGCCCACCCGCAGGGTGGTCAAACCGTCCGAGGAGCCCGAACTCGACCAGGACGCGCCCGACCGCGACGACCTCGACGACCGCGACGAACCCGCCCGCGACGACGACGAGGACGAGGGGCACTTCGAGCCGCCTCCCCCGCCGCCGCTGCCCAAGCTCGACCTGCCCACCAAGCTCGCCTGGGTGGCGCTGTTCGGCGGGCCCGCCTATCTGCTGGTGGCGGCGATGGCCAGCTGGCAGATGGAGGGGTGGGCGCTGTTCACCGCGGTGGCGGCGTTCATCGGCGGGTTCGTGGCGCTGGTCGTGCGCATGGGCGACGGCCCGCCCAACGACTCCGGCTGGGACGACGGCGCCGTCCTGTAGCCCGGCCCGTTACGACTTGGCCGTGGTGGTGCGGGGGGCGAAGGACTCCACGACGTCGGTGTAGCGGTCGGCCGCGTCGACGGCGTGGCCGACCGCCCACAGCGCCCCCTTGCCGGCCAGGTAGGCCACCGCCTGGAGGCGTACGCTGCTGCGGCCCTTCTCCGCGGCGCCGCGGATGATCTGGCAGGCGTCCTTCTCGCAGCGCATCACGAACGGCTGGGCCGCCTGCTCCGGGTCGTAGCCGGTCATCCAGTAGCGGCCCTTGCCGTCGCCGGTGACGCCGTAGAGGCGGGCGCCGGTGGCCGGGATCGCCAGGCGCTGCCAGCGCTTGCCGTTCCAGGTGAGCACGAGCGGCGAGATCTCGCCGGGGCCGTGGTAGACCCCGCCGACGGCCACCGCCCGCTTGGAGCTGTCGACCTGGATGTCCCGCAGGTAGCCGCCGGGGACGGCGGGCACGGACATCGACTTCCAGGCCCCCGACGTGTAGTGCATGATCAGCGGCGCGCCGCCGGTGTCGCCGACGGCGAAGCCCGAGGCGACCGCGTAGAGCGCGCCCTTCTCCTTGGTCTGCTGGACGGTCCAGGTGTTGCCCTGGCCGCTGAGGATGAGCCCGGACTTCTCCCGGCTGCCGACCGCGACCACCCGGCCCGGCTTGGCGTCGATGCCGCCCAGCCAGTCGCCGGCGTGCAGCCCCTGCGGCCGGACCCGGTCGAAGCCGGTGACGTCGCCGTGGGCCAGGTAGGGCAGGCCGTCGTGGCCGTCGCCGACCGCCCACACGTCGGAGGCCCCGGCGGCGGCCAGGCCGCGCAGGTTGCCCGCGGCGGTGGCGTCGCGCACGGCCACCTCGTTCCAGGAGGTGCCGTTCCAGTGGCGGATCGTGCCGCGGTTCTTCCAGACGTCCCAGATCTCCTGCTGGCCGACCGCCCACACGTCGCCCGGCGAGACGGCGAGCACGTCGGAGAGCGAGCCGTCCGCGTCGAGGCGCGCGCTCGTCGACTTCTGCCACGCCTCGGCGGCGGGGCGGGGCTCGGCATGCGCGGCGGGCGTGACCTGCGGCAAGGCCACGGACGTCGCCAGAAGGACGGAGAGCGCACGCCGCTGAGAGCGACGGGTCATGAACAAATGCTACGGGCTGGCCCGGGCGGCTCGCCCGTCAGAGTCCAACCTGCAACTCGGCGAGCACCGGCAGATGGTCGCTGGCCCCGGCCAGATCGGCGTTCCCGGCCGCCACTCCCCCGCAGGACAGGACCCGTGCCTCGCGCGCGGCGAACACCGCGTCGATGCGCTCGGCGGGCCGCGCGGCGGGGAAGGTCAGCCCGGCGCCCGCGGGCGCGACGGCGTGGCAGTCGGACAGCCGGGCGGCCAGGAAACGCCAGGCCGGCTGGTGCCCCCGCTCGTTGACGTCGGCGCCGACGACGACGGCGGCGTCGTGCGCGGCGGCCGCCCGTTCCATGAGGGACATGGCCTCGCCCGCGTGCCGCAGCCGGGCGGCGAGGTGCAGGTCGAGGTGGAGCGAGCCGACGGCCAGCCGCGCGCCGCCGATCTCGACGACGGCGACGGCCAGCACCCGGCGTTCCAGGCCGGGGAACGCCTTGAGCCGGTGCAGCCGCGCCTCCAGCACCCGGGCCCGCGGCCCGGCCAGCACGCACACGCCGCCGGCGCGTCCCGGCGTGGCCACGCGCAGGCCGCCGGCCTCGGCCAGGGCGCGGCGCCTGGCCCGCCACCGGGCGAACCTCGGCGCCTCCTGGACGCACACCAGGTCGGCCCGCATGGCGGCGAGCACCCGGCGCAGCGCGGGCACGTCGTCGCGCATGCTGCGCACGTTGTACGAGGCGACCCTGACCAGCACGCCGTCGCGCATGCCCCGCGTGCCGGACGAGGGAACCACGGCCGGCACGCGCTAGCGCCGCCTGGCCAGGTCGGCGGCCCCGACCACCCCCGCGGACGCGCCCAGCTCGGCCAGCCGGATCTCGGCGAGCGGCCGGTGGCCGTGGCCGGTGAGCTGCCTGGCGAACACCTCGCGGGCCTCGTCGAGGAACAGGTCGGCGGCCCGGGAGACGCCGCCGCCGACGATGAAGCAGCCGGGGTCGAGCACGGCGGCCAGGTCGGCCATGCCCTGCCCGAGCCAGTCGGCCAGGCTGCGGAAGGCGGCCAGCGAGGCCTTGTCGCCCAGCCGGGCGGCCTCGGTCACCTCTTCGCCCTCGATCCGGCCGCCGGCCAGGCCGAGCAGGATCTCGGCGCGGTCGGGCTGCCGGGCGGCGATCTCCCTGGCCTCCTTGACCAGGGCCTGGCCGCTGGCGTACTGCTCCCAGCAGCCGATGTTGCCGCAGCCGCACACCCGTCCGTCGGGCACGACCTGCATGTGACCGAGCTCGGCGCCCATGCCCCAGCGGCCGCGGTAGAGGGCGCCGTCGATGACGATGCCGCCGCCGATGCCGGTGCCGAGCGTCAGGCAGACCACGTGGGACTGGCCGCGCCCGGCGCCGAACCTGGTCTCTCCCCAGGCCATGGCGTTGGCGTCGTTCTCGATCACGACGGGCAGGCCGACCAGGTCGCCGATCTTCTTCTGCAGCGGCTCCTCGCGCCAGGCGAGGTTGGGGGCGAAGCGCACGATCGAGCGGGTCTCGTCGACGAACCCGGCCGCGCCGACGCCGACCGCCTCGACGTCCCTGCCCTGCGACAGCTCGCGGACGACGTCCGCGACCGTGTCGGCGACCACGTCGGGCCGGTCGGCCGCGGTCGGCCTGAGCGTGTGTTCGACGATCTCGCCGTTGTCGTCGACCACGCCCGCGGCGACCTTGGTACCGCCGATGTCGACACCGATCGTGAGCATGCCGCGTGTCTCCCTATCCCAGATCTATGTGTTCCACGTCGCCGCGATCGCGGTCACGGGTGTCGCGCGGCCCGCGGGGGGCGGGCCTGCTCAGCGCGTCGAACGCCCCGCGCACCGCGGCGAACAGCTCGCCGCCCGCGGCCACCAGGTGGCCGGTCACGTCGGAGCCCGACTCCCGCTGCGCCGCGATCGCCCGGCACACCGGGCAGGCGCGGCAGATGTACTCGTCGTGGGGCTCGGACACCGCCTCGCTCCACACGTCCCGCTCCTTGCGGGCGCCGCCGCCCGTGAAGGAGTTGTAGACGGTCCTGCCGACCTGGCGCGTGGCGCGCCCCTGGATCGTCTCGAACAGCTTGCGCGCCTCGTCGGCCACGGTGCCGATGGGGTCCCTGCTGGGATCTCTGTCGTTGTTCTCGGTCATCTGGCCCTCCCTGCGTATGGTTCGCTCATCCTGCTCAACTCATTCGGAGCCGGATTCGCTCCCCACACTGAACCGTATTCTCAGCGCGCCGTCGCGGAGCACGGCGGAGCCGATCTTCCTGCGGGCCAGCGCCGCGGGCAGCGCCAGGATCCTGCGGTACGGGCCGGCGGTGATGATGAGCTCGTCGCCCTTGCGGGCCAGGTCGACGTCGTCGTGGTCGGCTCCTGGGAGGGCGAGCGTCAGCTCGTCGGCGCTCAGCCGCAGCGGCGGCTCGACGGCGGGCGCCGCGAACGGGTCGGTGTCCCCGTAGACGGAGGCGCCCACCTCGGCCAGCGCGCGCCGGCCGACCGGCTCGGCGGGCAGGTACGGGACGGTGTGGACGGGCAGCGGCGCGAACGACTCCTCGGCCTCGGCCAGCAGCCTGGCCTGGGCGCTCACCCAGTTGGCCCGCCACTCGTCGGCGCCGCCGGCCGGGAAGACGCGGTTGGCGATGACGGCGTCGACGCGGTAGCCGTACAGGTTGAGCGAGGTGAGGGTGCGCCTGGCCTCGGCGAGCACCACGGCCTCGGGGGTGAGCACCAGCCGCACGGACGCGCTGTCGCCGGTGAGCAGCTCGCGCACCTCCATCAGCCCGCGGTGGAACCGCTCGGCGGCGTTCATGACGTCGTCGCCCGGCGCGCTGACCCGGGCCACGCTGCGCATGAACGGCGAGACGACCTTGACCAGCTTGCGGCCGACCGGCATGAGCCTGGTGACGTGCCAGTCGAGCGCCTCGGGCAGGGCCAGCAGCCGCAGCGTCTCGGCGGTGGGGGCGCAGTCGATGACGATGACGTCCCAGGCGCCGTGGCGGGCGTGCTCGCGCAGTTCGAGCAGGGCGATGACCTCCTCGGCGCCGGGCAGCACGGTGATCTCCTCGGAGGTGATCTCGTCGAGGCCGAGCTCGGTGAGCACGCCCCTGGCGTAGTGCTGCAGGTCGCCCCAGTGGCGCTCCAGGGTCTTCTGCGTGTCGACCTGGTGCAGGTGGAGGCCCGGCGCGATCTCGCCGGGCTCGACGGCGAGCGCGTCGGCCAGCGAGTGGGCGGTGTCGGTGGAGACGATCAGTGTCTTGAGCCCGCGTTCGGCGGCCAGCGTGGCGGTCGCGGCGGCGGCGGTGGTCTTGCCCACGCCGCCCTTGCCGGTGAAGAGCAGGACCCGGGGGCTCACCGGGTACGGCCCTCGACGCGCTTCTTCAGCCCCTTGAGCGCGGTGTCCACGATCACCTTCTCGGCCTTGCGCTTGATCATCCCGATCATGGGCACCGTGAGGTCGACGGTGAGCTCGTACGTCACGTCGGTGCCACTGCCCGTCTCGGCGAGCTGGTAACTTCCGCGCAGGTCGCCGACCATCTTGCCCGGCTCGACCACCTGCCAGCGCACGTTGTCGTCGCCGTCCCAGGTGTAGGCCAGGGTGTAGGTGTCGTTGATCACGCCCGCGTCGAGGACGAACCGCACCTGCTCAGGCCGCCCGTCGGCGCCCGTACTGACGACCTCGGCGCGCTTGATCGATCCGGCCCATTCGGGATAGGCGGGGAAGTCGGCGATGACCGCCATGACCTCTGCGCGGCCGGCGCCGATGGTGGTGCTCGAAGTGGTGCGATCAGCCATGCGACCACCGTAATGCAGAATCCGCCCGTTGCGGCGGAGCGCCGGTCACGGGCCGCCCGGCTCACCATTCCAGGACGAACGGCTCACCTCTTCCGCGGAAGTGGCCGACGTTCACGCACTCGGTGCGGCCGACGCGGGCGCGGCGGTGGAGGGGCTGGTGGACGTGGCCGAACAGGGCGTAACGCGGCTGGGTGCGCCGGATGGCCGCCAGCGTGGCCTCGCTGCCGCGCTCGAAGCGCCTGGCCACGACGTCGTAGAGCAGCTCGGGCAGGGCGGGCGGGATGTGGCAGCACAGCACGTCGACCTCGCCGATCGCCTCGACCTTGGCGGCGTACTCCTCGTCGCCGATCTCGTACGGGGTGCGGTAGGGGGTCTTGAGACCGCCGCCGACGAAGCCGAAGCGCAGGCCGCCGATCTCGACCACCTCGCCGTCGAGCACCTGATGACCCGGTTTGAGGTAGTCGGGCCACAGGCGGGGAATGTCCACGTTGCCGTAGGTGAGGTAGGCGGGGGTGGGCATGGCGGCGAAGAGGGTGGCGTACTGGGCGCGCACGTTGCGCTCGATGTGCTCGCGCGGGTCGCCGTCGAGGGTGGCCCACAGCCGCGCCGACATGGCCCTGGCCTCGTCGAAGCGCTTGGCCGTGCGCAGGGCGATGAACTCGGCGGCCCGCTCCGCGCCGAACAGGTCGGCGAAGATGCCGTTGGCGTGGTCGTCGTAGTCGATGAAGAGGATCAGGTCGCCCAGGCACACCAGCGCGTCGGCGCCCTCGCCCGCGCGGGCCAGCGCGTCGGCCCTGCCGTGCACGTCACTCACCACGTGGACCCTCATGGGGAAATCCTAGGTGGGACGGCTGCTAGCGTGATGAACGCCCTTCATAACGCTCCCATGACGATGCTACCGGCGCGTAACTTAAGGCGGTAACGTCCAGGCGGTCCCCGTAGAGGAGTTGAAAGTTCGTGCGCGAGTACAGCGTCCCCGTCCTGGTCGATGTGCCTGCCTCAGCGAGCCTGCCGGACACGGTCTTCGACCGGGCCGAGCGGGAGCCCGGCACCGTGATCATGCGCCGCAAGACCGACGACGGCTGGCCCGTCGTGACCGCGGGCGAGTTCCGCGACCAGGTGGTCGAGGTGGCCAGGGGGCTCATCGCGGCCGGGATCGAGCACGGCGACCGGGTCGCGCTGATGTCGCGCACGCGTTACGAGTGGACGCTGGTCGACTACGCCCTCTGGTCCGTCGGCGCGGTCACCGTCCCCATCTACGAGACCTCGTCGGTGGAGCAGGTCCGGTGGATCCTGGCCGACAGCGAGGCCAAGGCGGCCTTCGTCGAGCTCGACGCGCACGAGGAGACCGTCCGCGAGGCCGCGCCCGAGCTGAAGGCCGTCTGGCGGGTCGAGGGGCGGCTCGACGCGGAGGGCGTGCCCGGCTCGGCCGTGGAGGAGCGCAGGAAGAAGGTCGTCGCCGCCGACCTGGCCACGATCGTCTACACCTCGGGCACCACCGGCCGTCCCAAGGGCTGCCGGATCACCCACGACAACCTGCTGTTCACCGCGCTCAACGTGCTGCGCGGGCCGCTCGACCGGCTGTTCAGCTCGAACGCCCCGGCGGCGCTGCTGTTCCTGCCGCTCGCGCACATCTTCGCGCGGATGATCCAGGTGGTGCTGGTCGAGGCCGGCGCGATCATGGCGCACACCCCGAACATGAAGAACGTCGCCCCCGACCTCCAGGACTTCAAGCCGACGTTCCTGCTGGGCGTGCCGCGCGTGTTCGAGAAGGTCTACAACGGCGCCGAGCAGAAGGCCGCCGCGGGCGGCAAGGGCAAGATCTTCGCCCGCGCCGTCGACGTGGCGGTGGCCTGGAGCAAGGCGGAGGCGTCCGGCGGCGCGCCGCTCGGCCTGCGGCTGCGTCACCTGCTGTTCGACCGGCTGGTCTACGCCAAGCTGCGGGCGGCCACCGGCGGCCGGCTGTCGGCCGCCGTCTCCGGCGGCTCGGCGCTCGGCGACCGGCTCGGCCACTTCTTCCGGGGCGTCGGCATCGAGGTCTTCGAGGGCTACGGCCTGACCGAGACCTCCGCCCCCATCTCGGTCAACATGCCGGGCGGGAACAAGATCGGCACGGTCGGCAAGCCGCTGCCCGGCGTCTCGGTCCGCATCGGCGACGACGGCGAGATCCTGGCCAAGGGCCGCAACGTCTTCCACGGCTACTGGAAGAACGACGCCGCCACCGCCGAGGCGGTCGACGCCGACGGCTGGTACCACACGGGCGACGTCGGCGAGCTCGACGCCGACGGCTACCTGCGCATCACCGGCCGCAAGAAGGAGATCCTGGTGACGGCCGCGGGCAAGAACGTCGCCCCCGGCCCGCTGGAGGACGCGCTGCGCGCCCACCCGCTGGTGTCCCAGGCGATGATCGTCGGCGAGGGCCGTCCGTTCGTGGCCGCGCTGGTCACGCTCGACCCCGAGGCGACGCCCGCCGGCCGCAGCGCGGCCGAGCTGCGCACCGACCCGGCGATCCTGGCGCAGGTGCAGGAGGCCGTCGACCGGGCCAACGGCACGGTGTCGAAGGCCGAGCAGATCAAGAAGTTCACGATCCTCGACACCGACCTCACCGAGGAGAGCGGCCACCTGACGCCCACGCTGAAGGTCAAGCGCAACCTGGTGATGCGCGACTACGCCAAGGAGATCGACGAGCTCTACGGCCACTAGCCGTCAGGCGGCCCCCACCAGCTCACCGGCCGGCTCGTCGGCCGGGTCGCCGGCCCGCTCGGTCGCGGTCAGGATCGCGGCCAGGGCGTGGCGGGTGGCCTGGAGCTCGGCCAGCTGCTCGTCCAGGCCGGTGAGCCGGCCGCGGAGGGCATCGAGGGTGCACGCGTCCAGCACCTCGCCGGAGCCGGAGGCGCACGGGAGCACGTCCCTGATCACTTTGGTCGGCAGTCCCGCGGCGAGCAGCGTGCGGATGCGCCGGACCACGACGGGCGCGTCCGTTCCGTAGCGCCGGTGGCCGCCGTCGGCCCGGTACGAGGTCAGCAGCCCCTGCTCCTCGTAGTAGCGCAGCAGCCGGGGGCTGACCCCGGTCTCCGCGGAGAGCGCGCCGATCTTCACGTGATGCTCCTCACACCGCTTGCATCTCACATCGATGTGAGCTTCTAGCGTGACGTCCATGAGAGAAATTCCTCGCGAAACCGTACAGACGTTCACCATTGGCGGAGACCTGGAGGTGCGCCGGATCGGCTACGGCTCGATGCGGCTGGCCGACGCCCCCGACCCCGCGCGCTCGGCGATGGAGGCGCCCATCTGGGACGCGCCGGCGGACCGGGCGGGCGCCGTGGCCGTGTTGCGCCGGGCGGCCGAGCTGGGCGTGAACCTCTTCGACACCGCCGACTCCTACGCGCTGGGCGCCAACGAGGAGCTGATCGCCGAGGCGCTGCACCCGTACGGGGACGGCGTGGCGGTGGCCACCAAGATCGGCGTGCTGCGGCCCTCGCCCGCCGAGTGGGTGCCGCTCGGCCATCCGGCCTATCTGCGCCAGCAGGCCGAGCTGAGCCTGCGCCGGCTGCGGGTGGAGCGCATCGACCTGCTCCAGCTGCACCGCCTGGACCCGGCCTACCCGCTCGCCGACCAGATCGGCGCGCTCACGCAGCTCAGGGACGAGGGCAAGGTCCGGCACATCGGCCTGTCGGAGGTGAGCGCCGAGGAGCTGCGCCAGGCGGCGGAGATCACGCCGATCGCGGCCGTGCAGAACATGTACAACCTGGCCACCCGGCAGCACGAGGACGTCGTGGACCACGCCGCCGCGCACGGCATCGCGTTCCTGCCGTTCTTCCCGATCGCGGCGGGCTCCCACGCCGGGCCCGGCACGCCGCTGGCGGCGGTGGCGGCCGAGATCGGCGTCACCCCGGCCCAGGCGTCGCTGGCCTGGCTGCTGCGCCGTTCCCCCACGGTGATCCCGATCCCGGGCACCTCCTCGATCGGGCACCTGGAGGAGAACGTGGCGGCGCTGTCGGTCGAGCTCTCCGACGAGCAGTACGACCGGCTGTCGGCGGCGGTCGCTTGAGGCCGCCGTCCGGAAGCGGGGGCGCGGCGCGACCCCGCAGCCGGCGACGGACCTCATCTCGGGACGGGCCTCATCTCGGGACGGGCCTCACCTCGGCCAGGACGAGCCGGCCCGCCCGCTCCGACAGCGCCTGCCTGGCCGGCTCCGGCAGGCCGGTGTCGGAGACGACCACGTCGGCCTCGCCGAGTTCGGCGATCGTGCTGATGCCGACGGTCCCCCACTTGGTGTGGTCGGCCAGCACGACGAGCCGGGAGGCCGCCTCGACCAGCGCGCGGTCGGTCTCGGCCTCCATCATGTTCGGGGTGGTGAAGCCCGTCCTCGCGGTCATGCCGTGCACGCCCAGGAAGAGCAGGTCCACGTTGAGCCGGCGGATCGCGGCGACCGCGACCGGGCCGACCAGGGCGTCGGACGGGGTGCGCACGCCGCCGGTGAGCACGACCGTCTGGTCGGGACGGCCGGCGTGCTGGAAGACGTCGGCGACGCGGACGGAGTTCGTCACGACGGTCAGGCCGGGGACCTGGCCCAGGTGGTGGGCGAGCGTCCAGGTCGTGGTGCCGGCCGACAGGGCCACGGCCGTGCCGGGGCGGACGAGCGCGGCGGCGTGCCCGGCGATGGCCTGCTTCTCCGCCTCCTGCTGCACGGACTTGGCGGCGAAGCCGGGCTCGTTCGTGGAGCCGATGGTGGTCGCGCCGCCGTGCACCTTGGCCAGCAGGCCGCGCTCGGCCAGCAGCTCCAGGTCGCGCCGGATCGTGATGTCGGAGACGCCGAACGTGCGCACCAGGTCCACGACCCTGACGCCGCCGTTCTGCCGGACGAGGTCCAGGATCGCCTGCTGACGCTGCGGGGCGAGCATCGCATCACCAGATCCCAACAGGTTCCGACACATCCCGTCCGCATCATGACATGACACCGACCCGGTGAATGCGTCGAAAACGTCATGAAACAGTGCGTTGACAGCGGTAGGGCTTCGTCTTTCGATGAATGGGTGTGAGCGAACTCGGGGGAATCTGAAGGGTCCGGCAAGGAGGAACCACCATGGACCGACACATGCCGATCTCCCGCCGCCGTCTACTCCTCGGAGCCGCCGCGTTCGGCGTGCCCGCCGTCCTCGTCGGGTGCGGGTCCGGCAGCCCCGCCACCGGGCCGGGCAGGTCGTCCGGCGGCGGGACGGGCACGGTCACGATCGGCTCGAACGCCTCCGACGAGGTGCCCAAGAAGGCCCTGGAGACCGTGCTCAAGGGCTTCACCCAGGCCGTCCCGAAGGTCAACACGGTCGACCACAACACGTTCCAGGAGAACATCAACCGCTATCTCAAGGGCACGCCCGACGACGTGTTCACCTGGTTCGCCGGCTACCGGATGCGCTTCTTCGCCGAACAGGGCCTGGCCACCGACATCTCGGACGTGTGGCGGGAGATCGGCGGCGACTACACGCAGGCGTTCAAGGACCAGTCGACCGGCACCGACGGCAAGCAGTACTTCGTGCCGTTCACCTACTACCCGTGGGCCGTCTTCTACCGCAAGAGCCTGTGGCGGGCCAAGGGGTACGAGCCCCCGAGGACCCTGGACGAGTTCACCGCCCTGGCCAGGAGGATGAAGGCCGACGGGCTGGTCCCGATCGCGTTCGCCGACAAGGACGGCTGGCCGGCCATGGGCACGTTCGACATCCTGAACATGCGCACGAACGGCTACGACTTCCACATCTCGCTCATGGCCGGCAAGGAGTCGTGGACCGACCCCCGGGTCAGGCAGGTCTTCGACACCTGGCGGGGGCTGATGGAGTACCACCAGCCGGCCGCGCTCGGGCGCACCTGGCAGGAGGCCGGGCAGTCGCTCGCGCAGAAGAAGACCGGCATGATCCTGCTCGGCATGTTCGTCGCCCAGCAGTTCCCCGAGGCCGACCGCGACGACCTCGACTTCTTCACCTTCCCCGAGATCGACCCCGCCCACGGCACCGACTCGATCGACGCCCCCATCGACGGCTACATGATCTCGGCCAAGGCCCGGAACGTGGACGGCGCCAAGGCCCTGCTCAAGCACCTGGCCAAGGGCTCGTCCCAGAACGAGGCGACCAAGCTCGACCCGGGCACGCTGGCGTCCAGCTCCAAGGCCGACACCAGCGGCTACAGCGCCCTGCAGAAGCGCGGCGCCGAACTGGTCTCCCAGGCCACCCATCTGGCGCAGTTCCTCGACCGCGACACCCGGCCGGACTTCGCCTCCACCGTGATGATCCCGTCCCTGCAGGCGTTCGTCGGCGCGCCGAACGAGATCGACTCGCTGCTGGCGGGCATCGAGAAGCAGAAGGCCAACATCTTCCGCTGATGACCGTCAAAACCCGTCGCTACTCCGCCCGGGACGTGACCGTGCTGGTCATCGGGCTGGGGATGGCCGTCATCGTCAACGTGGGCCTCATCTGGGGGCCCGCGCTGGCCTCCGTCGCGCTGTCCGGCACCGACTGGAACGGCATCGGGCCGATCGAGTGGGTGGGCGGGCGCAACTACCACGACCTGGCCACCGCCTACCCGCCGTTCTGGTCGGCGGTGCGCAACAACGTGTTGTGGCTGGGCTTCCTGGGGCTGGTCGCGACGCCGTTCGGGCTGTTCTGCGCGGTGCTGCTGGACCGGCGGCTGCGCTGGTCGCGGGTCTACCAGAGCGCGCTCTACCTGCCGGTCGTGTTGTCGCTGGCCGTGGTGGGCTTCATCGCCCAGCTCGTCTACTCCTCCGACTACGGCGTGCTGAACGCGGTCACCGGCCTGACCGTGGACTGGCTGGGCGACCGGTCGATCAACATCTGGGTCGTGATGGTCGCGGCCGGCTGGCGGCACGTCGGCTACGTCATGATCATCTACCTGGCCGGGCTCAAGGCCGTGGACCCGGCGCTGAAGGAGGCCGCCGCCATCGACGGGGCCACCGAGGCGCAGGCCTTCTTCCGCGTGGTGTTCCCGACGCTGCGGCCGGTCAACGTGATCGTGCTGGTCATCACCGTGATCGAGGCGCTGCGCGCGTTCGACGTCGTCTACGCCGTCAACAAGGGCAGGAACGGCCTGGAGCTGCTGTCGGTGCTGGTCACCGAGAACATCGTGGGCGAGGCCGGCCGCATCGGCTTCGGCTCGGCCATCGCCGTGATCCTGCTGGTGATCTCGCTGGGGTTCATCGTCACGTACCTGTCGCAGCTGTTCAAGGAGGAGCGATGACGCTCACCGCGCCCGCCGCCGCTCCCCCGGCCCAGGACCGGCGGCCGCCCGCGCGCCGGCCCGTGCGGCCGCTGCGCGTCCTGCTGCACGTCTTCCTCGCGCTGGTCGCGCTGGGCTGGGTGCTGCCGCTGGCCCTGTCGGTCTACGCCTCGCTGCGGCCGTACGCGGAGACGGCCCGGCTGGGCTACCTGTCGGTGCCCGAGCACCTCACGCTCGGCTACTACGCCGAGGCGTGGAGCCGGGCCGAGCTGCCCCGCTACTACCTGAACACGCTGATCATCGTCGTCCCCGGGGTGCTGGTCACGCTCTTGCTGGCCTCGTTCACCGCGTTCGCCGTCGCGCGGGTGCGCGTCCCGGGGCGCAAGGCGCTGCTGATCGTGTTCACCGCCGGGAACCTGATGCCGCCGCAGGTGCTCATCACCCCGCTGTACACCCTCTACACGCTGGTGCCGCTGCCCGCCTGGCTGTCGGACTCCCAGTCGCTCTACGACTCCTACCTCGGGCTGATCCTCATCCACGTGGCGTTCCAGTTCGGCTTCTGCGTCTTCGTCATCGCGAACTTCATGCGGACGATCCCGGAGGAGATCACCGAGGCGGCGCTCGTGGACGGCGCGAGCGTGTGGAAGCGCTACTGGCGGCTCACGCTGCCGCTGTGCAGGCCGGTGCTGGCGGCGCTGGCCACCCTGGAGTTCACCTGGATGTACAACGACTTCCTGTGGGCGCTGGTGCTGATGTCCTCGGGCGACAAGCTGCCGGTGACCTCGGCGCTGAACAACCTGCGCGGCCAGTTCTTCACCGACTACAACCTGCTGGCGGCCGGGTCCCTGCTGGTGGCGCTGCCCACGCTGGTCGTCTTCCAGCTCCTGCACAAGCAGTTCGTCGCCGGGCTCACCCTGGGCTCGACCAAGGGCTAGGTCCAGGTCAGGAGGGTCGGAGCAGGGCGTGGAAGCGGGTGGCGACCTGCTCCCACGTCCACTCGCGGGTGATCCAGTCGCGGCCGCGGGCGCCCATCTTGCGTGCCCGCGCGGGATCGGAGAGCAGGTCGGCGACGGCCTGGGCGACGTCCGCGACGTCCGCGCCGTCCACGACGAGGCCCGTCTCCCCGGGCCGGACGGCGTCCGGGGCGCCGCCGGAGTTGCCCGCGACCACCGGCAGGCCGGTCGCCGACGCCTCCAGGAAGACGATCCCGAGGCCCTCGACGTCCACGCCGTTCCAGCGGGTGCGGCAGGGCATCGCGAAGACGTCGGCCGCCGCGTAGTAGCCGGGCAGGCTCGCGGCGGGGACCGTGCCGGTGAACCTGATCGACTCGTGCCCGCCCGCCAGGCGCTCCAGGCTCGACCGGTACGGGCCGCCGCCGACGAGCAGCAGCACCGCGTCCGGCACCGCGCGCAGCACCCTGGGCCAGGCCCTGATGAGCTGGTCCTGGCCCTTGCGCGGGACCAGCCGGGACACGCAGGCCACCACCGGCCGGCCGTCGAGGCCCAGCGCCGCCTTGGCGGCCCGCGGATGGAACTGGTCGACGTCGACGCCGGGCGCCAGGCGTACGAGCTTGTGCGGGGGGATCGCCGCGGCCAGGCGCTGCCGCGTGTAGTCGCCCAGGTAGGTCACCACGTCGGCGTGCGCGCCGATCCTGCGCAGCACCGAGCGGAAGCCCGGCGCGCCCGCCCACGACGCCTCGTGGCCGTGGGTGAGCATCACCACCCGCCGCGCGCCCGCCGCGCGCAGGCGGGGCGCGAGCAGGCCGAGCGGCGCGGCCGCGCCGAAGACGACGGTCTCGGCGCGGTGCTCGGCCACCAGCCCGGCCGCCCTGCGCGCGACGGCCGGGGTGGGCAGCATCAGCCGCGTCGGGTGCCGGACGACCCGGTACGGCTGACGCCGGTCGAACTCCTCGCATCCCGGCCAGGCGGGGGCGTAGACGGCCACACCCGGCGTGCGGAGCGCGAGTCCGTGCACGAACGACTGGATGCCGCCCGGCCTGGGCGGGAAGTCGTTCGTCACGAAGACCACGTCGGTCACGGTTCGGGGACGCCGTTCAGTCTCGCCCACGAGCGGGCCAGGGCGTTGCGCTCGGGGCTGGAGGGATGGGAGGCATAGAGCACATATTCCACCGCATCCGGCGACAAGTCGGAAATGTTGGTTATGGCGAGGCGTTTCTGCATCGCGACGAACGTGACCGGATCCCTGGTGAGGTCGAGGGCGTGCACGTCGGCCCGCGCCTCCACGTGCCGCGTGACCAGGTTCTGGGCCGGGTCGGAGACCACCGAGGCCAGCGTCATCAGCCCCATGAGCACGCCGACCGCGCGCGGGTCGGCCACCGAGGCGATCCCCGTACGCCGCCGCAGCGGGCCGACCAGCAGGAACAGGCCGATCGCCCCGAAGGCCGCCAGCAGGCCGCCGAGCAGCGTGCCGTCGAGCACGTCGGCGTGCTTGGCGTGGCCCAGCTCGTGCGCGACCACCAGCTCGACCTCCGACTCCGGCGCCTTGAGCAGCGTGTCGTAGACGACGATCCGGCGGGTGGCCCCGAAGCCCGACACGTACGCGTTGAGCGCCGTGGTGCGCCGCGAGGCGTCGGCGACCAGCACGTCCTCGACCGGGACGCCGTCCCGCTCGGCCATGGCGAGCAGCTCCGACCGCAGCGAGCCCTGCGGCATGGAGGTGAAGTCGTTGAACAGCGGCTCGAACACCACCGGGTAGACGTACGACACGCCGAGGGTGAGCGCGAACGCGCCCACGGCGGCCGGGATCCACCAGCGGCGCACCTTGCGGGCCAGCGCCACGAGGGCGAGCAGCATGACGGCCATCAGCAGCACGCTGACGCCGGTGTTCTTGAGCCGGTCGGCGGCCCAGCCCGCCCAGTCCTGGGTGGACAGGCCGTAGTCGCGCAGGATCGTCTCGAACCACATGCCGAGCGGCCACCTCAGCACCTCGGTGATCGCGGTGAGCACCACCACGCCGAGGACCACCCGCACCCACCACGGGCCCCTGAGCACGCCCAGCACCTTGGCCGCGAACGGCGTCAGGACCAGCAGCCCGGCGAACAGCACCGTCAGGCCGAGCGAGATGTAGCCGGGCAGGGAGGTGGCCGCGTCGAACGCCTGCGCCCTGGCGATCTGGGCGGCGCTGAAGTCGCGGGCGGGGTCGGGGGCGACGGCGGGCGCGCCCGCCGCCAGGACCCGCCAGGGGGTGGTGAACGCGACCACGGCCAGGATCACGCCGCCGACCAGGGCCAGGGCGGCGCCGGCGGCGCGCCTGGAGCGGGATTCCACGCGTTGCCGTTGGCGGGCGATCAGGTGCTCCGCCGTTCCCGTCAGCTTGCCGGTTCCTGGACGGGCCTCGACGCCTTCGGCGAGGGGGGTGGCGGGATCGCCCGCGCCCTTGCCACGGCCCCTGCCCTCGCCTCCGCCTTTGCCGCCCTTGCCCTTGCCGCCGCCCTTGCCGCCGCCCTTGCCGCCGCCCTTGCCGCCCTTGCCCTTGCCGCCGCCCTTGCCGCCCGTTCCCGGGTCGTCGGGGGCCTCGGGGCTCTTGCCGGGGGTGTCCGTGTCCTCGGCGGCCTGCGCGCTGGTCTGGGCGTCGGTGGCGGGGGCGTCGGCGCGGATCGCGTGGGGGCGGTCGTCGGGGGTGGGGGGTCGGGGGTGACGGGGGTCCTCGGTGTCGGGGTCGGCGTCCGCGTCGGGGCGGGCGTCCGGATAGTCCGGGTCGTCGGGGTGGCCCGGGGACTCGGGGGGCTCGTTGGTGCCGGACGGCTCCGGCGGCGCACCGTCGCCGGGCCGGTCTGCGCCGTCGTCCCTGATGGCCACACCGCCGCCGTGCGCCGCCGCGACCGCCGTGCCGGGCTCGTCGGCCCCTCTGGCGACCGCTCCGGCGGGCTCGTCCCCTTCCCGGGGCGGGTCGTTCCGCTCGCTCATCTGCCTCCCCTTCACGCGAGCTGCTCTCGTACGTACTCGCGCCACCGTGCCGCCAGCGTCTCGGCGGTGAGCCCCACGGAGGCGAGCGCCTGATCGACGCCGGCCACGCGGGCATCACGGTAGAGCCGTACCAGGGTCCCGTCACCGAACCGGTCTGCGAGGAAGCGACACGCCATCCAGGCCTCCTGGTACGCCCGCGCGAGCCGTCCGGGATCGGCGGCCGTGGGGGCGAAAGCCGCAGGTCCGGGCAACTCGCTCGGCAGCCGGCCGGCCCTTACGTCGGCGGCGAGTTCGGCGGCGGCCGTCCCGACGGGGAGCCCGGCGTCGCGGTAGGCCACGTAGTCGGCGAACCCCTCGTAGAGCCAGACGGGCAGCCGGTCGGTGCCCGCGGCGACGTGGGTGAGCTCATGGGTGAGGACGACGTCGCGTCCCGTGGGGGTGAGCCGGGCGAACGAGCCGGGCACGACGATCACCCTGGCGCCGTCGGCCACCGCGGCCAGCCCGTCCAGCGGGCCCGTGCCCGCCAGCCCGGCCGCCTCGGCGTCGGAGTCCGGCACGACGACCAGCGCGCGCACCGGCCGGCCGAGCACCGCGGACACCCGCCGTCCGGCGAGGTCCGCGCGGCGGGCCAGATCGGCGAGCACGCCGGGCTCTGCGCGGTGCCCCACGACCACGGACCGCGCGCCGCGGGCCACCTGACCGCCGTCGCTCCACAACCCGCGCGCCCCGGCGGGCAGGACGGCGGCGGGCGGCGCGTCGGCGACCACGAGCACCGCCGTCGACAGCAGCAGGACCGAGAGGAGCAGCCGCGGACCGCGAAGGGACGGACGCACCTGCGAGGACACGGCCCGATGCTAGTAGGCCCACGCCCCTCCCGGCCCCTTCCCGAGGACCGGGCCCTCCGCCGGACCGATCCCGTCGCGGAGCCGAGCCCTCCGCCCGGACCGATCCCGTCGCGGAGCCGGGCCCTTCGCCGGACCGGGCCCTGCTCGGGGCCGGGCATGCGACAGGCCCCGGCCCGGACCGGGGAGGGTCCGGGCGGGGCCCGTTGTCACGCGCCGGGACGCACCGCGCCGACGAACGACGACTTACGCCATCCGCCCAGTTTGTCGATGCGCACCCGTTCGCCGGTCCGCGGCGAATGGACCATCTTGCCGTGGCCGACGTACATGCCGACGTGGCCCAGCCCGTTGAAGAACATCAGGTCGCCCGGCTTGAGATTGCGCCAGGAGACCTTGCGCTTGATGCGGGCGAACTGGCTGTTCGTCACGCGCGGGAGTCGTACCCCGGCCTTCTTCCAGGCGTACTGGACGAGTCCGGAGCAGTCGAACGCACCAGGGCCCGTGGCCCCGTACCGGTACGGGTCGCCGACCTGATGCTTGGCGACGGCGACGGCCCTGCGGGCCTTCGACGCCTGCCGCGCGGCCTTGGCCGACTTGGCAGACCTGACGGTCCTCGCCGACTTGGCCGACTTCGCAGTGGCCGCCTTGGCGGTGCTGGACACCGCGGTGAGCCTGGCGGCCGATTCGCTCACCGTCTGCGCCCCGGCCGGCACGGCATGGAGAACCGCACCTCCGGCCGTCACGGTCATCGTGAGTGCGACGCCCCTCAGGGCAAGACGGGACAGACGGGGGTTATGCAGGGAGGTAGACAGGATTTCTCCTTGTGTCTTCCACGAACGCCTACCGGGTTAGCTGACGGATTCGGGCCTGGAAGTCGCCCTACGGCGCGAGACGCGCCGATTCACCCCTGATCCCGGGGGATTACGGGATCTTTGGGTCCCCGGCTCCGTGCTCCTGGCTGCACGGACTCGGCAGGTCGCCGCCCGATGGTTGTGCCTGAACGGGGATATCGGCGGCGACCGCTGGATTTTCATCTGGTCCGCATCGGGGTTCCGATGTCGATCCGCGGTGCGCATGGCTTGCTGACCGCGACGCCAGAAACTACGCCGAGGGGTCAAGATTTGGCAAAGGGAGACTCGGCCTGTAAAGATCAGATAAAGATGCAAGTAAAGGGTGAAACCCCTGCTGGACCTCAGGGTTCCGTTACCGCTTTGTGACCCTTCTCACACTTCCCGGCACACCCGATTGTCAGGGCGCTTTCGCCCCGTTTGTCCCGTTCGCCTCAGCGATTACGGGCACGCCGAAGCCGCCCGAGATTTCGGGCGGGGACCGAGTCAGGGGCGGATGGCTCCGACGAGCGGACGACCGTAGTCGGCGAGGCGGACGACCTTGACGACGTCGCCCGTCTGCGGCGCATGGACGATCTTGCCGCCGCCCGCGTAGATGCTGACGTGCCCGAGCCCCTCGCTGAAGATGAGGTCACCCGGCTGGAGGTCCTTGAGGTCCACCTTCCGGCTCGCGCCCCAGGCCCACTGCTGCCACGTCGTACGCGGCAGCGAGACGCCGGCGGCGCGCCAGGCTGCCTGCGTCAGCCCTGAGCAGTCGTAGCCGCGCGGGCCCGTGCCCCCGTAGATGTACGGCTTGCCCACCTGGGCGAAGGCGAAGTTCAGGACGGCCGCCGCGCTGCCCGAGGCGGGACCGGTGTACTTGATGCCGGTGCTGTTGGGGTTGCCCGGGTTGTAGGCCCCCAGCTTGTCCAGGAGCTTCTTCTGCTGGCCGACCAGCTTCAGCACCTCGGCCCGCTCCCGCTGGACGGCGTCCCGCTCCTTGTCGGCGTCGGCGAGCGCGGTCTCGGCGTTGTCGCGCTCGGCCTTGAGCCCCTTGTTCTCGCGGTCGAAGGCGGCCAGCTTCTCCAGCCGCTCGCGCGAGAGCTGCCCGGCCATGGCCAGCCCGGCCAGCAGGTTCTCGGGGTCGTCGACGCCGACCATGCCGGGCAGGGAGGTGACGTCCCCGCCCAGCTTGTAGGAGTCCACCGCCACCCTGATGATCTCGGCGCGGAGGTCGGCGACCGTCTGCAGCTTCTGCTTGTAGCGGTCGTTGAGCCTGGTGTAGGCGTCCTTGGCCTTCTTGTAGTTCTCGGTCGCCGTGTTGTACCGGTCGACGACCTTGTCGGCCTTGTCGTTCAGCTTCTCCAGCTTGGCCTTGGCCTGTTTGAGGGTGGGCTTGGGATCAGCGAGCGCCGCACCCATCGGGACCGTCATCAGTCCGATCGCGAGACCCGCGGCCACCGTCACCCGGCCAAACCTCACAGCGTCGCCTCCCAGGGATTACACCTGGGGCGAAATAGTACAGAAGTGGCGGGTGGGGTCTCGCCAATAGTGCTAATTCGTAACTTATGCGCGGCCCAACCGGCGCAGCAGCAGACCGGACGGAACCGGTCTGGCACCCATCCGGCGTACGGACTCGGCGACCTCGCGGTCGGAGGAGACGACGGCCATGGCCCGGCCGGGCGGCTCGGCCCGGACGAGCTGGCGGATCAGGTCGTCGGCGATCTCCCCCGGCGCGCTGAACAGCACCCGCACCCCGCGCGGCGCCACCACCTGCACCGGCGCGTTGAGTTCGGCGCCGTCGAAGACCACCGTCACCTCGACCCGGGTCTGGGCGACCAGCCCGCCGAGGCCGGTCATCAGCCGGTTGCGCTGGTCGGCGAGGGTGAGCGTGCCGTAGCCGGTCTTCGTGACGTTGTAGCCGTCGATGATCAGGTGGACCTGCGGCAGCGCCAGGAGCTGGTCGAGGAGCTGCGGGTCGTCGTCGGCCAGGGCCCGCGCGGGCACCCCGCGCACTCCGGGACGCTCGCCGGTGCTGGCCGCGACCGAGTCGGCGGGCCTGCTGATCGTGGTGGGCAGCGCCAGCTCCCTGCGCAGCCCGGCCGAGGCGTCCTGAAGGGCGTCGAGCAGCACCCTGATGCGGGCGTCCTCGATGCTGCGGCCCTCGCGGGCGGCCCGGCGGGAGGCTTCGAGCTGCCGCTCCACGTCGGCCAGGCGCTCGCGCAGGCGGCGCAGCTCGGCCTCGCCCGCGTTGCCGGCGGCGGAGGCGGCGTGCCGGGCGTCGTCGGCGGCCTGTTCCATCTCCTCGGCCCTGCGGGTGGCGGCCTTGGCCCGCTCGCGGGCGTCGTGGAGCTTGCGCCGCAGGTCGGAGTTCTCGGCGCGGGCCGCCTTGATCTGCTCGCGCAGCCGGTCGGCCTCCTCCTTGGCGGCGGTCTTCTGCGCGGCGAGCTGCTCGCGCAGCCGCGTCACCGCCTCCTCGCGCTCGGACCCCTCGGCCGCCACGGCGGACTGCTCCAGGTCGGCGCGGGCGGTTTCGATCATCTCCGCCCAGCCGGGGGGCCTGGTGAGATAGGCTGCGGCAGCCACCAGCACGGGGTCGGCGGCGGGCGGCACACTGCCCTCGGCCAGCGCGGCGACCAGCTCGGGCCATCCGGCGGCGACTGACTCCGCGACCAGTTCGCGGAACTTCTTGTCGTTCTCCAGTTGCGCGGCGATCGGCGCGCTGCCCAGCTTGGCGCGCTTGCGCGGGTCGAACTTCGCGATGCCGCGCAGCGGCGGCGGCACGGAGACGGCGGGCATCGTGCCGAGAACCTGCGCGGCCAGGTCGACGACGTTGAGGCGCACCTGCTCGGGAAGCGGGCGAGACAGGCCTTCACCCGCTGAACTCATCCCACTTGTCCCTTCGTGACATGCCCTTTCAGACAAGGGTACGGCTCTTGCGTACCTGACCGTAACGGTCCCTTGAACCTAGACAAGCGCTTGGTAGGGGGTATACGACTGAGCCGGGGCAGCGGTGCGGCCTGGAGGTGAGCGGTGACGGAACAGATGCGCACGTCCACGCGTGACCTGGCGGAACTGCGCGAGCGGGCGTCCCGCTGGCTGCGCGGACGGGTCGGCGGGGACGCCACGGTGTCGGAGCTGTCGCGGCCCTCCGGCAACGGCATGTCGAGCGAGACGCTGTTCTTCACCGCCACCTGGGCCGCCGGGACCCGGCGGTGCGTGGCCAGGCTCGCACCTGCGGCGGAAGCCGTTCCGGTGTTCCCCTCCTACGATCTGCGGGCCCAGTTCGAGGTCATGCGGCTGGCCAGGGAGAAAGCTGGGATCCCAGCGCCGAGACCGCTCTGGTTCGAGCCCGACCCCGCGCCGCTCGGGACGCCGTTCTTCGTCATGGAGCGGGCCGAGGGCGACGTGCCGCCGGACGTCATGCCGTACACGTTCGGGGGCTGGCTGCACGACGCCTCCCCCGGCGACCGGCGGCGGCTGCAGGAGGCGAGCGTCGGGCTCGTGGCGGCGCTGCACGAGACGCCGTACACCGGGCAGGACGTCGCGGTGCTCGGCCCGCTCGCCCCCGGCGGCACGGACGGCCTGCGCGCGCACGTCGAGGCCCAGCGCGCCTACTACCGGTGGGCGCACGGCGCCCGGCCGATCCCCGTGCTGGAGCGGGCCTTCGACTGGCTCGGCTCACACTGGCCGGACGACCCCGGCCCCGACGTCCTGACCTGGGGCGACGCCAGGATCGGCAACGTGATGTACCGCGACTTCACGCCGGTGGCGGTGCTCGACTGGGAGATGGCCGCCGTGGGCCCGCGCGAGCTGGACCTCTCCTGGATGATCTTCCTGCACCGCTTCTTCCAGGACCTCGCGGTGACGATGGGCCTGCCCGGCATGCCGGACTTCATGCGCCGCGACGACGTTTGCCAGAAATATTGCGAAATAACTGGCTACGAGCCCCGCGACCTCGACTTCTACGAGATGTACGCCGCCCTCCGCCACGGCGTCATCATGGCCCGGGTGTGGCAGCGCAGGATCCACTTCGGCGAGCAGCCCATGCCGGACGACCCCGACGACCTGGTGCTCCACCGGGCCGCCATCGAGGAGCTGCTCACCCGCTAGCGTCGTAGACCAGCAGCGCGATCTGCACCCGGTTGTTCAGGTCGAGCTTGGTCAGGATGCGCGAGACGTGCGCCTTGACCGTGGGCACGCTCATGAACAGCTCCCGCCCGATCTCGGCGTTCGACCTGCCCTGCCCCACGGCCAGCGCGACCTCGCGCTCCCGCTCGCTCAGCCGGCCGAGCAGCCCCCGCGCCCGCTCGGTGCGGTCGCGGCTGCCCCCGTCGGACACGTGCGAGATGAGCTGCCGGGTCACCGCCGGCGACAGGATCGGCTCCCCCGCGGCCACCCGCCTGACGGCGTCGACCAGATCGCCCGGCGGGATGTCCTTCAGCAGGAACCCGGCCGCCCCCGCGCGCAGCGCCCGCACGACCTGGGCGTCGGCGTGGAACGTGGTCAGCACCACGACCTCGGGCGGCGAGGCGGTGCGGCGCAGCGCCTCGGTCGCGGTGAGCCCGTCGACGCCCGGCATGCGGATGTCCATCAGGACGATGTGCGGCCGGTGCTCGGCCACCCGCGGCGGCACCTCGGCCCCGTCGGCCGCCTCGCCCACGATCTCGATGTCCGCGGCCCCGCCGAGGATCATCGACAGCCCGGCCCGCACCATCGCGTCGTCGTCCACGATCAGCACCCTGATCGGCGCGTCCATCTGCCCTCCGTCGGTCAACGTCACTCCCCGTCCTGCTCCGGCGGCCACGGCAGCCAGGCGCGTACCCGGAACTCGCCGCCGGTCACGCCGTGCTCCAGCCGGCCGCCGGCCAGCTCGGCCCGTTCGGTCAGCCCGATGAGCCCGGCGCCCGCCCCCGGCATGCGCGGCCCGTGCCGCGACCACACCGGGTTGCGCACCTCGGCCGAGACCCCCTCGCCCGGCTCGCCCGCCACGGCCACGGCCACCGGCGCGCCGTCCGCGTGCTTGCGCGCGTTGGTGAGCGCCTCCTGCACGATGCGGTAGACGTTGCGGCCCGCCCCGGCCGGGACGCCGTCGGCCGCGCCCAGGTCGAGGCGGACGTCCATGCCGGCCTGGCGGCACTCCTCGACCAGCGCGGGCAGGTCGGCGAGCGTCGGCTGCGGCCGGTCGGGCACCGGGTCGGCGGCCCCCGGCGGGGTGTGGCGGAGCACGCCGATCACCTCGCGCAGGTCCTGGAGCGCCAGGTGGGCGTTGCTCCTGATCGCGCCGGCGGCCCTGGCGACGTCCTCGGCGGGCGCGTCGGGACGGAACTCCAGCGCCCCGGCGTGCAGGCTGAGCATCGAGATGCGGTGGGCCAGCACGTCGTGCATCTCGCGGGCGATGCGCTCGCGTTCGAGCCGCTTGGCGTCCTCGGCGGCGGTCTCGGCCCGTTGCCTGAGCGACCAGACGAGCTGCCGCCTGGCCCGGATGACGATGCCCCAGGCGTAGATGGTCAGCACGATCGTGACCCCGAACGCCGCCCCCCACAGCGGCGTCAGGTCCTCCTGGGGCCGCAGCAGCACGTACGGGGCCAGGGTGACCAGCGCCAGCAGCGTGACGGGCCCCGACACCTTGAACGGCCGGTGCACCGCCACGGTG
This sequence comes from Nonomuraea sp. NPDC048881, assembly GCF_040649795.1. Lineage (NCBI taxonomy): Bacteria > Bacillati > Actinomycetota > Actinomycetes > Streptosporangiales > Streptosporangiaceae > Nonomuraea > Nonomuraea sp. NPDC048881. Next base: position 367,796 of record NZ_JBEZGC010000009.1, read on the forward strand.
AACAGCGCCACCAGCGAGGCCCCGCCGACCAGCTCCAGATAGGACGACAGCAGGATCGTCACCAGCGCGAACCCCACCGGCCAGCGCCGCCGCAGCCACACCCCCGCGCACGCCAGCGCCCCCACGATCTGCTCGACGGCCAGCAGCGGCTCGGGCTCGTTCCTGATCTCCTCCAGGCTGATGAACGTCACGCCGCAGGCCAGCAGGAACAGCGCGATGTCGGAGACCCAGTCGAGGGTCGAGCGCCGCACCCGGCCCCCGCGCCCGTCGCCGAGCAGCGTGGACGGCAACGCCCACCGGTATTCCAGGGCCGGATCGCCCTCCCCCCGCAGTTCCCTCACATTCGTCGAGGTTATGCCCTGCGCGGGAGCCGGCGACAGCGACCAAAGTCGGTGTCGCCGCAGACCGATGGCCGAGGCGGGCGGGCCGCCGCGGCGGCGAGTGTGGACGGCATGAAAGCGGTGGTGGAGGTGTTCGGCTGGCTGCTGATCCTGCAGGGGGTCGGCGGGCTGCTCAACACGCTGTTCGGCTGGTGGGGGTGGGCGCACGGCCTGCTCGTCGTCAATGTGCTGCCCTTCCTCGACGGTTACGAGGTCTTCGCGGCCGTCGTGATCGGCGTGCTGGGGTTCGCGCTGCTCTCGGTGGCCGGCGCGGCCGGGCGGACGGCCGGCGGGGCGGAGGAGGGCCGATGAGCGGGACCGCGCTGCGTCCGCCGCGGCACCGTCCCGACCGCCGGGCGGTGGCGTGGTGGACGGTGCAGCGGCTCGTCCTCATGGTCCCCGTGGCGGCGGCGGCCGTGGGCGCGTACCTGGTGTTCACGCCGCGCACGCCGGGGCTGGGGGTGGCGGCGGTGGCGTTCGCGGCGGCGTGCCTGCTGGTGGCGCTGGCCGAGCCGCGGGCGGCCTACCGGGTGCAGCGGTGGGAGGTCACCGAGGAGGCGGTCTACGTCCGCCAGGGCTGGCTGACGCACACGTGGAAGGTGGCGCCGATGTCGCGGATCCAGCGGGTCGACACCGAGCGGGGGCCGGTGCAGCGGCTGTTCGGGCTGGCCGACGTCACCGTGACCACCGCCTCCTCCGCCGGAGCCGTCAAGATCACGGCGCTGGACCACCGGCTCGCCGCGGACCTGGCCGAACGGCTCACCGCGCGCACCCAGGCGACGCCCGGGGACGCGACGTGACCGGCTGGCAGCGGCTGTCGGGCCGGGGCCTGTGGAACGCGGCCGCCAGGTCGCTGGCGTTCGCGGCCGGCGCCGTGGCCGCGCTGGCGCGGTTCCTGGTGGGCCGGGACTGGGAGGCGGGCGGCGTCGTCGCCGCGTGCGCGGGGGCCGCCGTGCTGATCGTGGCGGGGGCGGTGGCCTACGAGGCGGCCCGGCTGCGGACGACCGCCTGGCGGCTCACGTCCGACCGGCTCGAACTGCGCTCGGGCGTGACCGTGCGGCAGCACCGCGCGGTCCCGCTGGACCGGGTGCGCAGCGTGGACCTGCGCGCCGACCCGGTGCGCCGGGCGTTCGGCCTGACCGTGGTCAAGGTCGGCACCGGCGAGCGCGCGGCCGAGGGCTCGGAGCTGGTGCTGGACGCCCTCGACCGGCACTCGGCCGAGATGCTGCGCCGCACGCTGCTGCCCCAGGACGCGCCCGCGCCCGAGGACGGTCCCCTGGCCGAGCTGCGCTGGTCGTGGATCCGGTACGCGCCCCTGTCGGTCTGGACGTTCACCGGGGCGGCGGTGGTCCTGGGCGCGGCCTACAAGGGGCTCGGCGCCGTCGGGCTCAAGGACTTCACCGACCGGGCGGCGAGCGGCCTGTGGGGCTGGGTGAGCGCGCAGCCGTGGCTAGCCGTCCCGCTGGTCCTGGCGCTCAACGCGGCCGTCGGCGCGCTCGGCGCGTTCCTGCTGTACGCCGAGTCCTGGGGCCGCTACCGCCTGGAACGCGAGCCCGGCCGGCTCAGGCTGCGCCGCGGGCTGCTGACCACGCGTTCGCTGACCCTGGAGGAACGGCGGCTGCGCGGCGTCGAGATCAGCGAGCCGCTGCTGCTGCGGCTGGGCGGCGGCGCCCGGGTCAAGGCCGTCGCGACCGGCCTGGCCAAGACGGAGGACGAGACCGAGGACGTGGCCGCCCTCACCCCGCCGCTCCCCCGCGCCGAAGCCACCCGCGTCGCCGCCGCGATCGCGAACACGACGGCGGGCGCCGGGACAGGCCCGGGGATCGGCGCGGGGGCGGGGATCGGCGCGGGGGCGGGGATCGGCGCGGGGGTCGCGTCTTTGGTCGTGCATCCGGTGGCGGCCGGGCGGCGGCGGGTCGTGCGGGCGCTGGTGGCCACCGTCGTGCTGACGGCGGGCGCGGGGCTCGTCTGGTGGCTGCTGCCCGCGTCGTGGCCGCGCGCGTGGGTGTGGGCGGCGCCCGTCCTGGCGCTCCCGGTGGGGTTGTGGCTGGCCGCCGAGAGCCGGCGCGCTCTCGGTCACGCGCTGGGCCCGCGGCACCTGGTCACGCGCCGCGGCGCGCTCGTCCGCCGTACGGTGGCGCTGGACCGGGCCGGCATCACCGGCTGGACGTTCCGGCAGTCGTTCTTCCAGCGGCGCTCGGGCCTGCTGACCGTCTCGGCCTGCACGGCCGCGGGCGGCGGCCACTACGAGGTCCTGGACGTAGGCCGCGGCGACGGGCTCGACCTGGCGGCACGCGCGGTGCCGGGCCTGCTGGAGCCGTTCCTGACCGGCGGGCAGGGCGACGGGCAGGGCGACGGACAGGGCGGCGGGCGGCAGGCCGCGTGATCCACCACGGTTGCCCATGCCCCTGTAGCGGACAAGCCGTGATCGCGCGGCCCGGCGGCTTTCTGGTCAATACGCTATTTGTCGCGCTTGCAACCGAGTTGCAGCCTTGTTGACCGTTGACGTAGATCGCCCGCCAGGAGGATGATCCCCGCGTGGTGCCAGGACCGGCGTTGTCGTGCCGAGCGCTGAGTTGCCGCGCCGGCGGACGCACGATCATCGAAGACCTCACCCTGGAGCTGGCCCCGGGTGAGCGGGTGGCGCTGATGGGCCCGTCGGGCTCGGGCAAGACCACCCTGCTCACCACGCTGGCCGGGCTGCTGCCGCCCGCCAAGGGGAGGGTGATGGTCAGGGGCGTTCCCCTCGACGAGCAGCCCGCCCTGCGCGCCGAGCTGGCGCTGGTCTTCCAGTCCCACGGCCTGCTGAGCCTGCTCACGGCCGCCGAGAACGTCGAGGTCGCCCTGCGGGCCGCGGGCCGCCCGCCGAAGGAGGCCGTCGGCGTGGCAGCTGCTGGAGCAGGTGGTCACGGTGGCCGCCGGCACGCTGGCCGGGCTCGCCGCCGGGCTGACGGCGACCAAGGTGGCGCTGGGCCGCATCCCGCAGTTGACCGTGCCGCCGGGCACGCCGCCGCTGCCGCACGGGGTCGCTGCGGTGCCGGTCGCACTCGTCGTCGGCGCGGCCCTGCTGGTCAGCCTGCTGGTCGCGGGGGCGGTGTCGGAGCTGCTCCTGCGTGGCATCCGCGTCGAACGACTCCTGACGCTCGCGTGCGGGCCGCCTGACGCCCGCGCCCTGAGGCCCACGCCCCCACGTCCGCGCCCTGGGGTTCGCCGCGCGGGATCAGCTTCCGGCCGGCTGCTTGGCCAGCTCGGCCAGGTATGCCCTGGCCAGGGCGAGCGCGCCGTCCTGCGCCTCCTTGCGGGGCATGAGCCGGGCCTTGGGCGAGTTCGCCGGCTCGCCCTTGGGCCGCTCGGCGCCGGAGTAGTCGACCCTGACCACCAGCGCGCCGGTACGCGCGATCACCGTGCCGCTGGAGGCCGACACCTCTCCCTGCCTGGTCTGCACGAACTGGCCGTAGGCCTGCTCGCCGAGCCCCTCGATGTCGCGCAGCTCGCCCCACGTGATGCCGCCGATGGACGATTCGGCGGTCTTCCTGTCGCCGCCGTACTCGCCGGCGTAGTACGCCTTGGCCGCGCCCGGGTCGATCGCGCCCGCCCGGTTGGTGAAGCGGTGGGTGGTGATCAGCATGCTGCGGATCCTGACGTTCCCGGCCGTGCCCGGCAGGTCGAGGTTGAGCCAGCGGCACTCGGTCTCGTCGTCGTTGCCCGACTCGGTGGCGCGCGCCCTCGTGGTGGGCTTCGGCACCAGGCGGGTGGCGGCCTCCGTGACGGCCTGGCAGGCGGGCGGGAAGGCGGCCAGCTCCGTGGGCGAGGGCGTCGGGCGGGCGGCCGGGCTCTGGGTGGCCGGGGCCTGGTCGGCCTTGGCCAGCACGCCGGGGTGTTGCGCCTGCCAGGCGGCCACGCCCTTGGCGAAGTACGCGATCAGGCCGCTGACCTCGCGGATCGCGTTCTCCTCGGTGATGGACCTGGTGCTCTCGTTGGACAGGATCTGCGCGTCCTTGCGCTGCTGCCCGGCCTGGAACTTGACCCGGATCGTCATGTCCCCGACCTGGGCGTGGGCCTGGCCGAAGGAGTACCACAGCAGCTTGCCGTCGCGCCGCCAGGTGTACTGGGCGAACGCCCCCTCGCCGACGCCGGTGACGTCCTTGACCGGGGAGACGTACTCCTTCTCGTCGGGGTCGAGCGAGGGCTTGGCGGTGGCTCCGTACTTGGCGCCGCGGTAGTCCATCTCGTAGGAGTTCTGGGCCATCGAGCGGCCGGTCTTGGCGCCCTCGCCCTTGTGCTGCTCGATCCTGACGTCGATCTCCCTGCTGCGCCAGAACTCGCCGAACGAGATGCGCTGGTTCTGCCAGTTGCAGGTGAAGGCGACGGTGTAGTCGGAGTCCCTGGAGGACTTGGTCACCGTCGCGCCGGGCGCCAGCCGTTCGGCCTCGTCCGCGGGCAGCATCGAGCAGGCGTCCGGGCCGGGCGCGGCGGCGGCCGGCGCCACGGACCGCGCCGCCGACGACGACGGCCCGGCGGCCGTCCCGCCGCCGCCCTTGCCGGACAGCAGCAGGTAGGCCCCCACGCCGCCGCCGGCCACGACCACCACCAGGGCCGCGGCGAGGGTGGGCAGCAACCACGCCGGGCGGCGTCCGGGCCGACCGGCGGGCGGGCCGCCCATCGGCCCCGTGGGCGGCTCCGGCGGCGGCCCCCACTGCGGCCCCGACGGCGGCCCCCACTGAGGACCGGACTGAGGACCGGACTGAGGACCGGACTGAGGACCGGACTGAGGACCGGACTGAGAACCAAGATGAGGAACAGGCTGTGGGCCCGGGTGCGGGTGAGGCGGCGGGCCCGGTTGCGGACCGGGGGGCGGGCCGGGCGGGGGTGTCGGCGGCCTTCCCTGCGGCTCGAACCGCCGGCCCGGCACCGGATGAGGGGTGGTCGGCGGCTCGTACTCGCTACCGGGATTCACTGCGACTCCTGAGATTGCCCTGACTTGCGGTGAGACATGGCGAAACGCCCCTTGCAGCACGCACGACGATCATCCCGGCAGCGCCCCGGAGACCACCCGGGCGATCCGCAGCGCCGTCTCCTTGTCGACCGGCGCCTTGACCGACACCTCGTCGCGGTGCCAGATCACCTCGCCGAGCAGGTTGCTGGACCGGAAGAGCACGATGCTGTCGAACCGGCCGACCGTGCTGGAGGACATCAACAGCTCGAACCGGTTCTGCACGAACGCCGCCTCCCCCACCCCCGCGACGTCCACGACCTCACCGGCGGCCGTCCGCGCCCGGGTGCCCCGCGCCGCGCTCCTGGTGCCCTTCTCGCTGGCGAACCGGCGCGCGGCAACCTGCGGCCCGCCGAGGTCGCCGTCGGGCTTCTCGACCCAGGTCCGTACGGTGATCCGCCGGCCCCGCCGCTCCTCCAGCCCCGCGACCCACTGGCACTCGCCGTCCCGCGTGGCGCTGCGCCGGACGGCGCCCTTCGCCAGTTCGGCGGCCTGGGCGTCGCTCAGCAGGCGGCAGGGGTCGGGGGCGGCGGCGTACCGGCCGGTCTCCGGCTGACCGGCCAGGGCGTCCACGGCGTACCAGCCGGCGCCGAGCACCGCGACGCCGGACGCGACGGCCACCGGCAGCAACCACCGCCGGCGACGCCCGGGGACCGGGCCGGAGCGCACCGGCGCGCCGCTGAGCACCTGCCGGACCTGGGCCGCCGTGGGACGAGCGGCGGGCTCCTTGGCCAGCATCGCCATGAGCAGCCCGCCGAACTCGCGGCCCGCCCGCTCAGGGAAGGGCGGGTCGTGCAGCAGCACCGCCGCCGCGACCGCCGCGGGCAGCTGCCGCTCGAACGGCGCCCGCCCCTCCACGGCGGTGTACAGGCTCGCGCCCAGCGACCACAGGTCGGACTCCGGGCCCGGCGCCTGCTCGTTGAGCCGCTCGGGCGCCATGTAGCCGAGCGAGCCGCCGCTGCCGGCACCGTCGCCCTGACCGCCCATGGGGACGGCGATGCCGAAGTCGGTCAGCATGGCCGAGCCGTCGGCGTCGAGCAGGATGTTGGCCGGCTTGACGTCGTGGTGCAGGATGCCGTGGGAGTGCGCGACCTCCAGCGCCGACAGCACCTGCAGCCCGATGCGGGCCGCGTACGGGGGCGGCAGCGGCCCGTTCTCCCTGATCACCTTGTCCAGGGACCGGCCGGTGACCAGGTCCATGATGATCCACGGCTGGTCGCCGTCGAGCACCACGTCGTGCACCAGCACGATCGCCGGGTCGCGCAGGCGTCCGGCCGACCTGGCCTCGTGGATGGCGCGGTCGGCGAACTCGGCCCGCTGGTGGGGGCTCAGCCCCGGCGGCACCCGCACCTGCTTGACGGCGACCTCGCGGTCGAGCATTTCGTCCAGCGCCCGCCACACCGTGCCGGCGCCGCCCTGCCCGAGCTGCTCGACCAGCCGGTAGCGGCCGGCCAGCAGGTGGTGGTCACTTCGCACGGCGCAACGCCTGCTCGCTCGACCGGGCCGCCTTGATCGCCGCCTGCCGGACGTCCTCGTCGGTCGGCTTGTCGGCCAGGGTGGCGTACTGGACGGCCACCACCAGGTTGGCGATCCGGTAGTAGACGTGAGCCGAGTGGACGCGGCCGGTCTTGCCCTTCAGCTCGAACGCGAACGCCTCCTCGCCGAGGCCCGCCAGGTCGTGGACGGGGGTGCGGGTGGAGCGCATGTCGGTCTTGACGCCGATCTCCGGCCAGGTCCAGTCGATCTGGTCGTACTTGGCCCAGTAGCGCTTCTGGTTCTGGAACAGGGTGCGGGCCGTGGCGGCGGTCATCGACCAGGGATCGACGGTGTCGGAGTCCTTCTGCACCTGGAGCCCGATGCCGGTGCCGGCGGTCGGCCAGCCGCATTCGGGGCCCACCTCGTTGCTGTCCGGCTGGGCCTTGGGCGGGCTCTGGGTGCGCAGCAGGCCGCCGACGTCCTGCGGGGTGAGCAGGGTGCACACGTCCATCGGCACGGTGAACGCGGCCGGCGGCCCGTCGTCGTCGCGCAGCACGACGAAGCCGGTGGCTCCGGCGGCGACCACGAGCACGGCCGCGACCGCGCCCCACAGCAGCAGCGGCCGCCCGCGCCGCCCCACCCGGCGGGGCGCGGTGGCCTGCTCGCCGGCCGCCAGGACCGGCGCCGGGCCGCCCGCGGCCAGCTGCCTGAGCGCGTGCACGACGTTGCGCGGATCGGGACGGGCGTCAGGATGGCGCGCCATCATGGCGGCCAGCAGCGGCCCGAGCGGCCCCGGCGCGACCGGCACCGGCTGCGTCACGGTCGCCCTGACCCGCTCGGCGACCGAGCCCTGGTAGGCGTTCCCGCCGGTCACGGCGGCGAACAGGGTCGCGCCGAGCGACCACAGGTCGCTGGACGGGCCGCCGGGCTCGCCCTCCAGCCGCTCGGGCGCGATGAACCCGGGCGAGCCGATCATGAGCCCCTGCTCGGTGAGCGCGGCCTGCCCCTCCTGCCGGGCGATGCCGAAGTCGGTCAGCACCACCCTGCCGCTGTCGGTCAGGAACACGTTGCCCGGCTTCACGTCGCGGTGCTGCAGCCCCTGGGCGTGGGCGGCCTGCAACGCCTCCAGCACGTCGGCGCCGACGCGGGCGGCGTACTCGGGCGGCATGGGGCCGAACTCGCGCACGGTGTCGGCCAGCGTACGGCCCCGCAGCAGCTCCATGACCAGCCACGGCCGCTCGTGCTCGACGATGACGTCGTGCAGCGCCACGATGCCGGGATGGCGCAGCCGGGCGGTGGCCTGCGCCTCGCGCACGGCCCTGGTGACCGCGTCGGCGCGATCCTTGGACGGCATGCCCTCGGGCAGGGTGAGCTCCTTGACCGCGACCTCGCGGTCGAGCATCTCGTCCTTGGCCAGCCACACCTTCCCCATGCCGCCGGCGCCGAGTGGGCGCAGCAGGGCGTAGCGGCCGGCAAGTCTTCCCGCGGACATAAAGGGAAGGGTAACTAAGGATCAAGAAGGATGGTTATTCGAGCACGTCCCCCCATGCCGTCCGGGGCCCCCTTCCCCGCGCTCCGGCGTGGTCCGGCGGAGTAACTGTCGGTCCCCCTCTCTATGGTCTTGGAACGTGGACGCGGTACAAGGCACCCTCGACGAGCTCGGCACCCCGCTGAGCGACGTCACGTTCGTCGTGTTCGACCTGGAGACCACCGGCGGCTCGCCGGCCGAAGACTCGATCACCGAGATCGGCGCGGTCAAGGTGCGGGCGGGTGAGGTGCTGGGCGAGTTCTCCACCCTGGTCGACCCCGGCGGGCCGATCCCGCCGTTCATCTCGGTGCTGACCGGCATCACCGACGCCATGGTGGTGGCCGCCCCGCGCATCGAGGCGGTGCTGCCGAGCTTCCTCGAGTTCATCAAGGGCGCCACGCTGGTGGCCCACAACGCGGGCTTCGACACCCGCTTCGTCAAGGCCGCCTGCGCCGCCCACGGCTACCCCCCGCCCGCCAACCCGGTCGTCGACACCGTCGACCTGGCCCGGCGGGTGCTGACCCGCGACGAGACGCCCAACGCCAAGCTGTCCACGCTCGCCCGCTTCTTCCGCAGCCCCACCGAGCCGTGCCACCGCGCCCTGCAGGACGCCAGGGCCACCGTCGACGTGCTCCACGGGCTGATCGAGCGGGCCGGCTCCTTCCAGGTCCACACGCTGGAGGAGCTGAAGTCGTTCGTCCGCGCCCCCACGCCGGAGCAGCAGCGCAAGCGCCACCTGGCCGAGTCCGTCCCGCACGCCCCGGGCGTCTACTTCTTCGAGGACGACCGCGGCGAGGTGCTCTACATCGGCAAGAGCACCAACCTGCGCAACCGCGTGCGCTCCTACTTCACGGCCGCCGAGACCCGCCCGCGCATCCGCGAGATGATCGGCATCGCCGAGCGCGTGCGCCACGTCGTTTGCGCCACGGGGCTGGAGGCCGAGGTCAGGGAGCTGCGGCTGATCGGCGGCGCCAAGCCGCGCTACAACCGCCGCTCGCGCTTCCCGGAGAAGGTCGTCTGGCTCAAGCTCACCCCCGGCCCCTTCCCCCGCCTGTCGATCGTGCGCGAGCTGAAGGACGACGACGCCACCTACCTCGGCCCGTTCAGCAGCTCCCGCCTGGCCGACGAGGCCCGCATCGCGCTGCACGAGGCCGTGCCGCTGCGCCAGTGCACCCAGCCGATCAGCCTGCGCACCCGCCGGGCGGCCTGCGTCCTGCACGAGATGGGCCGCTGCGGCGCGCCCTGCGCGGGCAAGGAGAGCCCGGAGGAGTACGCCGCGCACGTCGAGAGCGCCCGCCGGGCCATGACCTCCGACGCCTCGCTCGTCTACACCGCCGTCTCGGCCCGCATGGAGCGCCTGTCGGTCGAGCAGCGCTACGAGGAGGCGTCCGTCGACCGCGACCGGCTGGCCGCGTTCGTCCGGGCGGCGGCCCGCATGCAGCGCCTGAGCGCCATCACCCGCATCCCCGAGCTCGTGGCCGCCAGCCCGGCCTTCGACGGCGGCTGGGACATCCACGTCGTCCGCTACGGGCGGCTGGCCGCGGCGGGCGTGATGCCGAAGGGCGCCCACCCCACACCGTTCGTCGCCTCGCTCAAGGCCATGGCCGAGGCCGTCATCCCGGGCCCCGGCCCGGTCCACGCGGCCAGCGCCGAGGAGACCGAGTGCATCCTGCGCTGGCTGGAGTCGCCGGGCGTGCGGCTGGTCGAGGTCGACGGCGTGTGGTCGATGCCCGCCCGGGGCGCCGCCCGCCACAAGGCCCGCATCGACCTGGCCTACCGCGGGCTTGATCAGCGGCGCGACCGAGAGGGACGTCCTTTGCGATGACCGGATACAGTTAATACATGGTCACGGCAATCGTCCACATCAAGGCCGAGGTAGACCGGATCCCGGAGGTCGCCCAGACGATCGCCGAGATCGACGGGGTCAGCGAGGTCTACTCCATCACCGGCGAATGGGATCTGCTCGCCATGGTCAGGGTCGCCCGCTACGAGGAGGTGGCCGAGGTCATCCCCGGGCGGGTCAACAAGGTCGACGGCGTCGAGCACACCGAGACGCACATCGCCTTCCGCACCTACTCCAGGCACGATCTCGACGCCGCCTTCTCGATCGGCTTCCCCGAATCCGACTGACCCGCTCCCCCGCGGTCCCCGCGTAAACCCTCGCATCCGCTTCGGCGTCGGCGCCTGCGCCCGCTTCTGCTTCTGCTTCTGCGTCCGTCTTGGTGCCCACTTTGGGCGTCCGTCTTCGGCGCCCGTCTTCGGCGCCCGTCTTGGGCGACCTTCCTCGGTGTCCGTCTTCCGGGCCCGGCCGTCCTTCGTCCGGGCCCGACGCGTTTCCGGGCCCGATCGTCCCCGGCCGGTGGGCCGGAACGCGGAAAGGCCCGGACGGGGAACCCCGTCCGGGCCGATCACGATCAGGCGAAACCCTAGTGGGTGAGGCTCCGGTCGTCGCCGGAACCGATCGCGGCGTGCTCGCCGTGCTCGCCGTGGTGCCCGTCGTCGAGCGGGATCTTCTCCCCGCCGTACGCCTTGGACATCCGGCCGCGGAGCTTGCCGAGCGGGCCGCGCATGCCCTTGGGCGGGATGCCGGAGGCGTCCTCGTCCACGGGCAGGGCCGCCACCGCCTCCTTGCCCCGCATGTGGGCCTCGAGGTCGTCGGACGGCGGCGTGTGCACCTCGATGAACTCACCGTGCGGCAGCCGCTTGATGACACCCGACTCCACACCGTGCCCGATGACCGCGGCGTCGCTGCGCTGCAGGCCGAGGCACATGCGGTAGGTGATCAGGTAGGCCAGCGCCGGCCCGACGAAGACCAGCACCCGGCCGATGTACGTCGTCCAGTTGAGGCTGACGTGGAAGTTGGCCGAGATCTCGTCGTTGGCGCCGAGCAGCCACAGCACACCGTAGAACGTCATCGCCGAGATGCCGATCGCGGTGCGGTGGGGGTTGTTGCGCGGACGGTCGGCGACGTGGTGCTCGCGGTTGTCCCCGGTGACCCACCGTTCGATGAACGGGTAGAGCGCGAGACCGGTCATGATGATGCCCATCGGCACCAGCGCCGGGATGATCACGCTCATCGGCAACGTGCCCGCGTGGGCCGTGCCGAACAGGTTCCACTCCCACGGCGGCATGAGCCGCAGCGAGCCTTCGAGGAAGCCCATGTACCAGTCGGGCTGCGAACCGGCGGAGATGTCCGCCGGCGTGTACGGCCCGAACAGCCAGATCGGGTTGATCTGGGCGAACGTCGCCAGCCCCGACACCACGGCGAGCGTGAACAGGAAGTAGGCACCCGCCTTGGCCATGAAGGCCGGGTAGAACGGCGCGCCCACCACGTTCTTGTTGTTGCGCCCCTTGCCCGGCATCTGCGTGTGCTTCTGCACCCACATGAGCACCATGTGAGCCGAGACCAGCGCCAGCAGGATGCCCGGGATGAGCAGGATGTGCAGCGAGTAGAACCGGGAGATGACGTCCTCGCCCGGATACTCCCCGCCGAACAGGAAGAACGTGATGTACGTGCCCACCAGCGGCAGCGAGATCGCCACACCCTCGGTGATCCGCAGACCGGCGCCGGAGAGCAGGTCGTCGGGGAGGGAGTAGCCGGTCAGGCCCTCGGCGAGCGCCAGCGTCAGCAGCAGCACGCCGATGATCCAGTTGAGCTCGCGCGGCTTGCGGTAGGCGCCGGTGAAGAACACCCGCAGCATGTGCACCGTCATGCCGGCCACGAAGAGCAGGGCCGCCCAGTGGTGCATCTGCCTCATCAGCAGACCACCCCGGACGTCGAAGCTGATCTCCAGCGACGACGCGTAGGCCTCCGACATCATGACGCCCTTGAGCGGCGCGTACGAGCCGTCGTAGGCGATCTCGCCCATGCTCGGCTTGAACCACAGCGTCAGGAACGTACCGGTGAGCAGCAGGATGATGAACGAGTAGAGCGCGATCTCACCCAGCAGGAACGACCAGTGGTCAGGGAAGATCTTGCGCAGGTTGCGCTTGAGGAAGTTCGCCCCGCCCAGACGGTCGTCGAGGAAGGTCGACGGCCCGGCGATGGCCTTCGGTACGGCGTTCAGGTCGCTCATGCCTGGCCTCCCTTCTCCCTGGCCTCGGCCTCGGCGTCGCCGCGCTCCCAGTAGCTGGGACCGACGGGCACGTTGAAGTCACCCTGGGCGATCAGATAGCCCTCGCCGTCGACGGTGATGGGCAGCTGCGGCAGCGGCCGGGCGGCCGGGCCGAAGATGACCTTCGCGCCGTCGGCCGCGTCGAAGGTCGACTGGTGGCAGGGGCACAGGATGTGGTGGGTGGTCTGCTCGTAGAGCGCCGCCGGGCAGCCGACGTGCGTGCAGATCTTGGAGTAGGCGACGATGCCGTCGTGCGTCCAGTTCTGCTTGACGCCGCTCTTGAGCTCCTCCGGACGGAACTTGATCAGGATCAGCGTGGCCTTGGCGAGCGCGTTGAGGTCGTGCTCGTAACCCTCGGGCACCACCGACAGGATGCCGCCGGGCGAGTTGAAGTCGGCCGCGCGGATCGGCTGGCCGGTGCCCTCGACCACAAGGCGCAGCGGCTTGCCCTCCTTGGTCTTCTCACCCCAGACCGTGTGGCGCAGCAGCTTGTTGAACTTCGCGCCGGGCATCTTGGAGTTGTCGAGGTCGCGCAGCAGCACCAGCGGCACCAGGCCGAGCGGCGCGGCGGCCAGCAGCAGCGTGCGGCGCATCAGCTTGCGCTTGACGAAGCCGCTCTCGTTGGCGCCCTGCAGGAAGGTCTCGGAGACGACCTCGCGGTCGTCCTCGTCGGAGGCCATCGTGTGGCGCTCCTGGACCAGCGCGTACTTCGGCATGATCTGGCGGACCCAGACCACGATGCCGACCGCGAGGCCGAGGACGGCCAGGGTCAGCGTGCCGCCGAGGGCGAGGTTGGAGACCCCCGTCGCCTCGGGGCTGCCCACCTGGAACACCACGTAGGAGATGAGGAAGGCGATGCCGGCCAGGAAGGTGATCGCGAAGCAGAGCGCCACGATCTTCTCGGCCTTGCCGGCCTTCGCCTCGTCCTGCAGCGTCACGCCCGGGACGTCGCGGTCGGCGACGTCTTCCTTCTCCGCGGCGCCCAGCATCGACGTGCCCGGCGCGGGAGTGCCGATGACGCGCTTGGGCACGCGTTCGTCCGGCTGCTCGATCTCGTGCTCGTTGTCTGTCATGACTTCTGTCGCTTCTTCGCGGTGATCCAGATGGCGGCGAGGGCTAGGGCGGCGATGCCTACCACGAACGCTACGAGACCTTCGGTGACCGGGCCGATGCGCCCGAGGCCGAACCCTCCGGGGTCCTTCTGCTCACGGACCTGGGTGATGTACGCGATCATGCTGCGCTTCTCCTCAGGCGTGATCGTCGAGTCGTTGAAGACCGGCATCGCCTGCGGGCCGGTGACCATCGCCTCGTAGATCTGCGTCGGTGAGGACTCGTTGAGGTTGGGCGCGTACTTGCCCTGCGTCAGGGCACCGCCGGCGCCCGCCCAGTTGTGGCACTGGATGCAGTTGGCCCGGAACAGCTCGCCGCCCTTGCCGGCGTCGCCGAGCTTCGGGTCGACCTGCTCCTTGCCCGGGACCTGCGGACCGCCGCCGAGCGACTGCACGTAGGCGGCGACCTGACGGGTCGTGTCCTCGTTGACCCAGTGGGCCAGGGGCTTGCGCGGCGCCTGCGGGCCGGGGTTGCCGGCGGGCATGCGGCCGGTGCTCATCTGGAAGTCGACCGCCGCGGCGCCGACGCCGACGAGCGTGGGGGCGGTGTTGGTGCCCTCCGCGTTCATGCCGTGGCAGCTCGAGCAGTGGGCCACGAACAGGCTCTTGCCCTCGGCCACGTCGTCGACCTTGCCTGCCGCCAGCGCCGCGTCGGCAGGCTTGCCCGCCTGGACAAAGGCGGCGTATACCATCCCGACCAGCGCCAACGCCAAAATCAGGACGGCGTATCTCGCGAGGGGATGCCGCCGCCAAGCGGTGATCCTAGTCACAGAGATCCCGTTCCTTAACGAATGATGTAGATGGTCGCGAAAAGACCGATCCAGACGACGTCTACGAAGTGCCAGTAGTAGGACACGACGATCGCGCTGGTGGCCTGCTCATGCGTAAAGCGCTTCGCGGCGTACGTGCGTCCCAGCATGAACAGGAACGCGATCAGGCCACCGGTCACGTGCAGGCCGTGGAAGCCCGTCGTCAGGTAGAACACCGAGGTGTAAGCGTTGGCGGACAGGGTCGCGCCCTCTGACGCCAGCTCGCCGTACTCGTACAGCTGACCGGCGACGAAGATCGCGCCCATCAGGAAGCTGACGATGTACCAGAAGCGGAGCTTGCCGACCTGCCCCTTCTCCGCGGCCCACACGCCCAGCTGGCACGTCACACTCGACAGGACCAGGATGATCGTGTTGACCGTCGCGAACGGGATGTTCAGGTGAGCGCCTTCTGCCTCAACGCCTGCAGGAAGGAAGGCAGGGCCCCACTCGATGCCCTTCCCCTCGCTCACCGACCGGATGGTGAAGTACATCGCGAACAGCGCCGCGAAGAACATGAGCTCAGAGGACAGCCAGACGATCGTCCCGACACTGACCAGGTTCGGCCGTCGGTACGACTGTGCTGTCGTCGTCGAAGTTATTGCGGATGCTGTCGCCACGGGCAGCATTATTGCGGCTCCGGTGTTCGGTCCGGCCAACGACCCCCCGTTAGGCGGAACAAACCGGCCATCAACCTGGGATAATTGGGACAAAACGCCTGTCAGACCCGGTGGCCTGGGATTGCATCCCGGCGCAACGGTACGATCCAGGTGACCATACAGCTTCGACCGATAGTGAGCGCGACAGTGACGTCCTCTGGGAGCACCGACGACACGATGAGGGTCCTCGTCTACAGCGACGACGCGACCACCCGGGCCGAGGTCCGCCAGGCGATCGGCCGGCGGCCGGCGGCCGATCTGCCCCTCGTCGAGATCATCGAGTGCGCCACCGAGCCCAAGGTCCACCAGTGGCTCGGCTCCGGCGAGATCGACGTGGCGGTCCTCGACGGCGAGACCCAGCCCGCCGGCGGCATGGGCGTCTCCCGTCAGGCCAAGGACGAGGTCTACGACTGCCCGCCCGTCTGCCTGATCATCGCCAGGCGCGACGACCGCTGGCTGGCCGAGTGGTCCAAGGCCGACGCCGTCGTCCCGCAGCCCATCGAGCCCATGGTCCTGGCCGACACCGTCGCCGACCTGATGCGCCGCCGTTCCGCCACCCGACTCAACGCGAAGTAGGTGCCCATGGACTCCCGGACGACCTGGCCTGCCCTGTTCTCCGCGCTCCTTTCCGGCGAGCACCTGTCGGCCGACGAGACGGCCTGGGCGATGCGGGAGATCTTCTCGGGCAACGCCACCTCCGCCCAGATCGCGGGCTTCGCGCTGGCCCTGCGGGCCAAGGGCGAGACGGTGGCCGAGGTGGTGGGCCTGGCCCGGACGATGCTGGAGTTCTCCACGCCGCTGACCGTCGAGGGGCCCGTCCTCGACGTCGTCGGCACGGGCGGCGACCGCGCCCACACCGTCAACGTCTCCACCATGGCCGCCATCGTGGCCGCCGCGGCGGGGGCCAGGGTCGTCAAGCACGGCAACCGCTCGGCCTCCTCGCTGTGCGGGGCCGCCGACGTCCTGGAGCACATGGGCATCAGGCTCGACCTGACGCCCGAGCAGACCGCGCGGGTGGCGCGCGAGGCGGGCATCGCCTTCTGCTTCGCCCCCGTCTACCACCCGGCGCTGCGGTTCGCCGGCCCGGCGCGCAAGGAGATCGGCGTCCCCACGGTCTTCAACTTCCTGGGCCCGCTGACCAACCCGGCCCGGCCCAGCGCCCAGGCCATCGGCGTCTACGACGCCCGCATGCTGCCCGTCATCGCCGGCGTCTTCGCCGAGCGCGGCGTGTCCGCCCTGGTCTTCCGCGGCGACGACGGGCTCGACGAGCTGACCATCACCGGCACCTCCACGGTGTGGGTGGTCCGCGACGGCACGGCCACCGAGGCCAGGTTCGACCCCGCGATCCTGGGCATCCCCCGGGCCGACGCGAACGCGCTGCGCGGGGGCGACGTGCAGTTCAACGCCCAGGCCGTGCACGACGTGCTGGGCGGCAAGAAGGGGCCGGTGCGCGACGCCGTCCTGCTCAACACCGCCGCCGCGCTGGTCGCCCACGACGGCGCCGGCGACGACCTCGACACGGCGATGATCAAGGGCTACGAGCGCGCCACGCAGGCGATCGACTCCGGCGCGGCCGCCGACACGCTGCGCCGCTGGATCGAGGTCAGCAGCTCCTACCGCCCGTCGTGACCGTGAGCGCGCCCCTGAGGCGCGCTCACCTCCTTCGGCGGTACGCGGTGCCCGAGAGCCCTGGCAGAGCCTCCAGGGCCTGCTCAGGGCCGGGTGACGGTCAGAAGGTGATGCTCGGGCCGTCCTTGAGCGTGCTCCACTTGAGCCAGTCCTTCCAGTTCTCCTGCCAGTGGCCCCACCCGTTGGTGGGCTCCAGCTTGCGCGGCGAGCCCGTGATGATGATCGGGTCCCCGATCAGGGTGTTCTTGATGAACCAGGCCGCGTTCTCCGGGCTGACGTTCACGCAGCCGTGGCTGACGTTGGAGTTGCCCTGGGAGCCCACCGACCAGGGCGCGCTGTGCACGTACTCGCCGCTGTTGGAGATGCGCACGGTGTTGTAGACGGTGAGCTGGTAGTAGCCCGACTGTCCCGGGCCGATGCCGGGCGAGGTCATGACGGTCACCGGCTCCCGCGACATCGCCAGGTGCACGCCCGAGGTGGTGTAGTACTTCCACTGGCCGCCCTGCCCGGCGCTCATCGGCATGGTGCGGATGCGCTTGCCGTCCCGGCGGACCGTCAGCACGTGCTCGTCGGTGCTGCCTCTGGTGATCTGGGAGCGGCCGATCTTGAAGTCGAGGGTGACGTCGCGCTTGCCGTACAGGCCGGGGCCGCCGCGCACGCCGGCCAGCTTCGCCTCCAGCCGCACCTTCGTGTACGCCGGCCAGTACTCCTCCGGCCGGAAGTCCACATGGCTGTCGTCGAACCAGTGCCAGGCCCCGTCCACCGGCTTGGAACTGCGGATGGTCAGGTTGCGCTCGACGGCCACCCGGTCGCTCACGGGCTTGTCGAAGGCGATCATGACGGGCATGCCGATGCCCACCGTCAGCCCGGTGTCGTCCTTGTTGGGAGTGATCGTCTGGATGTCGAATGTCTTGTCGCCCTTGACCGTGGTGAACGTGCTGGAGGTCTCGCTCTGCTTGCCCGAGGCGTCCACGCTGACGACGGTGACCGTATAGCCGGCGCTCGGCCGGGCGGTGGTCGTGCTGCGCCAGCGGGTGCCGTCACCGCTCAGGACGCCCTTCAGCCGGCCCGCCTTGCCGCCGTCCACCCGGACGCTCTTGATCGTGCCGCCGTGCGCGGACACCACCACGGGCTGGTCGGTGGCCACGTTCACGGCCTTGTCCTGGGGCGTGACGCCCACCGCCGGCTGCCGCGCGACCGCGGTCAGCTCCTTCGTCTCGTTCGCCGCGCCGCTCAGCGAGCACGCCGTGAGCAGCGCCAGGGCCAGCAGGCCGGCCGATCCATTCGCCACGCGTCTCACGAGTGACCCCCTCGCCCAAGATCCAACCTTCTCCTCCCTTATTACCCTGAGTGATCTATTCACGACATCCGTGACCTGGTAAAGAACACGAAAAAGCGGGCGTCCTCCCCTATGGGAAGGACGCCCGCTTCGAGCCGCTTGTCAGTGCGAGAAGTTGCCCCGGTAGTACTGGAACACGAACCCGATCATGGCCATGATGATCAGGAACACGCCGATCAGGAACATCCAGAAGCCGATCACGAACCCGGCGAAGGCGAAGGCCGCCGCCAGGCACAGGAACAGCGGCCACCAGCTGCTCGGGCTGAAGAAGCCGATCTCGCCGGCGCCGTCGCTGATGTCGGCCTGCTTGTCGTCCTCCGGCTGGGCGCCGATGCGCCGCGCGGTGAACATCAGGTAGTAGCCCACCATGAACGCGAACCCGACCGAGATCGCCATGGCGGTGGTGCCCACGGGCTCACCGTGGCCGGTCGCGGCCTTGGTCCAGAACCAGTAGCCGACGTCGACACCGGCGAAGAACAGGCCGCACAGCAGGAACAGCCAACCCTGGACCTTCATCAGGCCTCCACCTCCTGGGCGGACTTGGCGGACATGTGCGGGTAGTGCAGGTCGAACGCCGGGCGCTCGGACCGGATGCGCGGCAGCGAGGTGAAGTTGTGCCGCGGCGGCGGGCAGGAGGTCGCCCATTCGAGCGAGCCGCCGTAGCCCCAGGGGTCGTCGACGGTGACCTTGACCCCCGACCGCCAGGTCTTCCAGACGTTGTAGAAGAACGGCAGCGTGGAGGCGCCCAGGATGAACGCGCCGACCGACGAGATCATGTTCAGGTCGGTGAAGCCGTCGGCCGCGCTGTAGTCGGCGTACCGGCGGGGGAAGCCGACCATGCCCAGCCAGTGCTGGACGAGGAAGGTGGTGTGGAAGCCGATGAACAGCAGCCAGAAGTGCACCTTGCCCAGCTTGTCGTCGAGCATCTTGCCGGTGAACTTGGGCCACCAGAAGTAGAAGCCGGCGAACATGGCGAACACCACCGTGCCGAAGACCACGTAGTGGAAGTGGGCGACGACGAAGTAGGTGTCGCTGATCTGGAAGTCCAGCGGCGGCGAGGCCAGGATGACGCCGGTCAGGCCGCCGAGCAGGAAGGTGATCAGGAAGCCGACGGAGAACAACATCGGCGACTCGAACGACAGGTGACCCCGCCACATCGTGCCGATCCAGTTGAAGAACTTCACGCCCGTCGGCACCGCGATGAGGAACGTCATGAACGAGAAGAACGGCAGCAGGACCTGCCCGGTCGGGAACATGTGGTGCGCCCAGACCGTGATGGACAGACCGGCGATCGCGATGGTGGCGCCGACCAGGCCGATGTAGCCGAAGATCGGCTTACGGCTGAAGACCGGCAGGATCTCGGTCACGATGCCGAAGAACGGCAACGCGATGATGTACACCTCGGGATGGCCGAAGAACCAGAACAGGTGCTGCCACAGGATCGGCCCGCCGTTGGCCGGGTCGAAGATGTGGGTGCCGAGCTTGCGGTCGGCCTCCAGCGCCAGCAGCGCGGCGGCCAGCACGGGGAAGGCCATCAGCACGAGCATGCTGGTCAGCAGGACGTTCCAGGTGAAGATCGGCATGCGGAACATGGTCATGCCGGGGGCGCGCATGCAGATGATCGTGGTGATGAAGTTCACCGCGCCGAGGATCGTGCCGAGGCCCGACAGGGCCAGGCCCATGATCCACAGGTCGCCGCCGATGCCGGGCGAGTGGATCGCGTTCGACAGCGGCGTGTAGGCGAACCAGCCGAAGGAGGCGGCGCCGCCCGGGGTGAGGAAGCCGGACACGGCGATGACGCTGCCGAACAGGTAGAGCCAGTAGCTGACCATGTTCAGGCGCGGGAACGCCACGTCGGGGGCGCCGATCTGGAGCGGCATCAGCTCGTTGGCGAAGCCGGCGAACAGCGGCGTCGCGAACATCAGCAGCATGATCGTGCCGTGCATGGTGAACAGCTGGTTGAACTGCTCGTTGCTGGTGAACTGCAGCCCCGGCTGCGCCAGCTCGGCCCGCATGATCAGCGCCATGACGCCGCCGATCAGGAAGAAGGCGAACGACGTGATCAGGTACATGTGCCCGATGATCTTGTGATCGGTCGAGGACATCCACTTGGCGATGATCTGGCCCTTGGTGACGGGCCGGACCGGCGCCCGAAGCGGTTCTTGGATGGCGGTCACTGGGCACTCCCAGCCTGGGTCGCGATGTACTGGTCGAACTCAGCCTGCTTGACGAGCTTCACCGAGAACAGCATCCGGCTGTGGTCGACGCCGCACAGCTCGGCGCACCGGCCGGCGTAGACGCCCACGCGGTCGTCGCCGAGCGTCTTGATCTCGAACTTGCGCCCCGGGTTGCCCTCCGGGATGCCGGGGATGATGTCCCGCTTGAACAGGAACTCGGGCACCCAGAACGAGTGGATCACGTCGTCGGTCGAGAGGTCGAACTCGACCTTGGTGTTCGTCGGCAGGACCAGCTGAGGGCCCTGGTGGTAGTCGTGCACCGGCATGCCGGACACGGGCTGCGTCGTCTTGCCGTTGTAGGTCGTGGTGAAGCGCCAGCTCCACTGGTAGGCCTCGACCTTGACCTTGACGGGCGCGTCACCCGCGACGTCCGTGAGGGCCTTGCTGTCGCGGGCGGTGAAGAAGAAGAACACCGAGACCATGACGAGCGGGACCACCGTGTAGAGGATCTCGATCGGCAGGTTGTAGCGCACCTGGGGCGGCAGTTCGGCCTTCCCCCTGCGCTTGCGGTGGAAGATCGCGGCCCAGACGATCAGGACGATGACGACGACGCCCGTGGCGAGTGCGGCGATCCAGGCCCCGTTCCACAGATGCTGAACGACCTTGGCCTGCTCGGTCACGCCCTCGGGCAGCAGGCCGTTGGACCAGTCGAACTTGGGAACGTCATTAGCACACGCCGTAGCAGTGGCCAGCAGCAACGCCAAAGCGGCGGCGCGCGGCACCCTGCGCCGGGCCAACGAACGCCGCGTCGTACGGCGAGTCGGACTCACGGATCGCCTACCCCACAGATGAAGCCCAAGAGTCTTTCCCTTGGGTGCTCGTATTTCCAAATGCACAGCTGATTGCAGACACATTAGCGTGCAGGTGTCCCGCCCTACCGCGCGACCCCTCGATGGCGCCGCAAGTGGGACGATGAGTCTCGTGGCGTATTTCGACGCGGCCTCGAGCGAGCCGCTCCACCCTCAGGCACGCGAGGCGCTGCTGGCGGCGATCGACGTCGGCTGGGCCGACCCCGCGAGACTGTACACCCAGGCCCGCCGCGCTCACCTGCTGCTGGAGCAGGCCCGCACGGAGGTGGCCGAGGCGCTCGGCGCGCGCCCCGACGAGGTGTCGTTCACCTCGTCCGGCACGCAGGCCGCGCATCTCGGCGTGCTCGGCACCCTACACGGCAGGCGCAGGGTCGGGCGTCATCTGGTCACCAGCGCGGTCGAGCACTCCAGCGTGCTGCACGCGGCCGGCGTGCACGAACGCGACGGCGGCACGGTCGAGACGGTGGGCGTGAGCCTGGAGGGGCGGGTCGACCTCGACGCGTTCGCCGAGGCCGTCGCGCGTCCCGGCACGGCGCTGGCCTGCCTCCAGACGGCCAACCACGAGGTGGGCACGGTGCAGCCGGTCGCCGAGGCCGCCGCCGCCTGCCGGGCGGGCGGGGTGCCGCTGCTGGTCGACGCCGCCCAGACGGCCGGCCGCATGCCGATACCGCCGGGCTGGTCGGTGCTGACCGCCAGCGCCCACAAGTGGGGCGGCCCGGCCGGGGTGGGCGTGCTGGCGGTGCGCAAGGGCACCCGGTTCCGCTCGTTCCTGCCCGAGGACGAACGCGAGCGGCGGCGGGTCCCCGGCTTCGAGAACGTGCCGGGCATCGTGGCCGCGGCGGCGGCGCTGCGCGCGATGAGCGCCGAGGCGGCGCAGGAGCAGGCCCGGCTGTCCACGCTCGTCGCCCGGATCAGGGAGACCGTGCCGAAGGTCGTGCCGGACGTCGAGGTGATCGGCGACCCGGTCGGGCGGGCGCCCCACATCGTGACCTTCTCGTGTCTCTACGTCGACGGCGAGGCGCTGCTCACCGAACTGGACAAGGCGGGATTCGCCGTATCGTCCGGAAGCTCGTGCACCGCTAGTACGCTTCGTCCATCGCACGTCCTCGAAGCGATGGGCGTGCTGACGCATGGGAATGTCCGGGTGTCGCTGCCCAGGGGCACGTCCGCGGCCGAGGTCGACCGGTTCCTGGCCGTGCTGCCCGATCTGGTGCGCCGCATCCGGCACGACGCAGGAGTCGCATGACCGAGGTAACTCAGCCGTCATTGACGATCGACGCGCTCGGGAAGAAGTGCCCGATCCCGATCATCATGCTCGCCGAGCAGATCAACCACGTGCCGCTCAACGCCGTGGTGGCGGTGCTGGCCGACGATCCGGCGGCCTACACCGACGTGCCGGCGTGGTGCCGGCTGAAGTCCCACCGCCACGTGGCCTCGTACGAGCTGCCCGAGGGCGGCTGGGCCATCCACGTGATGCGCAACTACTGACGGTTTGTGGGTAGGGCCCTCCCCTGACGGCACATCGACATTCGGGGGAGACCATGGCCAAGGGGAACGAGACCGCCCGTGACGTGATGAGCACGGGCGCGGAGTGCATCGCCGCGCACGAGACGCTCGACCGGGCGGCTCAGATGATGCGCAGCAACGACGTGGGCGCGCTGCCCGTGTGCGGCCCCGACGACCGGGTGACCGGCATCATCACCGACCGCGACATCGTGATCAAGTGCGTCGCGGCCGGTCACGACCCCGCGCAGGTGACGGCGGGCGAGCTGGCGACCGGCCTGGTCTGGGTGACGGCGGACGCCACCGTGCAGGAGGCGCTGTCGCGCATGGAGCAGAACCAGATCAAGCGGCTGCCGGTGCTGGAGAACGAGCGCATCGTCGGCATGATCAGCGAGGCCGACCTCGCCCGGTGCCTGCCGGACGACCAGCTCGCCGAGTTCGTGCACCGGGTGTACGCCAAGCGCTGACACCCGTACGGGGATCGCCCCGCCACGCCTGCGGCGGGCGGGGCGTACGCGTGTCAGGGGTGGTAGCAGCGCACGTGGCCGGCGATGTCGGCCGCGGCCTCGGCGCCGTAGGCGGCCGTGAAGCGCTCCAGGAAGACCTTCTGCCCCAGCTCGTACTCCTGGCCGCCGACGCGCTCCAGCACGTGCGTGGCCGTCAGGTTGCCGATCTGGCCGCAGCGCTCCAGCGGCAGGCCCCAGGCCAGGCCGGACAGGAAGCCGGCGCGGAAGGCGTCGCCGACGCCCGTGGGGTCGGCCTTGCCGCGCTCGGGGGCCGGGGCGACCTGGATGGACGGCTCGCCCTTGCGGTCGATGACGGCGCCCTTGGGGCCGAGCGTGGTGACGCGGACGCCGACCCGGTCGAGGATCTCCTCGTCGGACCAGCCGGTCTTCTGCTCGATGAGCCCCTTCTCGTAGTCGTTGGAGAACAGGTAGGCGGCGCCGTCGACGAGCTGCCTGATCTGCTCGTCCTCCATGCGGGCGAGCTGCTGGGAGATGTCGGCGGCGAAGGGGATGCCGCGCTGGCGGCACTCGTCGGTGTGCCGCAGCATCGCGTCGGGGTCGTTGGGGCTGATCAGCACCAGGTCGAGGCCGCCGACCCGGGCGGCGACCGGCTGCAGCTCGATCAGCCGCGCCTCGGCCATCGCCCCGGTGTAGAAGGAGGCGATCTGGTTGTGGTGCTCGTCGGTGGTGCACAGGAAGCGCGCGGTGTGCTGCGTCTCGGAGATGTGCACGGACTCGCAGTCGACGCCGTGGCGCTCCAGCCAGGAGCGGTAGTCGGCGAAGTCGTTGCCGACGGCGCCCACCAGGATCGGCTTGAGGCCGAGACAGCCCATGCCGAAGGCGATGTTGGCCGCGCAGCCGCCGCGACGGATCTGAAGGTCGTCGACCAGGAACGAGAGCGACACCCGGTCGAGCTGCTCGGCGATGAGCTGATCGCCGAAGCTTCCTGGGAACGTCATCAGGTGGTCTGTCGCGATGGAGCCGGTTACGGCGATGCGCACGGGATTCTTCTTCCTCGTTGTCAGCAGGCCAATGAGCCCCACGAGAATACGCGAAGGTCCCGCTCGCACAAAGGCGGGCGGGACCCCACAGGCCGAAGCCGTGACCCCTTAGTTGAACGAGTCGCCACAGGCGCAGGAGCCGGTGGCGTTGGGGTTGTCGATGGTGAAGCCCTGCTTCTCGATCGTGTCGACGAAGTCGATGCTGGCGCCCATCAGGTAGGGCGCGCTCATGCGGTCGGTGACCACGCTGACACCGCCGAAGTCCGTCACCACGTCACCGTCCATGGAACGGTCGTCGAAGAAGAGCTGGTAGCGCAGGCCGGAGCAACCACCCGGCTGCACGGCGACCCTCAGCTGCAGACCTTCCTCACCCTGCTGCTCCAGCAGGCTCTTGACCTTCGCGGCGGCCGCGTCAGTCAGGATCAGGCCCTGCGTCGTGGTCTCGCTGCTCTCAACCGTCATCTGCTGACTCCCTAACCCGGCTGTCTGTTTCCGACGTCCTACTGATGACGCTACCAACACCTCGCCCATGCCACACATTCCCGGGTCCCCTACCCCCGGAATAACCACGTTCGTCCATGTGTCATGGTGAGTATCGTCAAAACGACGATAAGGGGGTATGGCGATGGCCACCCAGACTGGGCTGCCGCTCTTCGTCCTCGGACAGGGCGCCGATCCGCACAGCGAGAAGGGCGTCGACTGTCCCGGCGAGCTGCCGCCCGCGTCCGACCCTGACCTGGTCGAACGCGCCCGCAAGGCCAAGGAGGCGCTGGGCGACCGCCTGTTCGTGCTGGGCCACCACTACCAGCGCGACGAGGTCATCCAGTTCGCCGACGTGACCGGCGACTCCTTCAAGCTCGCCCAGCAGGCCGCCGCGCGGCCCGAGGCGGAGTTCATCGTCTTCTGCGGCGTGCACTTCATGGCCGAGTCCGCCGACATCCTCACCGGCGACGCCCAGAAGGTGGTGCTGCCCGACCTCGCCGCCGGGTGCTCCATGGCCGACATGGCCACGTTCGACCAGGTGGAGGAGTGCTGGGAGGCCCTTGAGGACGCCGGTCTGGCCGGCGAGGTGGTCCCCGTCACGTACATGAACTCCAGCGCCGACATCAAGGCGTTCTGCGGGCGCAACGGCGGGGTGGTGTGCACCTCCTCCAACGCCGAACGGGCGCTCGACTGGGCCTTCGAGCAGGGCCGCAAGGTGCTGTTCCTGCCCGACCAGCACCTCGGGCGCAACACGGCGGTGCTGGAGATGGGCATGTCCCTGGAGGACTGCGTGGTCTGGAACCCCCACCGCCCCGACGGCGGGCTGACCCGCGAGCAGCTCGACCGGGCGCGGATGATCCTGTGGAAGGGCCACTGCTCGGTGCACGGCCGCTTCACGGCCGAGTCCGTCGACGACGTGCGCGCGCGCATCCCCGGCGTGAACGTGCTGGTCCACCCCGAGTGCCGGCACGAGGTGGTGCTCAAGGCCGACCACGTGGGCTCGACCGAGCACATCATCAAGACCCTCCAGGCCGCTCCCGCCGGGTCGAGCTGGGCCGTCGGCACCGAGCTGAACCTGGTCAAGCGGCTGGCCACGATGTTCCCCGACAAGAACGTGTCGTTCCTGGACCGGACGGTCTGCTACTGCTCCACGATGAACCGGATCGACCTGCCGCACCTGGTGTGGGCGCTGGAGTCGCTCGTGCTGGGCGACGTCGTCAACCGGATCACGGTGGACGAGGACACCGCCCACTGGGCCAGGGTGGCGCTGGACCGCATGCTGGCGCTCCCGTAACGCCCTCCCCCGACGGGCCGGGCCCGTGGCGAGGAGCGCCCGCCCTCGCCACGGGCCCGGCTCTGTTCCGGCTCCGGCTGCGGCTCGGCTGCGGCTGCGGCTGCGGCTGCGGCTGCGGCTGCGGCTCGGTCAGGCGAAGTCGTAGCCGACGCGGACGCCGACCGTGAGCGTCTGGCGGCCGGGGCTGACCGAGGACGCGCTCTCGGCCGCCGCGGCCATCGCGACCAGCGGCTGGGGGCCGCCCCTGATCTCCTCGGAGATCGACACGACCGGGCCGAGCGGGCGTCCGGCCAGCTCGGCGTAGTGGGCGGCCTTGGCCGCGGCGTCCCTGAACGCTCTCGCCCTGGCCTCGCCGAGCACCGACGCCGGGTCGGACAGCTCGAAGGTCACGCCGTTGAGCCTGGCCTCCTCGCCCACGCCGGCGACCGTGTCGATGACGGCGTCGGCCCGCGACAGGTCCCTGACGACCACCTCGACGCCCTGGGCCGCCCGGTAGGCGGAGACCTTCGGATATACCTCGTACTCGGGGCCGAGCGAGAGCTCGACCGTGCGCACGTCGTGGGCCGCGACGCCGGCCCCGGCCAGCGCGTCGGCCAGCCGGGCCGCGGCGGCCCTGACCGCCGTGAACGCCTCGGACGCCGACGCCCTGCGCACCTCGACGCCCGCCAGCAACCGCAGGACGTCGGGCGCGGCCTGCACGCTGCCCTCACCGACGACGGAGATGTCCACGCCTGCCCCCTAAGACTGGGTTCGCCTCGATCCTACGGGCGTGTCCTGCCCCCGCCCACGGCCGGCTCACACAGCGGTTCAGACAGCGGTTCAGACAGCGGTTCAGACAGCGGTTCAGACAGCGTCGACGATCGCGCCCGGATCGTCCAGCTCGACCTGGTGCCCCGAGCGGGGCAGCAGCACCAGCTTGGCGTCGAGGCGGGCCGCCAGGCTCTGCCTGCGGGCGTCCCGGCCGCCCGCGCCGAGCACGGTGACCGGGATGTCGGGAAAGGGATGACCGGCCCGGATGTCACGGAGGTCGGCGGCCATGTCGCGGCGGGCCAGCCACTCCCCCGCCACCGCCGCGGGCACCTTGCCCATCCGGTACACACCGAAGGGGTCGCCCATGCCCGTGACCAGGCGGTGCGCCGGCGGCCCGGTCAGGCGGGCCAGCACGTTCGCGCCCCATGTGCCGCCGAGCGCGGGCAGCCACGCGCCCAGGACGGCGGCGAGCGCGAGCGGCCGGCGCACGGGCGGCGGACTGGGGTCCACCAGGACGAGCTTGGCCACGCAGAGCGGGTGCAACCGGGCGAACGCCTCGGCGTGCCAGCAGGACAGGCCGTGCGCGACCAGGGTGACCTGGGACGGCTGCGCGGGGGCCAGCGCGGCCAGCCGGGCCACCTCGCCGTACAGGGTGGGCCGGTCGGTCGCGGGCGGGCTGAGGCCGAGCCCGGGACGGTCGAAGCGGACGACCCGGTGGCAGGCGGCCAGGCCGGCGGCCACGGCGTCCCAGTGGAACCAGGCGCCGCCGAGGCCCGCCGTGATGAGCACGCCGGGGCCCGCGCCCTGGTCGAGGACGTGCGGAGGACCGCAGGGGGCCTCGTCGTCGTCGTGGACGAGCAGCCTGAGCGCCACGTACACGACCCAGACGGCGACCATCGTGAGCTGGATCCGGTGAGCGACGCCGGCCAGCCGCCCGGCGGCCAGGGCGGCCAGCATGAGCCCGGTGGCCCCCACGTTCAGGCCGGTGAACAACCACGACACCCACGAGCGCCAGCGCGCGGAGAGCACCGCCATGGCGGTCAGCACGGCCGTCGTGGCCAGCGCGCCGGCCACCATGTGGAGCCGGTGCGAGACCGTCTCGCCGCGGCAGGCGGGGTCGCTGAGCACGGCGCAGTCGAGCGGGACCAGGCCGGAGACGACCGTCAGCAGCCCGAAGGCGGCCAGCGCCAGCCAGCCGGCCCACTCGCGCGCCACCCTGGGCAGCGTCGCCACGGCAGCCAGGCAGGCCAGCCCGGACAGCACGTCGCTGACCCGGAACAGACGCGTCCACGGCTGGTCGCGGGCGGCCAGCTCGCTCACGTAGCCGTCGGTCCTGTCCACGGCGGGCGTGGTGAACTGGCCGGTGATCCAGGCGCTGTACAGCACGGCCGCCACGATGAGCGCCGAGGCCGCGGCGACGAACAACCTTCGCTCCACGTGATGATTAGAACACCATCCGTGGTCAAAGGCCCGGAGCACCCCATACCGGGAACCATCGGCCGAGGTCGGCCTCCAGCGGCAGCTCGCCGTCCAGGACGCCTCTGGCCTGTAGTTCGAGGGCGTTGTCGCGCCTGTTCCCGGGCAGCGGCGCGAACGGGTAGAACGTGCCGCGCTTGTACAGGTAGACCACCGCCAGCCGCCTGCCCGCCGGATCGGCGAACGACACCAGCGAGCACAGCAGCGAGGGCCCGAATCCGGCCGACTCCAGCGAGGAGTTGACCGCGTGCAACTCGGTGACCAGGTCGCTGACGTCGTCCGGCGTGCGGCGGACCAGCAGCCAGGTGTAGCCGTAGCCGTCGTCGGACTCCTCGACGCGCCCGCCCAGCAGCGCCTTGACGTCGCTCTCCAGCGTGGCGAACGCGCCGCCCTCCGCCGCCCTGAACGACACCGAGCCGAGACCGGTGGGGACGAGACCGGTCGCGGCCTGGAGCGTCACGGCCGCGGACGGCAGCGCGAACAGCGCGTCGAGGTTGGGCTTGACCGGCTTGGACCGGCCCAGCAGCGAGTCGAGCCAGCCCATGCGCACCTCAGCCCCTTCCGAGCTGCTTGGAGATGGACGCGAGGAGTTCGAGCCGGCGCTCCAGCGGCGGATGCGTGGAGAACAGGTTCGCCAGCGTCTCCCCCCTGGCCAGGGCCGGGGCGAAGTAGAAGGCGTTGAACGGCGCCGCCTCGCGCAGGTCGGTGGTCGGGATGCGGGCCATGTCGCCGGTGACCTTGGTCAGCGCGCTGGCCAGGGCCGAGGGACGCTGCGTGAGCAGGGCTCCGGCCCGGTCGGCGGCCAGCTCGCGGTAGCGCGACAGGGCTCTGGTGAGCAGGAAGCTGACGGCGTACACGACGAGCGAGACGAACATGATGATCAGCCCGACCGGCACGCCGCCCTGGCCGTTGTCCCGGCGTCCGCCGAAGCCGGCGTACAGGGCGAACCTCGTCATCAGCCCGGCGACGATGCCGAGGAACGAGGCGATCGTCATGACGGCGACGTCGCGATGGGCGACGTGCGACAACTCGTGCGCCAGGACGCCTTCGAGCTCCTGAGGCTCCAGGCGGCGCAGGATGCCCGTCGTCACGCAGACGACGGCCCGCTTCTGGTTACGACCGGTGGCGAAGGCGTTGGGGACGTCGGAGTCGGCGATCGCCACCCGCGGCTTGGGCATGTCCGCCAGCGCGCACAGCCGGTCGATCAGGCCGTGGAGCTCGGGGGCCTCCTGTGGGGAGACCTCCCGTCCGTGCATCGCGAACAGGGCGATGCGGTCGGACAGGAAGTACTGCACCAGCAGCAGCCCCCCGGCGAGCACCAGCACGGTCAGCGCGCGCACGCCGAGGGCGATCAGCACGCCGACGAACGCCACGTAGAGCAGCCCCAGCAGGAACATCGTCACGACCATGCGGCGGGTCAGGCCGCTGTCGGACGCGAACCGCGTGCCCACGGGACTCAGCCCGGAATGAGGCCTTGGTCGCCCAGCATCTCCCGGACCTCCTCGATCGAGGCGTCCGCGGGGGGAAGGATCAGCTCTGACGGCTCAAGGCTGTCGTCGGGAAGCGCCTTGCCCACATGGCGCACCTTGTCGAGCAACGCGTGCAGCTTGACGCGGAAGGCCCCCTCGTCACCGGTCTCGATGGCGGCCTCCAGCTCGCTGTCGAGCTCGTTGAGCACCGCGATGTCGTCCGGCGAGATCTCGACCTGGCCCTCGCCCATGATTCTGACGATCATGCGTTCTCCCCGGGCTGACGCAGCTGCTGGGTGTGACCCTGCTGCGGCTGGGCCTGCTGCTGGGGCTGCCCCTGCTCGATGGCGCTCTTGGGCGCCGGGCCCTGGCCCAGCTCGGCCTTCATCCGGGCCAGCTCCAGCTCGACGTCCATGCCGCCGCCCATGCGGTCGAGCTCGGCCTGGATGTCGTCGCCGCGGGTGCCGCTGAAGTCGTCGAGCGCGCCACTGGCCAGCAGCTCGTCGATCGCGCCCGCGCGGGCCTGCATCTGCGCCGTCTTGTCCTCGGCGCGCTGGATCGCCAGGCCGACGTCGCCCATCTCCTCGGAGATGCCGGAGAACGCCTCGTTGATGCGCGTCTGGGCCTCGGCGGCGGTGTAGGTCGCCTTGATCGTCTCCTTCTTCGTGCGGAAGGAGTCGACCTTGGCCTGCAGCCGCTGGGAAGCCGTGGTCAGCTTCTCCTCCTCGGCCTGCAGGTTGTCGTGCTGGACCTTGAGGTCGGCCATCTGCCCCTGCAGATTGGACCGCCGCTGCAGGGCCTCGCGCGCGAGGTCCTCGCGCCCGACGGACAGCGCCTTGCGGCCCTGGTCCTCGTAGCGCCTGGCCTGCGCCTCCAGGCCGTTGATCTGCAGTTCTACCCGCTTGCGCGAGGTGGCCACGTCGGCCACCCCTCGACGCACCTTCTGCAGCAACTCGAGCTGCCGCTGATAGGAGTAGTCAAGCGTCTCGCGCGGATCCTCCATCTTGTCCAGGGCCTTGTTGGCCTTGGACTTGAAGATCATCGAAAGTCTCTTCATCACGCTCATGCGCGTCGGCCGTCCCCTTCTAGGTCGTGCTGGTGTTCACCCAATGCAGCGCAGCCGCCTTGGGATTACCCTACGCATAACGCACGGGGGCGTCACTAAGTTGCAGTCCAGGTAGGGTTGACGTGTGTTGCGACGCCGATCCCAAACCTCCGTGGACGACACCCCCGTCCCCGTTGACGATCCTAAGCCCCAGGGTAAAGGTCGTCCCACACCCAAGCGCCGGGATGCCGAGGGCAGACGACGCCAGCCGGTCTCCGCGCCGAAGGACCGCAAGGAGGCCTATCGGCAGATGCGCGCCAAGCAGGCCGCCGAGCGCGACCGGGCCCGCAAGGGCATGCTCGCAGGTGACGAGCGTTATCTTCCGGTTCGCGACAAGGGTCCGGGGCGCAAGTTCGCGCGCGACTGGGTCGACTCGCGGCGCCTGCCCAGCCAGTACTTCCTGCCGTTCTCGCTACTGATCCTGCTGGCGACCTGGATCCCGTGGCCGATCGAGATCCGCGCCAAGGTGCTCAACATCGTGATCGCGGTCGGCTGGCCGATCATGATGGTCGGCGTCCTGGCCACCTCCCTCTACGTGGCGTGGAAGGTGAAGAAGGAGGTCGCGGCCAAGTTCCCGAACGAGAGCGTGAAGGGCGTCGGCTTCTACGCGGCCATGCGCGCTTTGCAGATCCGCAAGCTGCGGTTCCCGCCGCCCACGGTGCTGCCGGGCGGGAAGCCCGCGCCGCCCAAGAAGTAGCCCCGTTTTCCCGATTTTTCGGGAAAACGACTTATCGGCGACGTCCGCGTGCCCATCACCGTCCGGTGGTGGGCACTCGTGCTTCCCGCCTTCCGCCGTGCGCCCCCGCTCAGCGGGCCGGTTTCCAGCGCAGGACACCGCCGGTGACCACGGGGCGGCGGCCGTCGATCGCGCCGCCCCGTTCGAGGGCGTCGGCGACGGTCCGCAGCAGCGTGTACGACGACCGCAGCCGCCTGCCCGTGACCCCGGACACCGTCCCGTCGGCCGAGCTCACGGTGGCGTACGCCGTGACGCCGTCGGCGGCCGTGTAGGACAGGATCGGGATCAGCAGGCCGTCCCAGGACCCGGCCGGACGGCGGGCGCACATCTCGCGCCAGGCGTCCCTGATGCCGCGGACGGTGAGATGGTCGCCGGCGCCGGGGCGGAAGCCCAGGACGCCGGCGCCGCGCGCGCCGTTGTGGCGCAGCAGGGAGGCGCGCAGGGCGTCGGGGAAGTCCACGCCCATCTGCGACTCGGCCACGGCGATCGTGCGCGCCCTGACCGGGCCGCCGAGCGTGCGGTAGGTGCGGGGGGCGTTGCTCCTGAGCCAGCGTTCGATGCGCCGCCATTGGGCGTCCACGGCTCGCTTGACGTCGGGCGCGACCCTGCGGGGGTCGATCGGGCGGCGCCGGGGCGCGCAGTTGGGCGCCTGGGCGGCGGAGGCGGCGGGCGTGGGCTGCGCGGTCGCCACGGCCTCGGCCGGCGGCTCCACGGGCGTCACGGGGATCACGGCCGTCAGGGGCGTCACGGGCTCGGGGCCCGCCGGGGGCGGTTCCTGCTGTTCGGTGACGGCGCGCACGAGGGCCAGGGCGCCGCGCTGCACCGACGTCCCCATCAGGGCGAACCCCAGCGTGAGCGTCACGACGACCGCGATGACCAGCCACGACAGGACCGTTCCCACACGTCGGCGCCGCGACGCGGGCGCCGGGACGGACGGCGGCGGCTCGGCCCGCGGCAGGCGGGCCCGGCGGCGCAACCGCACCGCGAGGGCGATCAGGACGGCCGCGGTGAGAGCCTGGCGGACGAGCTTGAGCACGTCGCGCACCCTATCCCGAATCGAATCGGCTCATGTGACGCTCTAAGGTCGAACGTATGGAATTCCGACACCTCGGCCGCAGCGGTCTCATGGTCAGTGAGATCAGCTACGGCAACTGGCTCACCCACGGCTCCCAGGTCGAGGAGGACGCCGCCAAGCTCTGCGTGCAGGCGGCGCTCGACGAGGGCATCACCACCTTCGACACCGCCGACGTCTACGCGGGGACGAAAGCCGAGGAGGTGCTCGGCCGGGCGCTCAAGGGCGTCCGCAGGGAGTCGCTGGAGATCTTCACCAAGGTCTACTGGCCCACCGGCCCCGGCAAGAACGACCGCGGGCTGTCCCGCAAGCACATCACCGAGTCGATCAACGCCTCGCTGCGCCGCCTCCAGACCGACTACGTCGACCTGTACCAGGCCCACCGCTTCGACAACGAGACGCCCCTTGAGGAGACCCTCAAGACGTTCGACGACCTCGTACGCCAGGGCAAGGTGCTCTACGTCGGCGTCAGCGAGTGGACGGCCGAGCAGATCGGCCGCGCGCTGAAGATCGCCGACGAGATGGGCTTCGACCGGATCGTGTCGAACCAGCCGCAGTACTCGATGTTGTGGCGGGTCATCGAGGCGGAGGTCGTGCCGCTGAGCGAGCGCGAGGGCCTCGGCCAGATCGTCTGGTCGCCGATCGCGCAGGGCGTGCTCACCGGCAAGTACCTGCCCGGCCAGCAGCCTCCGCAGGGCTCGCGGGCGACCGACGCGAGCGGCAGCGCCATGATCGCGCGGTACATGAACGACGACGTGCTCACCCGCGTTCAGGAGCTGCGGCCGATCGCCGACGACCTCGGCCTGACCATGGCCCAGCTCGCCGTGGCCTGGGTGCTGCAGAACCCGAACGTCTCCAGCGCCATCGTCGGCGCCACCCGCCCCGAGCAGGTGCGCGACAACGTCAAGGCGGCCGGCGTCAAGCTGGAGGACGACGTGCTCAAGCGCATCGACGACGTGCTCGGCACGGTCGTGGAGCGCGACCCGGCCAAGACGGTGAGCCCCGCCATCCGTCCGTGAACCGGAAAACGGAAACCCCTTGAGCCGCAATGCGCTCAAGGGGTTCCCTTTTTCGCGGATCACTCCGGACGCAATGACATTCCCGTGTATTCGACGCGGTCCTCGTCGAGCAGCGACACCTGCTCGACCCCGGATTCGAGCAGCTCACGCCAGTTCTCCCCGAGCCAGGACTCCGCATCGGCCTGACTCGGGAAAACCTCTCGCGGCAAAGGGCGGTCCGTCACCTCACCACCATTTGCATTTTCATAACGCCACCGCCATGTCATGCCATACGCTCCTTCTCCGCGGGTTCGCCGGCGCCTTCCCTCCGACGGCACTGGAACCCTACTCCCGAGCTCGGAGGTCCATCGATGCTGCGCGCGGGCCGTGTTGCCGCGGCGGTCGTCCTGGGGGCGGCCGCCGTAGTCCTTCTCCCCTCCTCCGCGCTCGGCTCACCCTCCTCGCGGCCCGGCGGTCCCGCGCCGGGGATCGTGCGGCTGTGGGGGGTCTGGCGCAGCGACGGCACGGCGTGGCTGGCGTCCACGGCCGCGTACGAGCCGGCGGACGGCTCGGTCGTCGGGTGGCGCTTCGCGGTCTCGGCCGACGGGTCGGTGGGCGAGCCGCCGGGGGGTGAGCTGCCGTCGTTCCCGGCGGTGTGCGTCCAGGACGCGGCCGGCTCGGGGCACAAGCGGGTGGCGGTCGCGGTGGACTTCGGGGACGGGGAGGGCGACGTCCCGTCCGGTGAGCGGCCGCCGGCGCACCCGCTGCTGCGCTGCGTGACCGGCGCCGAGGACGCGACCGCCGCCCAGCTCCTGGCCTCCACGGCCAGGGTCGGCGTGAACGGGCGCGGCGAGGTCGTGTCGGTCAGCGGCTACCCGTCCCAGGCCGCGGGGACGGCCCCGTCCCAGGGCGCGGGGACGGGCCCGTCCCAGGAGGCGGGCGTCGCCGAGCGGGCCGCCGCGCCCGCGAGCGCGCCCGGCGGAGTTCCGGCGCTGCTGATCGCGGGCGGGGCGGGGGCGCTGTTGTTGCTCGGCGCGGGCACGGCCCTGGCCGCCCGCCGCCGCCCCGGTCGCCCGGGTCGGGCCGGTCGGGCCGGTCGGGCCGGTCGGTAGCCTCTGGGCGGTGAAGATTCTTCTCTCCGGGACCGGGGGTGCGGCGGGGTGGCCGGTGGACGGGTGCCCGTGCGCCTCGTGCGCCCGGCTCCCCCAGGGCCGTCGCCGCCCCTTCGAGCTGCTCGTGGACGACACGGCGCGGTTCCCCTTCACCGGCGGCGGCGCGTTCGGCGGCGGGCTCGGGCTGGTGGCGGCCGACGGCGCGGCGGTGCTGTGCCTGCCGCCGGGCCGGGAGGCCCCCTCGGACGGTCCCGCCCGCTACGACGTCGTCGTGCTCGACCTGCTGGACCGCCCGCAGCGGCTCGGCGAGCTGCGCCGCGCCGGGCCGGCCGACGACCGGACCACAGTGGTGGCCGCGTGGCTGGACCACCGGATCAGGTCGGAGGAGGAGCTGGCCAGGCGGCTGCGGTTGTGGGGGGCGGTGGCCGTGCCGGACGGGACGGTCCTGGGCAGCGGCGGAACGGTCCGCGAGACCCCGCCGCGGCGGGCGTTGCTGCTCGGCGGGTCCAGGTCGGGCAAGTCGGCCGAGGCGGAGCTGCGGCTGGCGGCCGAGCCGTACGTCACCTATGTCGCCACCGGCGGCGACGGCGCGGCGGACGGCGAATGGGCGGCGCGGGTACGGGCGCACCGGGAACGGCGGCCCGCTCACTGGGACACGGTGGAGACGACGGACCTGACCGGGGTCATCGCGGCGGCGCGCACGCCCCTGCTGATCGACGGGCTGGGCACGTGGCTGGCGGCGGTGTTCGACGAGCACGGGGCCTGGGACGGCGACCGCACGCCGGTCGCCCGGCGCTGCGCGGAGCTGGTCGAGGCGTGGCGTGGCACGCCGGTGCCGCTCGTGGCGGTCTCGGACGAGGTGGGGATGGGCGTGGTGCCCGCCACGTCCGCCGGCCGGGCCTTCAGGGACGCGCTCGGCAGGCTCAACGAACGGCTCGCCGCCGAGTCGGAGTACGTCGCCCTGGTGGTCGCGGGACGTCCGCTGGAACTGTGAGCCGGTGGCCTCCGGGAGCCGGGACTACGGGCGTACGGCTCTGGCGTACCAGCGGCCGTCGAGGCGGTCGACGTGCAGCGGACGGCCGAAGCACTCGGACAGCAGGCCGGGGGTGAGCACCTCCGACACCGGCCCGGCGGCCAGCAGCCGCGAGTCGCGCATGAGCAGCGCGTGCGTGGTGGTCGCGGGCACCTCCTCCAGGTGGTGGGTCACCGTGACCGTGGTCAGCACCGGACGGGTGGCGGCCAGCTGCTCGACCGCGGTGATGAGGTCCTCGCGGGCCGGCAGGTCGAGCCCGGCGAACGGCTCGTCGAGCAGCAGCACGGCGGGCTCGGCCATGAGGGCCCTGGCCACTCGGATCCGGGCCCGCTCCCCTTGCGAGCACACCCGGAACGGGCGCTCGACCAGGTCCTTGCAGCCCAGGTCGGCCAGCAGGCGGGTGGCGCGCTCGCGCTCGTTGTCGCCGTACTTGTCCCACAGCGGGACGCTCGTGCCGGTGTGGCCGGTCAGGACCACTGTGTGGGCGGTGGCGCCCTCCTCCTCCAGCAGGTCCTCGTCGATCAGCCGCTGACTGGCCGCGACCAGGCCGATGTGGCGGCGCAGCTCCCGCAGGTCGACCCGGCCGAGCCGGTGGCCGAGCACGCTGACCGCGCCCTCGCTCGGGTGGCGCACCGCCCCGGCCAGCGAGAGCAGGGTGGTCTTGCCCGCGCCGTTGGGGCCGAGGATCACCCAGTGGTCGCCGTACGCCACCTGCCAGTCGATGCCGTCGAGCAGCGTTTTGCCGACAACCCGGACAGCTACACCTTCGAGTTCAAGCACGTGCATTCCCGCCACATTAGTCGGCCCTAGGATCGGTCGTTATGCCGCTTGCTGAGCTGACCCATGGGCTGCGCTTCGCGATCGGCATGCTCAGCGCCGTTCCCGTGCGGGTCGGCAGGGTCGATCGGGAGGTCGCCGGGCCGGCCATGGTGGCGGCCCCCGCGGTCGGGCTGGGGCTCGGCGCGGTGGCGGGCCTGGCGCTGCTGCTGCCGGGGCCGCCGCTGCTGGGCGCGGCGCTCGCGCTCGGACTGCTCGCCGCGCTCACCCGCGGCCTGCACCTGGACGGGCTGGCCGACCTCGCCGACGGCCTGGGCAGCGGCCGGCCCGCCGAAGACGCCCTCGACATCATGAAGAAGTCGGACATCGGGCCGTTCGGGGTGATGACGCTGGTCATCACGCTGCTCGTCCAGGCGGCGGCGCTGACCGAGGCCGGCTATCCCGCCCTGGTGACCGCCTGCGTGGCCGGGCGGCTGGCGCTCACCTGGGCGTGCCGGGCGGGCGTGCCCGCCGCGCGGTCCGGCGGGCTCGGGGCGATGGTGGCGGGCACCGTGAGCGATCCGGCGGCGTGGCTGGCCACGGCGGCCGCTCTGGCCATGACCGCCGGGCTGGGGCTGGCGGCCGGGACGTGGGCGCCGCCGATCGCGCTGGCGGCCGGGCTCGGGGCGGCGCTGCTGCTGCTCCGGCACGCCCGTCGGCGGCTCGGCGGCGTCACGGGGGACGTGTTCGGCGCCCTGGTGGAGACCGGCACGGCGGCC
The DNA here is from genome assembly GCF_040649795.1 of Nonomuraea sp. NPDC048881. Classification (NCBI taxonomy): domain Bacteria; kingdom Bacillati; phylum Actinomycetota; class Actinomycetes; order Streptosporangiales; family Streptosporangiaceae; genus Nonomuraea; species Nonomuraea sp. NPDC048881. The sequence goes on from NZ_JBEZGC010000009.1 coordinate 404,949, forward strand.
GCGCTGGTGGTGTGCGCGATCCTGGGCTGAGCGGCGAACCGGGCCGAGCGGGGGCGAGTCAGGCGACCGGTTGCGGGGCGCGGGCCGGGAGGCGGCGCAGGAGCACCACGCACAGCAACGCGAGCGGGACCCAGCCGACCAGCCCGGTGAGCCCGGACACCGCGGTGTCGGGCGGGACCGCGGCGTCCCCGAGCAGCAGCACGGCGGGCAGCACCGCGTTCAGCGAGCCGTGCGCGACCACGCAGGGCCACACGCTGCCCGTACGCAGCCGCAGCCAGCCGATCGCGATGCCGGCCAGCACGCAGAAGCCGATGAACTGCAGCGCCGCCCACGACCCGAGGCTCGGGTAGTTGTAGCCGAGCAGGGTGAGCGGGGCGTGCCACAGCCCCCAGATCGCCCCGGACAGCGCCAGGCCGCCGATCGGGCCGTACGTGGCGGACAGCCGGGGCAGCAGCCAGCCGCGCCAGCCCCACTCCTCGCCCAGCGCCGGGACCGCGTTCAGCACCGGGCCCGCCAGCACGCCGATGGCGATCTGCAGGTAGAGCGCCGGGCCCGGGTCGGCCGGCGGCTGCACGCCCCCGGCCGCGAGCTGGGCCCGGAACAGGCTGAACCGGTCGAGGTCGAGCGGGAACAGCCCGACGGCGGTGCTGAGCCCGGCGCAGACGGCGATCAGCAGCGGCACGCCCAGCCAGGCGGCCAGCACGTACCGGCCGGTGCGGCCCTTGCTCTCGCCCAGCGTCAGGCCGGTCTCGGCGGCCCAGCGCCGCCAAGGCGCGCGCGACAGCGCCCACACCCCGAGCACCCCGGCGGCCGGCGTGAACATCATGACCGCGGCCAGCCCCTTGGCCGCGGGCGAGCCCAGGCCCGCGCCGAGCCAGATGGGCAGCGCCACCAGCCAGGACAGCCCGAAGGCGAGGACGAGGAAGACGGGAAGCTGTTTTCTCATGACCGTGCACGCTCCGCGACGAGGGCGTTGATGAGGGACGCGCCGCGCTCGGCGTCGTCGATGCTGATCGCCAGCCGCCCGCCGGAGCGGTAGCCGACGACCAGGCACTCGCCGCCGCGCAGCATGATGGTGGCCGCGCCGGGCAGGCCGCGGAAGCCCCAGCCGCCGACCTCGCTCGGCCTGCGGTCCTCGGTCCAGGCCCGGTCGATCCGCGACAGCGGGATCCTGCGCGCCGGGACGCCGAACGGCCCGAAGCCGATGACGAGCGCGTCGTCGCCGACCCGCACGGACAGCGTCGCCGTCGCCAGCCCAGCGACCAGCACGATCACGGCCCCGGGCAGGGCGGAGGCCATGGTCGCCGCCGGCACGACGCCGGCCAGGCGCAGCCCGCAGAGCACGACGATCGCCGCCGCGGCCACCAGCGTCAGCGCGACCAGCCAGGGGTTGACCAGCCGGCTGACCCAGACCGTACGGCGACCGGGCCGCAGCTTCATGGCCGGGGGCGGCTGAACGGCCCCGACCGGGTCGGGCCCGCCCCTGCCGAGGTAGCCGGCGAGCGCGCCCACGCCGAGGGAGCCGAAGAGAACCAGCGGGACGTGCCAGCCCGGCAGGCTCGCGGCCGTCCAGTCGGGCACGTCGAGGTTGGCCGCCAGCGTGGAGGCCTGCGTGCCGAGCACCAGGACGCCGCCGCCGAACAGCCCGCCCCACCACAGCGCCCGCCCGTTCCGGTGCCGCAGCGCCCAGCCCCGCGCGGCGACGGCCAGGAACACGATCCACACCACGGTCCACACCGCCGCCACCGTCAGCACGTGGGCCTGGAAGGACGCCGAGCCGTCGACGCCCGCCGCGCCCCAGTGGGTGGCCAGCGGGTCCGGCAGCCGGTCGCGCAGCCCCATGGGGGCCAGGAGCAGGGCCGCCGTGACGGCCGCGCCCCACCCGGCCGCGGGGATTCGGGGGTTCATGGCAGATCCTCCAGGATGGTGATGAGGTCCTCACGGCGGTAGCCGTGCCTCTCGGCCTCCTCCAGCAGCTCCCGGGCGCGCTGCACGAGCAGCGCGCGCCCGTCGGCCTGGCCCGCGACGCTGACCCCGCGCCCGCGCCTGAACTCCAGCAGCCCCTCGTCGCGCAGGTCGCGCAGCGCGCGCAGCACGGTGTTGGGGTTGATGCCGAGCGCCCTGGCGAGGTCGCGGGCCGGCGGAAGGCGGTCACCGGGCGTGTAGGAGCCCTCGCCGATGGCGCGGCGGATGGCGCCGGCCACCTGTTCATGGAGGGGCCGTGCGTCGTTGAGATCGAGCGCGAGCAACATGATGCTAATGACACTAGCACCATGAAACGGAATGCGTCCGACCAGCATTTGTAGGATGAACCCCTGTTTGTGAGTACGCAGAAACCGTGGATAGCATCGGTTTACGTGACCACTGTGCGGCTGAACTCAGCAGACCCAGTCTCTGTCGACACCGACGCCCTGATCGTCGGCTTCCGGCCCGGCCAGGACGGCCCCCGCCCGGCCACGGGCGCTGAGTCCCTCGACGCGGCTTTCGGCGGCAACCTCGCCACCTCCCTCAGCTCGCTCGGCTTCTCCGGCAAACCCGGAGAGCTGGCCAAGCTGCCCACGTTCGGCGCCGTCCAGGCCCCGGTGCTCGTCGCCGTCGGCCTGGGCGACTCCTCCGACCACGAGTCCCTCCGCCGCGCCGCCGGCGCCGCCGTGCGGTCGCTGGCCGGCACCGCGCGCGCCGCGCTGGCCCTGCCGGCCGACGACGACGCCCAGGCCGAGGCCGTCGCGCTGGGCGCGCTGCTCGGCGCGTACGGCTTCGACCGCTACCGCACGGGCGAGCCGCCGAAGGCCCCCGTCTCCGAGATCACCGTCCTGTCCGGGCAGGGCGAGTCCGCCGCCGAGCGGGCCGGCGTGCTGGCCGAGTCGGTCTCGCTCGTCCGCGACCTGGTCAACACGCCGCCGTCCGACCTGTGGCCGGCCAAGTTCGCCGAGATCGCCGAGCAGGAGGGCGCCAAGCACGGGCTGACCGTCGAGGTCCTCGACGAGAAGCAGCTCAAGGACGGCGGCTACGGCGGCCTGGTCGGCGTCGGCCAGGGCTCGGTCAACCCGCCGCGCCTGGTCCGCGTCGCCTACAGCCACCCCGAGGCGGGCAAGACGCTGGCGTTCGTGGGCAAGGGCATCACGTTCGACTCCGGCGGCCTGTCGCTCAAGCCGTCGGCCGCCATGGACTGGATGAAGTCCGACATGGGCGGCGCGGGCGCCGTGCTCGGCGCGCTGGTCGGCATCGCCCGGCTCGGCCTGCCGGTCAACGTCGTCGGCTACCTCTGCCTGGCCGAGAACCTGCCGAGCGGCACCGCCCAGCGCCCCTCCGACGTCATCCACAGCTACAGCGGCAAGACCGTCGAGGTGCTCGACACCGACGCCGAGGGCCGCCTGGTGCTCATGGACGGCATCGCGCGCGCCGCCGAGGACGACCCCGACCTGATCGTCGACATCGCCACGCTGACCGGCGCGCAGATCGTCGCGCTCGGCTGGCGCACCGCGGGCGTCATGGCCAACGACGACGCCGTCCGCGAGCTGGTCGTCGAGGCCGCCACCGCCGCGGGCGAGGGCGCCTGGGGCATGCCGCTGCCGGAGGAGCTGCGCAAGGGCCTCGACTCGCCGGTCGCCGACATCGCCAACCTCCACCCCGAGCGCTTCGGCGGCATGCTCACCGCCGCCATCTTCCTCAAGGAGTTCGTGCCCGACGGGGTGCGCTGGGCGCACATCGACATGGCCGGACCGGCCTACAACAAGGGCGAGGCGTACGGCTACACCCCCAAGGGCGGCACCGGCGCCATCACCCGCACCCTCATCGGACTCGCAGAGCGGCACGCGAGCATCTGAAACAAATGAAAAGATGACGGCATCACGAACACCCCGACAAGGAGCCTTCCTGTGGCCTATGACATCGTCGTCCTAGGTGGCGGCAGCGGCGGTTACGCCTGCGCGCTCCGGGCGGCCGAGCTGGGCAAGTCGGTCGTCCTGATCGAAAAGGACAAGATCGGCGGCACCTGCCTCCACAGGGGATGCATCCCCACGAAGGCCCTGCTGCACTCGGCCGAGGTCGCCGACGAGACACGCGAGAGCGCGTCCTTCGGCGTCAAGGCGAGCTTCGAGGGCATCGACGTCCAGGGCGTGCACGCGTTCAAGGACAAGATCGTCACGCGGGCCTGGAAGGGCGTCCAGGGCCTGCTCAAGGGCGCGGGCGTGACGGTGGTCGAGGGCGAGGGCCGTCTGGTGGGCCCGCGCAGCGTGCAGGTGGGCTCGGAGGTCTACGAGGGCGCCAACCTCGTGCTGGCCACCGGCTCGGCCCCCCGCACGCTGCCCGGCCTGGAGATCGACGGCGAGCGCATCATCACCAGCGAGCACACCCTGAAGATGGACCGCGTGCCGTCGTCGGTGATCGTCCTGGGCGGCGGCGTGATCGGCGTCGAGCTGGCCAGCGTCTACCGCTCCTTCGGCGCCGAGGTCACGATCGTCGAGGCGCTGCCGCACCTGCTGCCGACCGAGGAGGAGTCCAGCTCCAAGCTGCTGGAGCGGGCCTTCCGCCGCCGCGGCATCAAGTACGAGCTGGGCGTCTTCTTCGACTCCGCCAAGACCACCGAGACGGGCGTCGTCGTCACCCTGGCCAACGGCAAGACCCTCGACGCCGAGCTCCTGCTCGTCGCGGTCGGCCGCGGCGCGGTGTCGTCCGGCATGGGCTTCGAGGAGCAGGGCGTGACCATCGAGCGCGGCGCCGTCGTGGTCGACGAGCACTGCCAGACCTCGGTCCCCGGCGTCTACGCCATCGGCGACCTGATCCCCACGCTGCAGCTGGCCCACGCCGGGTTCGCCGAGGGCATCATGGTGGCCGAGCACATCGCCGGCCTCAACCCGCCGCCGATCGACTACGCCGGCGTGCCCCGCATCACCTACTCCGACCCCGAGGTCGCCTCGGTCGGCATCACGTCGGCGCAGGCCGCCGAGCGCGGCATCGAGATCGTCGAGCAGGTCTACGACCTGGCCGGCAACCCCAAGAGCCAGATCCTCGGCACCTCCGGAGCGGTGAAGGTCATCGCCCAGAAGGACGGCCCGGTCGTCGGCGTCCACATGGTGGGCCGGCGCATCGGCGAGCTCGTCACGGAAGGCCAGCTGATCTACAACTGGGAGGCGCTGCCCGCAGAGGTCGCCCAGCTCATCCACGCACATCCGACCCAGTCCGAGGCAGTCGGTGAGGCGATGCTGGCCCTGGCCGGCAAGCCGTTGCACGTACACAACTAGTCCAGCCCTCGAGATCAGAACGCGAGAGAAGAATAACGATGCCGGTCTCCGTACAGATGCCCCAGCTCGGCGAGAGCGTGACCGAGGGCACGGTAACCCGTTGGCTGAAGAAGGAGGGCGAGCGCGTCGAGGCCGACGAGCCGCTCCTCGAGGTCTCGACCGACAAGGTCGACACCGAGATCCCGTCGCCTTCCGCGGGTGTCCTCACCAAGATCGTCGTGGCTGAGGACGAGACGGTCGAGGTCGGCGCCGAGCTCGCCATCATCGACGAGAACGCCCAGCCGGGCGCCGCCGCCCCGGCCCCGCAGGCCGCGCCCGAGCCCGAGCCGGAGCCCGAGCCCGCCCCGGCTCCCCCGGCCTCCTCCATCCCGCAGCCGGCCCCGGCCCAGCCCGCTCCCCAGCAGGCCGCCCCGGCTCCGGCCCCGCAGGCCGCCCCGGCTCCGGCCCCGCAGGCCGCTCCGGCCCCGGCCCCGCAGGCCCCGGCTCCGCAGCAGCCCGCCGAGCCCACGCCGCTGCCGTCCTCGGGCGACAGCCCCTACGTGACGCCGCTGGTGCGCAAGCTCGCCAACGAGCACGGCGTCGACCTCGACTCGATCAACGGCACCGGCGTCGGCGGCCGCATCCGCAAGCAGGACGTGCTGGAGGCCGCCAAGTCCCAGCGCGCGCAGGCCGCCGCCCCCGCCGCGGCTCCGGCCGCCCAGCCGGCCGCCGCCGCGCCGGCCCCCGCCGCCGCCCAGGCCCCGGTCGCCGCGGCGCCCGAGCCGGTCGAGGTGGACACCACGCTGCGCGGCCGCACGGAGAAGATGACGCGGCTGCGTCAGACCATCGCCAAGCGCATGGTCGAGTCGCTGCAGACCGCGGCGCAGCTCACGTCGGTCGTCGAGGTCGACGTCACGAAGATCGCCCAGCTCCGGGCGCGGGCGAAGGACGACTTCTTCCGCCGCGAGGGCGTGAAGCTGACCTTCACCCCGTTCTTCGCGATGGCCACCGTCGAGGCGCTCAAGCAGCACCCCAAGCTCAACGCCACGATCAACAACGAGACCAACGAGGTCACGTACTTCGACGTGGAGAACCTGGGCGTCGCGGTCGACACCGAGCGCGGCCTGCTCGCGGCGGTCGTCAAGAACGCCGGCGACCTCAACCTGGCCGGCCTCGCCCGCAAGGTCACCGACCTGGCCGAGCGCACCCGCAACAACCAGGTGACGCCCGACGAGGTCACCGGCGGCACGTTCACGCTGACCAACACCGGCAGCCGTGGCGCGCTGTTCGACACGCCGATCCTCAACCAGCCGCAGGTGGGCATGCTCGGCACCGGCGCGGTCGTCAAGCGGCCCGTCGTGCTCGACACGCCCGAGGGCGAGGTCATCGCGGTGCGTTCGATGGTCTACCTGGCGCTGACCTACGACCACCGCCTGGTCGACGGCGCCGACGCCGCCCGCTTCCTGACGACGATCAAGCGTCGCCTGGAGGAGGGCCGCTTCGAGGCCCAGCTCGGGCTCGCGTAGTCATCGCTCATGAGGCCGGGTGGCTCCTTCGGGGGCCGCCCGGCCTTTGGCGTACTGTGGGGCCATGGCGATCATCGTGACCGGGGCGTCGGGCCTGATCGGTACGGCGCTGGTCGGGGCGCTGCGCGACCAGGGGCGGGAGGTCGTCCGCCTGGTCCGGCGGGAGCCCGCGGGGCCGGGAGAGGCCTTTTGGGACCCCTCGGCAGGGGTGATCGACCGGGCCGCGCTCGAAGGGGCCGAAGCCGTGGTGCACCTGGCCGGGGCCTCGGTCGGCGACCGGCGCTGGACCGCGGACTACAAGCGCGAGCTGGTGCGCAGCCGCGTCGAGGGCACCCGGCTGCTGGTCGACGCCCTGCGCGCGCTCGGCAGGCCGCCCGAGGTGCTGCTGTCGGCCTCCGGGGTCGACTTCTACGGCGACACGGGCAGCCGGGAGATCGACGAGAGCCAGGGCAAGGGCCAGGGGTTCCTGGCCGAGCTGTGCGAGCGCTGGGAGCGGGAGGCCGAGCGGGCCGCCGAGGCCGGCTGCCGGGTCGCGCGGCTTCGGACGGCGATGGTGCTGAGCCGGCACGGCGGGGCGCTCGGGCGCATGTTGCCGATCTTCCGCATGGGGCTGGGCGCGCCGCTGGGGACGGGCCGGCAGTACTGGTCGTGGATCTCCTTGGACGATTGGGTGGCCGCCGCACTACATATCCTGAAAAATCGGGATATTGAGGGTCCGGTCAATCTCGGGTCCCCTTCTCCGGTCACCAACGAAGAATTCACCCGGACTCTGGGTAAATGCCTGCGTAAAGGCACAGTCCCCATGCCCGTACCGGCGTTCGCCCTGTCCATCGGGGTGGGCGAATTCGCCCGCGCGGGGCTGCTGCCGAGCCATCGCATGATCCCGCGGAAACTGCTTGACAGCGGCTACGGCTTCACGCATACCCGTCTCGACGAGGCGCTGCGCGCCGTACTGTAGGGTGCCGTTCGTCCTTCAGCACGCGGGAGATCCGACATGAGCAGGTCCGGGCAGTCGCACATTCTGGCCATCGGGGGCGGATCGTTCCGCCCGAGCGAGCGTCACAACTTCATCGAGGCGAGCGGGTTGCTGCGGTACGGCCTCGACCTGACCGGCCAGGACCGCCCCAAGCTCGGCCTGGTCGCCACCGCCGTCGGCGACTCCTCCGACTGGCTGCTGAAGATGTACGGCGCCTTCTCCGGCTGGGACGTAGAGCTGAGCCACCTGACCGTCTTCCCCATGCCCAACGTGGAGGACGCGCGGGCCTGGGCGCTCGAACAGGACATGATCTACGTCAGCGGTGGCAGCGTGGCCAACCTGATGGCGTTGTGGCGGCTGCACGGCCTCGACGAGGTCTTCGAGGAGGCCTGGCGGGCCGGCGTGGTGCTGTCCGGGCAGAGCGCGGGCGCCCTGTGCTGGCACGTGGGCGGCAACACCGACTCCTTCGGCCCGGCGCTGCGTCCGTGGGCCGACGGGCTCGCGCTGCTGCCGTATTCGTGCGGGGTCCACTACAACGCCGAGCCGCAGCGCCGCCCGCTGCTGCAGGAGTCGGTCGCCTCCGGCGAGCTGCCCGGCGGGTACGCCGCCGACGAGGGCGTCGCCCTGCACTACGTGGGCACCGAGTTCATCCAGGCGGTCACCGTCGACCCGCGGGCCTACGCGTACCGACTGGAGTACGACGGCGCCAACGGCGTCAAGGAGTTCAGGATCGAGCCACGCCTGTTGACCCCCTGATTACCCGGACCGGGTGAGGGAACGGCACAATAGGCTCATGCGCCCCATCCACGGGGACGATCCCCACGCGCTGGCCGTCGTCCGCCTTGGTGTGGACGTCCCCTACGAGCAAGCCTGGTCGTTGCAGCGCTGGATGCACGGCAAGCGGGTCGCCGGCGAGCTGGGCGACGCGGTCCTGATCCTGGAGCACGCCCCCGTCTACACCGCGGGCAGGCGCACCCTGCCCGGCGACCGCCCCTCCGACGGCACCCCCGTCGTCGACGCCGACCGGGGCGGCCGGGTCACCTGGCACGGCCCCGGCCAGCTCGTCGCCTACCCCATCGTCGCCGTCGCCGACGTGACCCGATACGTCTGCGCCCTTGAGGAGACGATGATCCAGGTGTGCGCCGACTTCGGCGTCACCGGCCGGCGGGTGCCGGGGCGTCCGGGCGTGTGGGCGGCCGGCGACGTCGCCCTGGGGCTGCCCGACCGGCAGCTCGGCGCGGTCGGCATCCGCGTCGCGCGCGGCGTGACGATGCACGGGTTCGCGCTCAACTGCGCCAACGACCCCCGGTGGTTCAACCGGATCACGCCGTGCGGGCTGCCCGACGCGGGGGTCTCCTCGCTGTCGGCCGAGACCGGCCGCCGGATCGTGGTCGAGGAGGTCATCCCGATCGCCGAGAAGCGGCTGGCCGACGCCCTCGGCAGGGAGCCGTTCGACCTGCACGAGGAGGATCTGCTGCGCAGGTGACCGAATCGGCATCGAACAGCGGTTGAATCTGGATCTTTCCGGCTTAACATCACCGTGTGAAGCGTTCCGCCGCTCTCGTTCTCGCGCTCCTGGTTCACCTGCTCACGCTGGCCTTCCTCGCGCTGGGCGCGTGGGCCGTGCTGGCGCACCTCGACTCCCTCGTGGCGTGGCTGGTCGGCGGCGTGAGCCTGGCCGTGGGATGGGCGCTGCGGCCCCGTCTTCCCCGCCTGCCGGCCGACGCCGAGGTGCTCGACCGCGCCGCTGCCGGCGAGCTGTACTCGCTGGCCGGCCGCGTGGCCGACCGGGCCCGCGTCAAGAGGCCGCGCAAGGTCGCGGTCCTGGACCTGGCCACCGAGACCGTCTATGACCATGTGGGCGTGCCGCGCACGCCGGTGCTGGTCATCGGGCTGCCGTTGTGGCTGGCCCTGACGCCGCGGCAGCGGGTGGCGCTGCTGGCCACCGCGTACGCGCGCACCCCCGCCGCCGAGGAGCTGATCGTGGACGGCGCCCTGTTCACGCTGGCCGCCTGGCACGACGCGCTGCTCGGGCCGAGCCCTCCGCTGCAGATCAGGGAGGAGGCCCAGGCCAAGATCGCCGCTTCGTCGCTGGGCGCGATCGACCAGCCCGGCACGACGTACGAGGCGGCGGGGTTCTTCGGCCGGCTGATCGGGCGGGTGCTGGGCGGCCCGGTGCTGCTGGCGGAGTACGCGCTGACGGCGCTGGCCCGCGCCGGACGGCCCCGTGCCGAGCAGCGGCGGGAGGCGATCGCCCGGCGGGTCGTGTCCGAGGCCGAGCTGGACGAGCTGCGCGGCCTGGCCGCCGGCGGCTACCTGGCGCCCATCCAGGCCGCGGCGCTGCGCGGCGAGAGCGTCACGGCCATCAGGCAGGGCGCGCTGGCCCGCCACCGGCTCACCGACGACGGCGTGCTGACCTCGGCGCCGCACTCGGAGCTGCTGGACACCGCCGGGTCCGCGCTGATCGACGAGGAGCTGCTGCGCCACTACACCAGGGCGATCCGCGGCTTCGGGCTCATCACCTGACCCTCGACCGGTCCGGTTCTGCGGCGGACGTAAGCTGGACGGGTGACCGTTGCTCCTGATGGCCGAAAGCTCCTCCGCCTGGAGGTGCGCAACGCCGAGACCCCTATCGAGCGCAAGCCCCCGTGGATCAAGACCAAGCTGAAGACGGGCCCCGAATACACCGAGCTGAAATCGCTCGTGCGCCGGGAGGGCCTGCACACGGTCTGTGAAGAGGCGGGCTGTCCCAACATCTACGAGTGCTGGGAAGACCGCGAGGCGACCTTCCTCATCGGCGGCGACCAGTGCACCCGCCGGTGCGACTTCTGCCAGATCGACACGGGCAAGCCCAAGGAATACGACCGCGACGAACCGCGCCGGGTCGCCGAGTCCGTCCAGCAGATGGGCCTGCGCTACGCGACCGTGACCGGCGTGGCCCGCGACGACCTGCCCGACGGCGGCGCCTGGCTCTACGCCGAGACCGCCCGGCAGATCCACTCCCTGCTGCCCGGGTGCGGTGTCGAGCTGCTGGTGCCCGACTTCAACGGCAACCGCGACCAGCTGGAGGAGGTCTTCTCCAGCAAGCCCGAGGTGTTCGCCCACAACGTCGAGACGGTGCCGCGCATCTTCAAGCGCATCCGCCCCGCCTTCCGCTACGAGCGTTCGCTCGGGGTGATCACGACGGCCCGCGAGGCCGGGCTGGTCACCAAGTCCAACCTGATCCTGGGCATGGGCGAGACCCGCGAAGAGATCGTCGAGGCGATGCGCGACCTGCACGCCGCCGGCACCGACCTGCTGACGATCACCCAGTACCTGCGGCCGACGCCGCGCCACCACCCGGTGGAGCGCTGGGTCAAGCCGGAGGAGTTCGTCGAACTGCAGGCCGAGGCCGAGGCGATCGGGTTCGCCGGGGTGCTGTCGGGGCCGCTGGTGCGCTCGTCGTACCGCGCGGGCAGGCTCTACCAGCAGGCCATCGCGGCCCGCCAGACCACCTGATCCAGGCCTATCCCGCTTGATCCTGCTTGATCTTGCTTGAGCGGAGCCCCGGGCCGTTGCCCGGGGCTTTTCGCGTCCCTAGCATGGCAGGGCTGCCGAGGGAGGGCGAGGCCATGGCGACCGTGATCCGCACCAGCGACCTGCCCGCGCGCAGCCGTCACGACGCCTGGCGCGGCATCGTCTGCGACACGCTCGGGCCGCTCGACCTGCGCATCGATTCCGGCGCGCCGCTGCGGGGCGAGATCGAGCTGGGGCAGTTGGGCCCCGTGGGCGTGGGCCGGGTGCGCACGTCCACGCCGCACAGCGTCCACCGCACGGCGAAGCTGATCCACCGCGACAACCCCGAGCTCTACCGGGCCGTGCTGGCCGTCTCGGGCAACCCGGTGCTGCGCCAGGACGGCCGCGAGATCCGCCTGGACAAGGGCGAGTTCGCCATCTACGACTTCACCCGCCCCTACGAGGTGGCCTACGACTCGGCCGTGCAACTGGCGGTGTTCAGCTTCCCGCACGAGCTGCTGCCGCTGCCGTACGACGACGTGGCCCGGCTGACCGCGGTGCCCGTCTCGGCGCGCGAGGGCGCCGGCGCGCTGGCCGTGCCGCTGCTGCGCCGGGTCACCGAGGACTACGACGACTACACCCCGGCCAGCGCGGCCAGGCTGGCGACGGTGGTGATGGACCTGGTCACCACGGCCCTGGCCGAGCGGGCCGAGCAGGCCGCCGCGGTGCCCGAGGACGCCCGCCGCCGCGCCCTGCTGCTGCGCGTGCGCGCCTTCATCGACCAGCGTCTGGGCTGGTCCGACCTCGATCCGGCGATGGTGGCCGAGGCGCACCACGTCTCGGTGCGTTACCTGCACCGGCTGTTCGAGTCCGAGAACACGACGGTGGCCGCCTGGATCAGGCACCGGCGGCTGGAGCGCTGCCGCGCCGACCTGCTGGGCGCCCGGCACCTGCCGGTCGGCGAGGTCGGGGCGCGGTGGGGGCTGCCCGACTCGGCGCACTTCAGCAGGCTGTTCAAGCGGGCGTACGGGCTGCCGCCGGCCGAGTTCCGGCGCGCCAACCCCGTGCGCTGATCGTCAACCGTCCTGGCACGGGGATCCAAGACGCGCGGGGTCGTGCGGAGCAGACTGAAGGTGTTCCAGAACACCTCAGATGCCTAGGAGCACGACATGCAGCTCTTCCTCAACCTTCCGGTCAAGGACCTGGACCGGTCGCAGAAGTTCTTCACCGAGCTCGGCTTCACGATGTACGGCATGGCCGAGGGCATGGCCTCGATGCTCGTCAACGAGCAGACCCAGGTGATGCTGCTCACCGAGCCGACGTTCTCCACGTACGTCACCAAGGAGATCGCCGACGCCACCACCAGCACCGAGGCCATCCTGGTGCTCGGCATGGAGAACCCGGCCCAGGTGGACGAGCTGGTGGACAAGGCGCTCGCGCTCGGCGCCACCCCGGCCGGCGTGCCGCAGGAGGCCGGGTTCCGCTACCAGCGCGGCTTCGCCGACCTCGACGGGCACCACTGGGAGGCCCTCTGCCTGGTCCAGCCCGCGTGAACGGCCACGCCACCTCGGCGGACGGCACCGTGCTGGCCTACGACAGCTACGGCGCCGGGCCCGCGGTCGTGCTGGTCAACGGCGCGTTCGGCGACCGGGCGCACCCCACGCTGGCGGGCGTGGCCGCCGCGCTGGCGCCCTGGTTCACGGTCGTCAACTACGACCGCAGGGGCCGGGGCGGCAGCGGCGACACCCGGCCGTACGCGGTCGAGCGGGAGATCGAGGACCTCGCGGCGGTGATCGGGGCGGCGGGCGGGACGGCCATGGTGTTCGGGGGCTCGTCCGGCGCGGCGCTCGTGCTGGAGGCCGCCGCCCGGGGCCTCGGCATCACGAGGGTGGCGGTGTGGGAGCCGCCGTACCACGTGGACGACGACGCTCCCCCGCTGCCGGACGACTTCGCCGCGCAGCTCGACGCGCTGGTGGACGCGGGCCGCTGGGAGGAGGCGGTCGAGCGGTTCATGGTGGAGGCGGCCGAGGTGCCGGTCGAGGCCGTGGCCGCGATGCGGGCCGACGCGTCGTGGGCGCACCTCAAGGACGTGGCCCGCACGCTGGCCTACGAGGCCGCCGTCCTCGGGCCGGGCAACCGGCTGCCGGCCGCCACGCTGGCCGCGATCGCACAGCCGTTGCTGGTGCTGAGCGGGGAGCGGAGCCCCCGGTGGATGGCGGGCGCGGCGCTGGCGGTCGCGGCGGGCGTGCCGGGGGCGCGGCATCGGGTGCTGGAGGAGCAGGCCCACGCCGTGACGCCGGAGGCGCTGGTGCCGGAGTTGCTGGAGTTCTTCGCCCGGTGACAGGCTTTGCGTAACGTAAAGGTCACAAACCTATCGAGTGCTCGGTTTTCTGGTGAACACTGATGCCGTGGAACTCGACGAACTGATCGCCCGGCTCGACCTCCCCACCAAGATCCGCCTGCTCACCGGGGCCGGCATGTGGTCCCTTCCGCCGATCCCCGAGATCGGGCTCGACCGGCTCGTGATGAGCGACGGCCCGATCGGCGTCCGCGGCGAGCAGTGGACCTCCGCCGACCCGTCGATCGCGCTGCCCAGCCCGACCGCGCTCGCGGCCACCTGGGACGTGGAGCTCGTCCGGCGGGCCGGCGCGCTGCTGGCCCAGGAGGCCCGGCGCAAGGGCGTGCACGTGCTGCTCGCGCCCACGATCAACCTGCACCGCTCCCCGCTCGGCGGCCGGCACTTCGAGTGCTTCTCGGAGGATCCGTACCTGACCGGCGAGATCGGCGCGGCCTACGTCGAGGGCGTGCAGGAGGGCGGCGTGGCCACCACGCCCAAGCACTTCGTGGCCAACGACTTCGAGACCGACCGCTTCACCGTGGACGTGCGGGTCAACGAGAAGACGCTGCGCGAGGTGTACCTGCGGCCGTTCGAGCGGGTGGTGCGGGCCGGCGCGTGGGGGCTGATGACGGCCTACAACGCGGTGAACGGCACCACCATGACCGAGCACTCCGACCTGGTCAACGGCGTGCTGAAGGACGAGTGGGGGTTCGACGGGCTCGTCGTGTCCGACTGGACGGCCGTGCGCAGCACCGAGGCCGCCGCCCTCGGCGGCACCGACGTGGCCATGCCCGGCCCGTTCGGCCCGTGGGGGGACAAGCTGGAGGCCGCCGTCCGGGAGGGGCGGGTGCCCGAGTCGGTGGTCGACGACAAGGTCCGGCGCGTCCTGCGGCTGGCCCGGCGCACGGGCGCGCTCGGCGGCGGCGAGCGGCCCGCCCCCGGCGTCATCGACGGCCCCATCGACGGACTCGCGCTGGCCCGCGAGGTGGCCGCGCGCGGGTTCACCCTGCTCACCAACGACGGCGTGCTGCCGCTGCGGGACGTGCGCACGCTCGCGCTCATCGGCTCGGCGGCCGGCGAGGCCCGGGTCATGGGCGGTGGCAGCGCCCAGGTCTTCCCCGACCGGATCGTCTCGCCGCTGGCCGGGCTGAGCGCGCTGGAGGGCGTCGAGGTCCGGCACGCCGTCGGGACCGACCCGCGGATCCGCCTGGCGCCGCTGGCCTGCCCCGTCGTGGCGCAGTTCCTCGACGCGGGCGGCGGCCTGCTGGCCGAGCATCCGCTGGCGGCCGCCGAGGCGCGGTGGGTCGGCCAGCTGCCGCCGGACGTGGACGGCGAGCGGCTCGGGGCGGTGCGGCTGCGGGCGGCGTACACGCCGGGCACGTCGGGCCGGCACGAGCTGTCGGTGGCGGGCGTGGGCGCCTTCACCGTCACGGTGAACGGCGAGACCGTCCTCGACACGACGATCGAGCCGGGAGGGGGCGATCCGGCGGCCGCGTTCCTGTCGCCGCCGGAGCGGCGTTTCGCCGTCGAGATGGCCGCGGGCGAGTCGTACGAGCTGAGCGTGACGCATCCGGCGGGGGCCTTCGGGGGCATGGCGTTCGTGGCGTACACGCTGGGCCACGCCGACCCGGCGCCGGGGGCGGACGAGCTGATCGCCGAGGCCGTGCGGGTGGCGGCGGACAGCGACGTGGCGGTGGTCGTGGCCTCGACCACGCCGGAGGTCGAGAGCGAGGGCTTCGACCGCGAGACCCTGGCGCTCCCCGGCCGCCAGGACGAGCTGATCCGCGCCGTGGCCGCGGCCAACCCGCGCACGGTGGTCGTGGTCAACGCGGGCTCGCCGGTGGAGATGCCGTGGGCGGACGAGGTCGCGGCCGTGCTGCTGACCTGGTTCCCCGGGCAGGAGGCCGGGTCAGCGCTGGCCGACGTGCTGTCGGGCCGCGCCGAGCCCGGCGGCCGCCTGCCCACCACCTGGCCCGCCACGCTCGCGGACGCCCCCGTCACGGACGTCACCCCCGTGGACGGCGCTGTGGCCTACGACGAGGGCGCGTCCATCGGGTACCGGGCCTGGGAGCGGTCGGGGCGGGTTCCGGCCTTCTGGTTCGGCCACGGCCTCGGCTACACGACGTGGAGCTACGACTCCATCGCCGCCGAGGGCGCGACCGTGACCGTCGCGCTGACCAACACCGGCGACCGCTTCGGCCGCGAGGTCGTGCAGATCTACCTCTGCCGGGGCGCCGACCGCCGCCTGGCCGGGTTCGACGTGGTCGAGGCCGGGCCGGGAGAGACCGTGATCACGACCGTGTTCCTGCCCGACAGCGCCTTCCAGGTGTGGGAGGACGGCTGGCGCACGGTCGAGGGCGAGTACACGCTCCAGGCGTCGCACCACGTCGCGGACCCGAGGCTGTCGATCACGGTGAAGATCTAGCGACAAAGGCCGGTCGCGTTTTCCATAGTGCACCAGTTGGTTTGTATCCTTCTGAGCATGGCAAAGTCCGAGGATCCAGAGAAGCCGGGGCGCATCAAGCAGCTCCGCATGATCGCGCAGATCATCAAGCAGGCCAATCCCAAGGGGATGCCGATCGTCTTCCTCTCGGCGGTGGGCACGCTGGCTGTGGTCGTCGTGATCGGCCTGGTCACGGACTACCTGTGGTATTCGGTGTTCATCGGCGTCCTGGCCGCGCTCACCGTCGGGCTGGTCGTCTTCGGCCAGCTCGCCCAGAAGGCCCAGTACTCGATCCTGCACGGCCAGACCGGCGCCGCCGCCGCGGTCCTGCAGGGCATGCGGGGCAACTGGCAGGTCACCCCGGCCATCGCGGTCAACCGTGACCAGGACCTGGTCCACCTCGTCGTCGGCTTCCCGGGGGTCGTGCTGGTCTCCGAGGGGCCGGGCAACCGGGTGGCCAAGATGCTCGCGGCCGAGAAGAAGCGGGTCGCGCGCGTGGTGCTGGGCGTCGAGATCTACGACATCCAGTGCGGCGACGGCGAGGGCCAGGTGCCGATCGCCAAGCTCCAGCGGCACATCATGAAGCTGCCGCGCAACCTGAAGAAGCCCTCGGTCAACGAGGTCAAGGACCGGCTGCGCTCGCTGCCGAAGAACCTGCCGATGCCCAAGGGCCCGATGCCCAAGGGGGCCCGCATGCCGCGCGGCCCGAAGATGCGCTAGTGCTGTCGGTCTCCTCGCGGGCCAACCGCCACTGGTGGGACGGCAACGCCGACGACTACCAGGTCGAGCACGGCGGCTTCCTGGGGGACACCGGGTTCGTCTGGTGCCCCGAGGGCGTCGACGAGGCCGAGGCGCGCCTCCTGGGCGAGGTGCGCGGCCGGCGGGTGCTGGAGATCGGCTGCGGCGCGGCGCAGTGCGCGCGGTGGCTGGTGACGCAGGGGGCCCGGGTGGCCGCCTTCGACATCTCCCACCGGCAGTTGCGCCACTCCCAGCGCATCGACCTCGACACCGGCCTGCGCGTGCCCGTGGCGCAGGCCGACGCCGAGTCGCTGCCGTACGCGTCCGGCGCCTTCGACCTGGCGTGCTCGGCGTACGGGGCGCTGCCGTTCGTGGCCGACCCGCTGGCGGTCTTCCGCGAGGTGCGCAGGGTGCTGCGGCCGGGCGGCCGGTTCGTGTTCTCGGTGAGCCACCCGATCCGGTGGGCCTTCCCCGACGATCCCGGCCCGCGCGGGCTCACCTCCGACCGCTCCTACTTCGACCGCTCGCCCTACGTCGAGCGGGACGACGACGGCACCCCCTCCTACGTCGAGCACCACCGCACGATGGGCGACTGGATCGGCCTGCTGGCCGCCTCCGGACTGACCCTCACCGGCCTGCTGGAGCCGGAGTGGCCCCAGGGGCACGAGCGTGCGTGGGGCGGCTGGAGCCCGCTGCGCGGCCGGCACATCCCCGGCACGGCCATCTTCACCTGCGCGAATACCTAGCCGCCAGCGCCGCGAAGACCTCCTTGGGCTCCCAGCGGGTCTCGTCGAGCATCCTGACCACGCCGTAGGAGCCGAGATCGTCGGCGCCGCGCCGGTTGTAGGCGGCGAAGGTGAACCAGAACGCGGCCGCCAGGCCCTCGGCCTCGAAGACGTCGAGCAACTCCTCCAGGTAGCGGACCTGCTCGCCCTCGTCGGGCACGGCCCCCTCGGGCACCAGGTACGCCGAGCCGCCCCGCTCCCCCGCGCCCTTGTAGGCGCAGGTGCCGAACTCGGTGGCGGCCACCGGCTTGCCGTGGGCGAAGTGGGCGCGCACCTCCGCGGGGAAGTCGGCGGCGTTGTAGGCGGCGCGGTAGGCGTCGACGCCGACGATGTCGAAGGGCGTCCAGTCGACGAACTCCCAGGGGCCCGACGCGTACGTGAGCCGGCCTCCGAACCGGGCCCTGACCGCCGCGGCCGCCTCGGCCAGGAAGGCGTTGAAGCGGGGCGCGACGTCGGCGGCCGTCGTCTGCCACCAGGCGAGGTCGGCCGTCGTCATGGCCTGCAGGCGCTCGCCGTACGTGGCGCCGGGGATGAAGCCGTGGCAGAACGCGCTGGTCTCGCACCCGGCGACCAGCACCACCTCGGCGCCGGTGCGGCGCAGGGACTCGGCGCGGGCGGCGCAGTCGGCGTAGAGGGCGACGGCCCGCTCGGGGGTGGCGTCCACGGGGAAGGGCGCGAACCACACCTCCAGACCGGCCGCCGCGGCCCGCTCGGCCGCGACGGAGAGCCGGTCGGGATCGCCGCCGGAGACGCGGACGGCCGTGCAGTGGAGCTCGTCGGCGATCACCCGCATCTCGCGGGCGACGACGTCGGGATCGAAGGTCCGGCGGCTGAGCTGCGGGCCGTTCAGAAACCCAGTGTCATAGTTAATCCCTTTTTTCACTGTTTTTCCCCTTTTATGGATGGAAAGCCGTTTTCGAGGAGATCGAAGGCCGTCTCGACGTCGTCCGCCAGCAGCCGGCCCGCCTCCTCCAGCGCGCCCCCGGACGCGAGCCGGTGGAAGAACGTCTCCTGCAGCGTGGTGATCGTGGCGGTGATCTGGGCCGCCATGAGCTGGGCGGTCAGGCCGCCCGCGGGCGCGCCCATGGCCTCGGCCAGCGCCGCGGCCAGCGCGTGCCGCTCCCCCGCATGTGTCTGCTGGACGGCCGCCAGCAGCGCCGGGGTGGCCGCGATCACCCGGACGCGGGTCAGCAGCCCCTCCACGTCCACGTCCCGCGCCCCCTGGGCGGCCATCGTCCGGTAGTGCTCGCGCAGCGCGCCGAGCGGCGAGACGCCCGGCGCCCGGCCCGCCACGATCGCGGCCGTGTCCTCCGTGACGCCGTCGAGGGCCAGGCACTCCTTGCTGGGGAAGTACGCGAACAGCGTGACCTTCGCGACCCCGGCCGCCTCGGCGATCTCGTTGACCGTCACCGCGTCGTAGCCGCGCTCGGCGAACAGGCGCAGAGCCGTCTCCGCGATGCGCCGCCGCGTCTGCTCCTTCTTGCGCTCCCTGAGCCCCGCCATCATGGCTCCACGATAACCGTACCGGGTAAGAAAACAAACCCGGTACGGATTTCTACTCCGCGGTGCTCATCGGCGCGCGGGCGGCGAGACCGGCGGTGGCGGCGAGCATGGCGGCGCTCAGCGCGAAGACGCCGAGCACGCCGGTCGCCCCCGCCACCACGCCCGCCACGGCGGGCACCAGCACCTGACCCAGCCGGTTGCCGGTCAGGCGCAGCGCGAGCGCCGTGCCGCGCTCGCCGGCCCGCGCGCGACCGGCCACCCAGGACAGCGTCAGCGGCTGGCCCAGCCCCAGCGCGAAGCCCATCAGCGCGACCACCGGCACCGCGGCGGCCGGGCCGCACAGCGGCAGCGCGGCGACGGTGACCGCGGCGGCGACGGTGCTGGTCACCAGGACGGCGCGGCGGCCGTACCGCAGGACCAGGCGTTCCATGGCGAGCCTGCTCGCCATGGTGGTGGCGGCCCGCAGCGCCAGCAGCGCGCCGACCGCGACCACCCCGGCGCCACGGCTCTGTCCCCAGGCCGGCAGGTACGCCAGCACCAGGTCGATCGTGGACACCGTGGCCAGGCTCGTGACCAGGGCCTGCCACATGCCCTCCTGGCCGAGCGTGCCGCGCAGCGGGAAACGCCGGACGGCGGCCCGCCCGCGCGCCGGGCCCGGCCCGTCGGTCCACAGGCTCGCCAGCCCCGCCACCAGCCCGAACCCGGCCGCCACGACGAGGGTGGGCCCGACGCCGGCCGCACCGCCCGCGTCGCCGCTCGTGACGAGCGTGCCGCCCGCCACGAGGGCCGCGGCGGACGGCCCGGCGAGCTGGCCGAGCGAGGTGAACACGGTGAAGCGCGCGTAGGCGCGGTCGTGGCCCCCGGCGGCCACCCGGTTGGCGATGACGGCCTGCTGGGCGACGACGGACAGCAGGTGCCCGAGCCCGAACAGCGCGTTGAGCAGCACCAGCGCCCACAACGAGCGGGCCACGGCCAAGGCCAGGGCGCTGCCGGTGATCAGCGCGGCGCCCAGCAGGGCCGCGCCGCGCTCGCCGGAGGCGTCCACCCAGCGCCCGACGGAGACGGCCGCGAAGAGCGGGAGCACCGAGAACCCGGCGGTGATGAGCCCGATGCCGAGGTTGCCCGCGCCGATCTCGATGGCCCGGTAGCTGACCATCGGACGGGCCGCGAACGTCGCCGCCTGCACGCACACCGCCGCCACCATGAGCGGGCCGAACCACCGGCCCGTCCCGGCCCGGCGGGTCGTCACATCCGGACGACCATGGTGTTGGACACCCGGTCGTGCACCCCGCGGTGGTCACGGTCCCAGATCAGGGCCGGCAGGGCCAGGCCGAGCAGGACGGTGCGCACCAGCACGGGCAGCAGGCGCGGGGCGCCGCCGTCCATGGCGGCGACGCGGACGCCGGCCAGCCGGTGGCCGAACGTCTGGCCCATGAAGCCGACGAGCAGCAGGTACTGGAGCGCGAACACCAGCACGGGCGCCCACGGGGACTCGGCCGGGTTCATCCTGAGCAGCAGCTGCACGACGACCCAGGTGCAGATCATCCAGTCGATCACGAGCGCGGCGATCCTGCGCCCCCACCCGGCGACCGATCCGCTGCCCTCCTCGGGCAGCCCGAGGCGCTCACCCGGGTACCCGAGGTCGATCCCGGCGGACCGGATGCCGCCCAGCCAGGTCTGCGTCCACCGAGGCTCGTTGCTGCTCATGCCGTCAACGGTATCCGGCCCCCGGGGCGGTCGGCATCGTGACCCAACCGCGCTCTGCCCTCGCCATCATGGTCGCCATGCCACACGGGGATGACCTTGACGCGCGCTTCAACGAGGTGGTCGCGCAGATCGACGAGGGCGAGCGCCGCAGGATGCGCTCGTCCGCCGCCAAGGGGGCCAAGGAGGGCGTCACGCGGCAACGCCCGCCACGCCCGCCGCGGCGGGACCGCTTACCCGCCGATCACGTGCGGGTCGACCACGGCCCGCGCCGGCTCGGGCGCATGTCGGTCGCCCTGATCGCGTTGTGCGCGATCGTGGGCGCCGCGGGGCTCGTGGTCACCTACCGCCCCGACCTGCTCGGCGGGAACCCCGGTCTGGGGGCCCTGTCCGTGCCCGCGAACCCCGTCGACGCGGACGACCCCTTCGCCGGCTCGCCCGCCGAGCGCTACGCCGACGGCGCCGCGGGCCTCGTGATGCCGGCGGCGAAGGCGCTGGGCGGCCTGTCGAAGGCGGAGGTGGCCGAGGGCCTGGAGCGCACCCGCGCCCTGCTGGCGGCGGCCCTGCTCGACCGCGAGACGCTGCTGGGCGGCAGGCCCAAGGCGTTCGCCGGGCTGCTCGACGCCGACCAGCGCGAGGAGTTCTACAAAGAGCTGGGCGGCAAGAAGTACGACAGCCGCGAGATGGTGCACAGCTTCGCCCCCGGCAGTGCCGAGCTCGCCACCGATGTGGTCAAGATCAACGGCATCGCCCGCCTCGGCACCTTCCGTGAGGACGGGCTGCACGGCGTCAAGGTCGACGTGAACTACCTGGCCGTCTACGCCGTGCGCCGCCCCGGCGTGCCGGCCACCACCATGCGGCTGGTCTCGCAGCTCACCGGCGAGGTGCAGCTCTACCGCTCGGACGGCAAGCCCGCCGTGTACGTGGACTGGGGCATGAGCAGCACCCCGGCCGACTGCGACATCGACGACGGGTTCGTCCACCCCGTCTACGAGGACGACCCGCCCGGTTCCGTCGCGCCGACGGGCCCGGCCACCGACCCCTACGACCTGGACGTCCGGCCGGATTTCGACGGAGGCTGCGACACGTCCCAGGGGACGTGACCCTGCGTAACACATGCGAAACAATCGAGACACCGTACGGAAACGGCCGCGACCTAGCGTCGGCATGATGGCCAGTCCCTCAGGGAGGTTCGAGAGTGTTCAACTCCGCCGACGACGTCCTGAAGTTCATCAGTGACGAAGGGGTGCAGTTCGTCGATGTCAGGTTCACCGACCTGCCGGGGACGACGCACCACTTCACCTTCCCGGTCGAGAACTTCGGCGCGAACGTCTTCACCGACGGGCTCATGTTCGACGGCTCGTCCATCCGCGGCTTCCAGGCGATCCACGAGTCGGACATGCTGCTGCTGCCCGATCCGTCCAGCGCGGTGCTCGACCCGTTCCGCCAGCACAAGACGCTCAACCTCAACTTCTTCGTGCACGACCCGCTGACCGGCGAGGCCTACAGCCGCGACCCGCGCAACGTGGCGCGCAAGGCCGAGGAGTACCTCAAGGGCACCGGCATCGCCGACACTGCCTACTTCGGCCCCGAGGCCGAGTTCTACATCTTCGACGACGTGCGCTTCGAGACGAAGGCGAACGCCGGCTACTACTACATCGACTCCATCGAGGGCGCCTGGAACACCGGCAAGCGGGCCGAGGGCGGCAACCTGGGCTACAAGCCGCGCTACAAGGGCGGCTACTTCCCGGTGCCGCCGATGGACCACTTCACCGACCTGCGCTCGGAGATGGTGCGCAACCTCATCGAGTGCGGCATCGACGTCGAGATGCAGCACCACGAGGTCGGCACGGCGGGCCAGGCGGAGATCGACTTCAGGTTCGGCACGCTGCTCAAGACGGCCGACAACCTGATGCTCTACAAGTACGTCATCAAGAGCACCGCTCTTGAGTACGGCCACACCGTCACGTTCATGCCCAAGCCGATCTTCGGTGACAACGGCTCCGGCATGCACTGCCACCAGTCGCTGTGGAAGGACGGCTCGCCGCTGTTCTACGACGAGGTCGGCTACGCGGGCCTGTCCGACACCGCCCGCTACTACATCGGCGGCCTGCTGCGGCACGCGCCGTCGCTGCTGGCCTTCACCAACCCGACGGTCAACTCCTACCACCGCCTGGTCCCGGGCTACGAGGCCCCGGTCAACCTGGTCTACTCCCAGCGCAACCGCTCGGCCTGCGTGCGCATCCCGATCACGGGGTCCAACCCGAAGGCCAAGCGCATCGAGTTCCGCGTGCCCGACCCGTCGTGCAACCCGTACTTCGCCTTCTCGGCGATGCTGATGGCGGGGATCGACGGCATCCGGAACAAGATCGAGCCGCCGGAGCCGGTCGACAAGGACCTGTACGAGCTGCCGCCGGAGGAGGCCCGCCAGGTGCCGCAGGTGCCCGGCTCGCTGCCCGAGGTGCTCGACGCGCTGGAGGCCGACCACGACTACCTGCTCGAAGGCGGCGTGTTCACGCCCGACCTGATCGAGACGTGGGTGTCGTACAAGCGGGAGAACGAGGTCGACCCGATCCGCCTGCGGCCGCACCCGCACGAGTTCGAGCTGTACTACGACGTGTGAGGCCGCGGTTCTCCCCTCGGGAGAACCCGGAACGAAGGGGGCCCGGCGCCGATGACGACGCCGGGCCCTTTCTCTCTCACTCCCGCGGAACCGAGCCGCCGCGCCCTTCGGGCCGGTCGATCGCCTTCCCCAGGAAGGTCGCCTGGGGTGCCTCTCCACCGCCGACGACGAGGCTTCGCCGAGCGGCCGCGTAGTACGCATCCCGCGCCTCGTCGACCCGGCGGACCGCCGGACCCCACGACTCCCAGTCGTCGGTGAGGCCTCGGGTGAAGTCGTTCAGCCGCTCGATCGCCCCGCGCCACGCGCGGGCCGCCTCCACGGTGGCCGCGTCGCCCAAGAGCAGGACGCCCTCCCACGTCCTGGTCCGGCGGTCCTCCGCCTCCGCGTAGAGCCGGCCGACCTCCTCGGCGTCGATCGGCTCGCTGCGCGCCCCCGGCCGCTTTCTCGCGGTCGCCCTGTGTGCCAGGACCGACAGGTCCTTGAGCGTGCCGGCGTACTGCATGTAGGCGTCGAGACGCTGGGCGTCCCATCGCGTCCGCAGCTCCCGGTTCCATCGAGCCCGGTCGGCCGCTCGGGTCGTGGCCAGCGTCGCCAGGGCGCCGACGACGACGCCAAGCAGCGCGGGCAGCTGGGCGAGCAACTGGCTCATGGGGAGAGCGTGGCAGCCGTTTCGCGGCCCCGCAACGGCCGGTTGGGAGGGCTCTGGCGGGGTTCGCCGAACGCGGTTACCTTGATCCCAGATCACGCAACCGGCCATCGGCCGAACGCGCCCGAAGGATCTGGAGGACCGTCATGAGGATCAGACGAGGGCTGTTAGCCGCGGTGCTGGCCGCCGGCGCGCTCTGTCTCGGTTCGACCCCGGCTCACGCCATCCCGCCGCCGCCGCCCGGTGGCGACCTCCTCGTCGTCTTCGCCTACTTCAACGGCGACCAGCTCGTCGGCCAGCGCTGGTTCGGCTGCGGCCAGCCCGCCGGCGAGTGGGGCGTCCTGTCGGGCACCCAGAAGGTCTACTTCACGCCCTGCTGAGCCGTGAGCGGGGACCGCCCCGTGGTCAGAAGTCGAAGCGGGGCGCCGACGCGGTGAGGATCTCCGACTTCGGCGACACCGGCCACAGGGCGGTCAGCTCGTCGTAGAGGGCCGTGGCCAGGCGTTCGACGTCCGCGCGGGCCGTCTCGTGCAGGGCCTCGGCCACGATGAGCACGTCGGCGGTGGTGTCGCGGACCGCCGACAGGCCGCTCTGCCGGTTGGTCCAGCGGCGCGCGTGCGCCTGGTCGTCCGCGTCGGCGAAGATCACTTCTCCGGCGGCCGGGTGCTCCGTCTCGCCGGAGAAGGTCAGGTACGTCTCCGCGCCCGAGGCGTACCGCACCTCGACGAAGCCGGAGACGCGGGAGACGTCGAACACCGCCACCGGCACGGCGAAGGCGATCGAGACCGCGTTGCACAGGTCGATCAGGGGATGCAGGCGCGGCAGTGCGCCCTCCTTCCTGAAGCGGCGCAGCAGCGACTCCGACGCGCACCGGTACTGCGTCGGCTTGAGCCCCATCCGGGTGAACGCGCGCCGCCACGCCTGGATCTCGGGCAGCTCGCTCTCGGGGGCGGCCCGCCGGGCGGCCAGGTCGCAGTAGCGGGCCACCTGGTCGTCGACGCGGGCGGCGGCGTCGACGCCCGCCACGTGGAGCGCGAAGGGCACCAGGTCGGGGAAGTCCCGCCAGATCTCCGCGGAATGCTGGAAACGCACTGTCACCTCGCCGGTCGTCTGACTCGTGCGCCTCACGATACTGCGGCGGCCTCCCGTCGTCCCCGCGCGGCATGCCGGGCGCGGGCGGCGGTCAGGGCGTAACAACCGAACGTCGCCGCCGTCAGGACGGCCGCGGCGAGCAGGGGCCGCCCGACGACGCCCAGCACCGCCACGCCGAGGGTGGCGCCGACCTGGCGGGAGGCGTTCAGCACGCCGCCCGCGGTGCCGGCCGTGCCCGCGGGGGCCGCGTTCACCATGCCCGCCATCAGCGCCGGGAACACGAACGACAGCCCGAACCCCATGACCACCAGCCAGGGCGCGAGCACGTCGGTGAACGCCACCCCCGCCAGGCCGGCCGCGAGGAGGGCGAGACCGCCCAGGATCGGCGGACGGGGGCCGTAACGGGCCACCAGGCGGCCGGTGAGCAGCGGGTTCACCGTCATGGGCAGGGTGAGCGGCAGGAAGGCGAGCCCGGCGGCGACCGGGGACAGGTGGCGGGTGTCCTGGAGGAGGAGGGTGAGCACGAACAGCGCGCCGGAGAAGGCGAAGTTGGCGACCGTCCCGGCCAGCAGCTCCGGCCAGGTGGCGGCGAGCAGGCCGCCGGGCAGGGCGGGGGCGTGGCTGCGGCGCTCCACCAGCACCAGCGCCACCAGGACGGCCACGGCCGGCGCGGCGGCGAGCGCGGAGGTGTCGATCAGGGCCTCGGCGACCAGGCCGAGCAGCACGCAGGCCAGGGCCTGGACCTGCCAGTCGATCCGCCGGGAGCCGCGCGGGGAGGCGACGTTCCGCATGATCAGCAGGCTGGCCACGGCGAAGGGCACGTTGACCAGGAAGACCGCGCGCCAGCCGGACAGTCCGACCAGGAGGCCGCCGAGCAGGGGGCCGGCGGCCAGCGCCGAGCCGGTGACGGCCGCCCACAGGCCGGTGGCGCGGGCGCGGGCGGCGGGCGCCGGGAACATCTCGGCGAGCAGCCCGAGCGAGCCGCCGGTGCACAGCGCCGCGGCCACGCCGAGCAGCGCGCGCAGCACGACCAGCACACCCAGGTCCGGCGCCGCCGCGCTGAGCAGCGACAGCGCGCCGAACAACGCCACCCCGGCCTTGAAGACGCGGGCCGCGCCGAACCGGTCGGCCACGGCGCCGGCAGTGAGCAGCGACGCGGCGAAGGCGACGGTGTAGGCGTTGACCGCCCACTGCTGCCCGGCCAGCGAGCCGCCGAGGGAGGCGCGCAGGTCCGGCAGCGCGATCGTCAGCACGGTCGTGTCGAGGATCACCAGGAAGTAGGCGAGGGAGAAACCGAACATTCGCATGCCCACAGCCTGGTCAAACGCCGCTTTCCCCCTCAACAGGCGGCGCCGTACGGGGCATTCGGGAAAACCTTATGCTGCTTTATATGGATTTGCGGCAGTTGAGGGTTTTTGTCGCCGTCGCGGGGGCGGGCACCGTCACCGGCGCGGCGAACGCGCTCGGCCTGGCCCCGGCGTCGGTGTCGGAGCAGGTGCGCAGGCTGGAGGGCAGCCTCGGCGTGCCGCTGTTCGAGCGCACGCCGCAGGGCATGCGGCTGACCGAGGCCGGCGCCGCGCTGCTCGGCCGCGCGCAGGGCCTGCTCGACCACGCCGAGGAGGTGCGCCGCGCGGTCACCGGCCGGCGCCGCCGGGTGCGCGTCGGCGCGCTGGAGATGCTGGCCGCCGCCCGGCTGCCGGCCGTGCTGCGCCGCCTGTCCGAACGCCGCCCCGACCTGGACGTGGACGTGCGCTCCCTGATGCGGCAGGACCTGCTGGCCCAGGTGGCCTCCGGCGACCTGGACGCGGCGCTCCTGCTCGACCTCGGCCCGCGGATCGGCGGCCTCGGGTTCACCCCGCCGCCCGGCATGGACTTCCTCGACGTCGGCGAGGTCGCGCTGTCGCTGGTCGCCGCGCCGGACGGCGAGCGGGAGCCGCTGCTGGTGAGCCCGCCCGGCTGCTCGATCCGGCTCGCGGCCGACCAGGCGTTCGGCCCGGACGTGCCGCGCAGGGAGCTGACCAGCATCGCCACCGCCCGCGAGTGGGCCAGGCAGGGCTTCGGGCAGGCCCTGCTGCCGGACTTCGCGCTGGGCGCCGACCTCGGCTCCGGCGCGTTGGTCGCGCTGGACTGCCGGGCGCCCGCGCTGGCCCTGCGCCTGGTCTGGCTGCGCGGGCGCGAGGAGTCGCTGCGCGACGTGCTGTACGCCATGAGCGCCTGATCCGGCGGCCTGCTCACTGGTCCTTGCGCCGGGCCTTGATGCCGGTGATGCGGCGGAACACGTCCCACCAGAAGGGGGCGCCGAACAGCAGGGCCACGTACGTCAGCAGGTAGCCGGGCCAGTGGCTGGGGGTGGTGAGCCGGCTCCACCAGGCGGCGCCGTTCCAGTGCAGCGTGGGGTCGCCCTCGGCCGGGATGGCGATGCTGACCAGCGCGTGCTGGAGCATCTGGACCATCGCGGGCTCGCTGAGCGTCTCGGTGATGCACGGCACGGGGTCGGACCCGCCGCACCGGGCCTTGAGCTCGTCGTAGGCCGCCGGGCCCGCCTCGGCCACGGCGGTCACCGAGGCGCGGAAGGCGTTGTCGCGCAGCAGCGTCTTGCCGTACTCAAGGCCGTCCATGGTGAACAGCAGCGTGACCAGGAGGCCGAGGACGGCCACCACCCACTTGACGTAGCGCTTGTACAACATCGACAGGCGTTCCATCTCGCCGTCGAACCAGGTCTCGACGCCCTGCCTGAACCGGTCGAGGTCGCGCTGCGCGGTCTCCCAGACGCCGCGCAGGTGGCCGTACAGGGGGCTGCCCATCTCCTTGAGCTTGGCCAGGAAGCCCTCGACGCCCTCGGGCTCGGCGGCCGCCATCTCCATCAGGGCGACGGCGAAGCGCCCCGGCGGGATGTTGGCGATGCTCGTCCGGCCCTTCGTCGGGTGGTCGATCTCCTGGACGCGTTCGTACAGCAGCCTGACCATGGCGTCCTGCGCCTTGGGCTCGGCGACCGGCAGCGTGCCGGGCTCGGCGGGGGCTGGCTGGTCGCTGTGGACCGGCCGGGGATCACGGGTGAACGGCAGCGCGGCGAACACGTCGCGCACCTTGGCGGGCAGCCACGACCTGCCCTGCGCGTCGGCGCCGTCGAGGGTGTCCCTGAGGTAGGCCCACAGGAACTTGCTGCGGATCGCGAGCAGGCGCACGAACGCCTCGTTGACCCCGCTCACCAGCAGTGAGAGCAGCAGGAACGACACCACCAGGCCGAGGGCCAGGTCCACGTAAACGGATAACACCTGCGCCTTGATACACCCGGCCCCGGACCGGGATCAACCCCCGTAGAAGACGCGCTCGACGACCTGGCGGGCGCGGCGGGTGACGCGGCGGTAGTCGTCGAGGAAGTCCTCCGAGCCGTCCGGCGGGTAGCCGAGCGTACGGGCGATGAGCCGGCGCTCCCCCGCCTCGGCCGGCACGCTGTCCCCCGGCCTGCCTCTGACCAGCATGATCGCGTCGCGGACCCGGGAGGCGAACCGCCACGCCTCGGCCAGCACGCGCTCGTCGGCCGGGTCCAGCAGCCCCTCGGCCGCCGCCGCGCGCAGCGCCCCGATGGTACGGGTGGTGCGCAGGGCCGGCACTTCGCCCGCGTGGCAGAGCTGGAGCAGCTGGGCCACCCACTCCACGTCCGAGAGCCCGCCGGGGCCGAGCTTGGTGTGCAGGGCGGGGTCGGCGCCGCGCGGCAGCCGCTCGGCCTCCATGCGCGCCTTGAGCCGCCTGATCTCCCTGATCGCGTCCTCGCGCAGCCCCCCGGCCGGGTAGCGCAGCTCGTCGATCACGGACGTGAACGCGGCGCCGAGCGAGGCGTCGCCGGCCGAGAAGCGGGCGCGCAGCAGCGCCTGCGCCTCCCACGGCGACGACCAGCGGGCGTAGTAGGCCCGGTAGGAGGCCAGCGTGCGCACCAGCGGCCCCTGACGGCCCTCGGGGCGCAGGTCGGGGTCGATGAGCAGCGGCGGGTCGGGCGCGGGCAGCGACAGCAGCCGGCGCAGCTCGTTGGCCACGGCGAAGGCGGCGTCGGTGGCCTCCCGCTCCTCCACGCCGGGCAGCGGCGAGTGCACGAACATCACGTCGGCGTCGCTGGCGTACGAGCACTCCATGCCGCCGAGCCGGCCCATGGCGATGACCGCGAACCTGGTCACGTCGGGGGCCTTGGCCAGCGCGGCGTCGAGCGCGGCCTGCAGGGTCACGTCGGTGAGCGACGACAGGGCCGTGCCGACGGCCTCGACGTCGAGGAGCCCCGAGATGTCGGCGACGGCCGTGCGGAACAGCTCCCTGCGGCGCAGCCCGCGCACGGCCGCCACCGCGGTCTCCGGGTCGCCGGCGTGCCGGGACACCGCGGCCGACGCCTCGCCGCGCAGCGACTCGGGCGGGCGCACGGCCAGCTCCGCGTCGGAGCCGAGCATCGCGACCGCGTCGGGGGCGTGCATGAGCAGTCCGGTGGCGTAACGGCCGGTGCCGAGCACCCGTGCCATGCGGGCGGCCACCGCCGTCTCGTCGCGCAGCAGCCGCAGGTACCAGGGGGTGCTGCCGAGCTTGTCGCTGACCTGGCGGAAGCCGAGCAGCGCCGCGTCGGGGTCGGGCGTGTCGGCGAACCAGCCGAGCATGACGGGCAGCAGCGTGCGCTGGATGGCCGCGCGCCTGGACACGCCCGTCGTCAGCGCGGCGATGTGCCGCAGGGCGCCGTTGGGATCGACGTAGCCGAGCGCCTCCAGCCGGGCCGCCGCCGCGGCCGTGGACAGCCGCGCCTCCGACTCCGGCAGCCGGGCCACCGCCTGGAGCAGCGGCCGGTAGAACAGCTTCTCGTGCAGCCGCCGCGCCTCCATGGCGTGCCGGCGCCACCGGGCGGTGAACTCCCCCACCGGGTCGGCCTGCATGCCGAGGGCGCGGCCGAGCCTGCGCAGGTCGGCCTCGTCGGTGGGCAGCAGGTGGGTCCGCCGCAGCCGGTGGAGCTGCAACAGGTGCTCGACCTGGCGCAGGAACGAGTACGCCTCGGCGAGCCCGCGCGAGTCGTCGCGGCCGACGTAGCCGCCGCGGGAGAGGGCGGCCAGGGCCGGGAGGGTGGCCCGGCGGCGCAGCAGCGGGTCGAGCCTGCCGTGCACGAGTTGCAGGAGCTGGACGGCGAACTCGATGTCGCGCAGCCCGCCGGGCCCCAGCTTGAGCTGCCGCTCCCCCTCAGCGCGCACGTGCGACTCGACGCGGCGGCGCATGGCCTGGACGTCCTCGACGAAGTGCTCGCGGGTGGCGGCCGTCCAGACCAGGTCGTTGACCGCCTGGACGTAGGACTCGCCGAGCTCCTGGTCGCCCGCCACCGGACGGGCCTTGAGCAGCGCCTGGAACTCCCAGGTCTTGGCCCAGCGGCGGTAGTAGGCCAGGTGGCTGGCCAGGGTGCGGACCAGCGGGCCGGACCGCCCCTCGGGGCGCAGGCCGGCGTCGACCTCCCACAGCGAGCCCTCCTGAGTGGCCGCCGTGCAGGCCCGCATCATGGCCTGGGCCAACCGGGTCGCCGACCGCAGCGCCTTGGTCTCGTCGGCGCCCTCGCGCGGCTCGGCGACGAAGATCACGTCGACGTCGCTGATGTAGTTGAGCTCGCGCGCGCCGCACTTGCCCATGCCGATGACGGCCAGGCGCGCCTCGGAGTCGTCGACCTCGGCGCGGGCGATCGCCAGGGCGGCCTCCAGCGCCGCGCCGGCCAGGTCGGACAGCTCGGCCATGACCTCCGGGAGCGTGGCCTGCCCGGTGAGGTCGCGGGCGGCCAGATGCATGAGCCGGCCCCGGTAGGCCACCCGCAGCGCCACCAGCGGGTCGGGGTCGCCGGCGCGCGGCTCGGGCTCGCCGGGCTCGGCGCCGACGGCTCGCAGCAGCGCGGCACGCGCCTCGCCCAGCTCGGGCTCGGCCAGCAGGGCCGTCTGCCCGGGATGGCGGACCAGGTGCTCGCCGAGCGCGGCGCTGACGCCGAGCACGGCGAACAGGCGCGCCCTGAGCCGCTCGTCCTCGCGCACGGCGGTCAGGACGGCCGGCTCGCGCTCGGCCAGGCGGGTCAGCGAGACCAGGGCCAGGTCGGGATCGGCCACGGCGACCAGGAACTCCAGGAGGTCGTCGAGGTCGGCCGGGGTGCGGTCGAGCAGCTGGGCGGCTCTGGCACCGTCGGCGAAGCCGAGCTTGGCCAGGCGTGCGGCGGTCGATTCGATCCTGGGCACCTGCTCATCTTGACAGGTGGCTTCCGGGAAGCCGTAGAGTACAACGCAACGTAGCGTTGTGTTTTGCTGAGGAGGGGGACGACATGAGCCGGATGCCCGCGGCGGTGACCTGGGGACTGCTGGCGGCCTGGGCCGTGCACGACGCCGAGGAGCTGGCGACCATGGCGGGATGGGCGCGGCGGGCCCGTCCCCGGCTGGAGCGGCTGTACCCGGGGGTGCCGTGGGAGCGGCTGGAGGTGTCGCAGGCGCGGGTGAACGTGGCGATCGGGCTGATGGGCGGCGTGGTGGCGGGGGCCTCGGCGCTGGGGGCGCGCAGCGGCGGGCGCAGCCCGGTGTTTCAGGCGGTGCTGGCCGGGTTCGGGCTGCACGGGGTCGTCCACCTGGCGCAGGCGGCCGCCACGCGGGGGTACACGCCGGGGGTGGCGACGGCGCCGCTGGTGGTGATCCCGTTCTCGGCGTGGGCGTGGCGGCGGTTGCGGCGGGCGGGGGTGGTGGCGGCGCCGGGGCGGTCGGCCGCGTTCGGGCTCGCGGCGCTGCCGCTGACGGTGGGGGGCGTGCACGCGATCGCCCACCTGCTCACCCGCCGCCGCGAGCGGGCCGCCGACCCCTCGGCCACGGACGGCCTCGGCCACGACCGCTGGTTCTGACCCGCGCCGGCGTCTGGCTCCTGGCCGCCCGGGCTGGGCTGTCAGACCGGGCGGGAGGCTCTGACGACCTGGGCGAACGCCTCCGCGACCGGGCGCCAGGTCGCGACCAGGGCGGGCTCGGCGGCCTTGACGGCGGCGTTCAGGTCCTCGGCCGCCGCCAGGTCCGACTCCGCCGTCCAGGAGGTGAAGATCTCCGGGGTGGCCTCGGGGTGGAACTGCACCGCCCAGGCGCGCTCGCCGACCCGGTAGGCCTGGTTCGGGTACTGGGCCCCGGTCATCAGCGGCACCGCGCCCTGCGGCAGCCGCGTCATGGCGTCCTGGTGGTACTGGATGGCGGTGGCCCGGGCCGGGACGCCGGACAGCAGCCGGTCGGAGGCGGCGGCGGGCAGCGCGACGACCTCGCACGCCCCCACCTCCAGGCCGTTCCCGCCGCGCTCGACCGTGCCGCCGAGCGCCATGGTGAGAAGCTGGGCGCCGAGGCAGATGCCGAGCGTGGGCGTGCCCTCCGCCACGGCGCGGCGCAGCAGGGCGCGGGTGGCGGGCTGCCAGGGGCTGCGCTCGTCCTCCCAGGCGGCCGCGGCGCCGCCGAGCACGATCAGGCCGTCGGCGGCCCGCTCCGGCACCGGCTCGCCCCGGTACGGCCGTACGACGTCGCAGGTCAGGCCCAGCCAGTCCGCCAGGTGGCCGAGCCCGGCGCCGGCCTCGTGCTCGATCACGGTGATGCGCATATCGGGTAATTTATCCGCATTTTTTGGTGAAAACGCCCTTACGCCCGCTGTGCGAAGTGCCCGCGCGACGGCCGGTGACTCCCGGCCCCGGACGGCGTCCCTAAGATCCGGCTATGAGATTCGACGAAGTGGACGGGCTCCGCGTCGCCACGTTCGGCACCGGCCCCCGCAAGGTCATCGCGGTCCACGGCATCAGCGCCTCGCTGATGGCCTGGGGCGCGGTCGGACGGCGGCTGCCCGAGGAGTGGTCGCTGATCGCGATGGACCTGCGCGGCCGTGGTCACAGCGCCTCCCTGCCCGGCCCGTACGGGCTGCCCCGGCACGCCGAGGACGTCCTGCGCGTCGCCGAGCACGTCGGCGCGGGCCCGGACGCGGTGCTGGCCGGCCATTCGATGGGCGCGTACGTGGCCGTGCTGGCCGGGGCCCGGCGCGACTTCGACCGGGTCGTCCTGGTGGACGGCGGCCTCCCCCTCCCCCTGCCCGAGGGCGAGGACCCCGACGCCGCGCTGGCGGCCACGCTCGGCCCCGCGCTGGCCCGGTTGCGCCGGACGTTC
Source organism: Nonomuraea sp. NPDC048881 (assembly GCF_040649795.1). Taxonomy (NCBI): domain Bacteria; kingdom Bacillati; phylum Actinomycetota; class Actinomycetes; order Streptosporangiales; family Streptosporangiaceae; genus Nonomuraea; species Nonomuraea sp. NPDC048881. Next base: position 438,199 of record NZ_JBEZGC010000009.1, read on the forward strand.
GCCTCGCCGGAGGAGTACGTGGACTTCTTCAAGGCCCACCCGGCCTTCGTCGGCCGCTGGAGCCCCGACGTGGAGGCGTACGTGCGCTACGACCTCGACGGCCCCGAGGGCGCGCTGCGCTCGCGGGCGGTCGGCGAGGCCGTGATGGCGGACGGGCGCTGGATGCGCACCGAGACCGCCGAGATCGGCGCCGCGCTGGCCGCGATCAAGGCTCCCACCTACCTGCTCAGGGCCCCGCGCGGCCTGCTGAACCAGGACATCGGCATGCTCCCCGACGAGGTCGCCCGCACCTGGACCGCCCGCGTGCCCGGCCTGCGCGACGAGGTCGTGCCCGACTGCAACCACTACACGATCCTGTTCGACGAGCAGCCGGTGACGACCGTCCTGGAACGGATCATCGGGGCATGAGAAAGGCCCCCGAGCCGAGCTCGGGGGCCGTTCGCAGAGGCAGGTCAGCGTGGAGCGATCCACGTGGCGCGGGCGGCGGCCACCAGGGTGCCGTCGTCCTCGTAGATGCCGCTCTCGCCGTACATCTTGCGGCCGTCGCGGCCGGTCGGACGGGCCACGACGGAGTAGCGGCCACCCGGCAGCACCGGGCCGTTGATCTGCACGACCAGGCGGCCGAGCAGGGCCGACTCGCCGGGGCCGAAGTGCGCCCAGCCGGTGATGCAGTCGAGCACCGCGCCCACGATCGAGGCGGGCACGCCGTCCTCGCCGCTCACCGTGAACGGCACCCGCCAGCCGGCGGCGACCAGGTCGGAGCCCTCCACCGGGCCGGGGAAGATGCGTAGGCCGTCGCCCGGCTCGCGCAGGCCGCAGGCGAAGCACTCGGCGAACGGGTGGGCCTTCAGGCCGACGAACCCGGCCTCGGCGCGGGCGGCGTCGGTGAACGGCACGAACCCGGGCCCGGTCAGGGTCTCGGCGACGGGGATGGCCTCGACCAGGACCTTGTCGCCGTCGGACAGCGAGACGCTGTTGGCGACGTGCTCCAGGCGGAGCTCGGTCTCCAGGGGCGTGGGCGCGTGCAGCGTGACCTCGACCGCTGATCGGCCGCCGTTCAGCGCCTCTGCCATGGTGCCCGCGATCCAGCCGCCGTTGGCGACTCCCACCGGGCCCCGGAAACGCTCGGGAACGGTCAACACGGTCTGCAGGGCAGCCGTCGTCATGCCACACCCTCCAATATCGCCCCAGAAGGCGAGAAGTCCGGAAATATCGTAAAGAGTAGGCCGATTTTACTGGACTCCCGGATTACCACGATGCTGGGGGTCCCTGAGCGACGGCCGACTCATGCCATAACGCCACAGGCGTGGCCGAAACTTCCCCGGCCGCCCCCGGCCGTCCCCTCCCAGGGTCGGCGCCGTCGATGGCACGGATGTGACTCGGGGGTGAGGAACAACGAAAATCGGCCCCAACCCGGAGCCGCATCTGTATCCGGGGTGAGACCGATCAAGGCGTCGGCAGTACCTTATCCCGTGATTTCCCCGCCCCGGGCCCATTCCCGGTGAATCCCGTCGGACCGTTCCGGCGGCCGGGCCCGCCCGCCGCCCGCCCCCGCGCCCTATGCTGGCGCGAACAGGGGTCGAAGCGAATCCGATCGGGCGGGGTGGGTCTGTGCAGCGGGCGACGTTACGCTTTCCGCCCGGGTCGCTGGTCGTGCTGACCGGGCTGCCCGGCGCCGGCAAGACCACGCTGCTGCGCCGCCTCTACGGCCTCCACGGCGCCGAGAGCGCGCCCGTCGCCGCCGACGCGGTCGTGGTGATCGACTCGGGGCAGTCCCGCCTGCGCTGGGACGGCCGGATCCTCTGGGCCCCCCGTCCGGTGCGCCGCGCCGTGGTGTTCGCCACCCACCTGAGCCGCATCAGCCGGGCGCTGGCCGGCGGTCGGGCGGTCCTCGCGCACAACCGGGGCTGCGCCACGTACGTGCTGAAGGGGTTCGCCTGGCTGGCCCGCAGGCAGCGGGCGAGCTTCCACCTGCTGCTGCTCGACGCGCCGCCGGAGGCGGCGGTCGCCGGGCAGCACGCCAGGGGCCGGGTGGTCGCGCCCCGCACGTTCGCCCGCCACCGCCGCCGCTGGGAGAGCCTGCTGGCGCGGGTGACCGGCGGCGACCCGGCCCCGGCCGTCAGCGCGCACGTGCTCACCCGCGCCGAGGCCGACCTGCTGACGCACATCGTCTTCGACAGCGCCGACCGCGCCCCCGCCGACTGACGGCGTCCGGGGGATGCGGACGCACGAGGAAGGACCACGCCCCATGAAGCAGTACCTGCTCACCCTGTTCGAGCCCGACGGCCCGCCGCCCGAGCCCGCGGTCCTGGAGCCGATCATGCGCGACATCGGCGCGGTCGAGACGGAGATGCGCGCGGCCGGCGTGTGGGTCTTCTCCGGCGGCCTGGCCCCGGCCGAGCAGGCGTCGGTGATCCGGATGCGCGCGGACGAGCCGTTCACCACCGACGGCCCCTACACCGAGGGCAAGGAGCACGTCGGCGGGTTCACCGTCATCCGGGCCCCCGACCTGGACGCCGCGCTGGAGTGGGGACGCCGACTCGCCCGCGCCGTGGGCGTGCTGCCGGTCGAGGTGCGCGAGTTCAAGGGCTGAACCGGGCGGGTCTCCCCCGCACGGCCTCACAACACCGGCAGGTAGCGGCCCAGCTCGAACTCGGTGACCGTACGGCGGTACTCGCGCCACTCGGCCCGCTTGTTGCGCAGGAAGAAGTCGAAGACGTGCTCGCCCAGCGTCTCGGCCACCAGCTCGCTGCGCTCCATGACGGCGATGGCCTCGTCGAGCGAGCCGGGCAGCGGCTGGATGCCCAGCGCCCGGCGCTCGGCGCTGGTCAGGGTCCAGACATTGTCCTCGGCCGCCGGCGGCAGCTCGTAGCCCTCCTCGATGCCCTTGAGCCCGGCGGCCAGCACCAGCGCGAAGGCCAGGTACGGGTTGCACGCCGAGTCGAGGGAGCGGAACTCGATGCGGGTCGAGCCGCCCTTGTGCGGCTTGTACATGGGCACCCGGACCAGCGCCGAGCGGTTGTTGTGCCCCCAGCACACGTAGGAGGGCGCCTCGCCGCCCTGCCCCGCGATGGCCTCGGCGCCGCCCCACAGCCGCTTGTAGGAGTTGACCCACTGGTTGGTGATGGCGGTGATCTCGGCGGCGTGCCGCAGCAGGCCCGCGATGAACGAGCGGCCGATCTTCGACAGCCGGTAGTCGGTGCCCGCCTCGTGGAAGGCGTTGCGGTCGCCCTCGAACAGCGACATGTGCGTGTGCATGCCCGAGCCGGGGTGCTCGGTGAACGGCTTGGGCATGAACGAGGCCCAGATGCCCTGCTCCAGGGCGACCTCCTTCATGATCAGCCGGAACGTCATGATGTTGTCGGCCGTGGTGAGCGCGTCGGCGTAGCGCAGGTCGATCTCCTGCTGGCCGGGGGCGCCCTCGTGGTGGCTGAACTCGACGGAGATGCCCATCGACTCCAGCATCATGATCGCCTGGCGCCGGAAGTCGTGGCCGGAGCTGTGGGGCGTGTGGTCGAAGTAGCCGCCGGAGTCGATCGGCTCGGGCCGCTGCCCGGCCTCGGGACGGTTCTTCAGCAGGAAGAACTCGATCTCGGGGTGGGTGTAGAAGGTGAAGCCCATGTCGGCGCACTTGGCGAGGGTGCGCTTGAGCACCCAGCGCGGGTCGGCGTGCGACGGGGTGCCGTCGGGCATCAGGATGTCGCAGAAGATGCGCGCCGCGCCCGGCGTCTCGCTGCGCCAGGGCAGGATCTGGAACGTCGAGGGGTCGGGCTTGGCCAGCATGTCGGACTCGTAGACGCGGGCGAAGCCCTCGATCGCCGAGCCGTCGAAGCCGATGCCCTCGGCGAAGGCGCCTTCCAGCTCGGCGGGCGCGATCGCGACGGACTTGAGGAAGCCGAGGACGTCGGTGAACCAGAGCCGGATGAACCGGATGTCGCGTTCCTCTAGCGTGCGGAGCACGAACTCCTGCTGGCGGTCCAAGGCGTCCCCTCGTTGAAGACGGTGCGGGTCTTGATATCAGCATGCCGTGCCCGTGTTTCGCACACGTTACGGGGGGTGCCGGTGCGAGCCTCACTGACAAAGGGGCCGCCCAGATCTACTGTGATCACGCAGTTAGTCTCGGGGGAGGCATTGGTGGCTATCGACCTGCTCAATCACAAGCTCGATCGGGCGTTCGACCACATCGACGCGAACGGCAACGGCGTCGTCGAACGGGAGGACCTGCTGGGGCTGGGCGCACGCCTGCTGGTGGGTTTCGGGGAGTCCCCCACCTCGGTCACCGGCAACCGGCTCGTCGGCAGCTTCGACGGCATCTGGTCGACGTTGTCGCGGGCGCTCGACCGCGACGGCGACTCCGGCATCGCGCGCACGGACTTCCGCGGCGGGATGACGGCGGCGTTCGTCACCGGCGACCGGTACGAGCCGGTGTTCCGGCCGGCGACGGTGGCGGTGGCCCAGCTCTGCGACGGCGACGGCGACGGCCTGATCCGGCCGGGCGAGTTCCGGACGATGCTCAGCGCGTTCGGCACCGCCTACGACGACGTGGACGCGGCGTTCGACCGGCTCGACCGGGAGGGCAGAGGCGCGCTCACCGTCGAGGAGCTGATCCGCGCGGCCGAGGACTACTACCGCAGCTCAGACCCGAACGCCGCGGGCAACTGGCTTTACGGTCCGCTGTGAACACGGCCGTGAGCACCACCGTGTTCGCCACGGTGCGCACCGCACTCCGCTCGGTCCTGCACTGGAAGCCGATGTTGCCGCTGCCGCGCAAGGGCGGCTCGCCCGCGCTGGCGCTGCTGCCGCTCGTCGAGCGGGTGCCGGCGATGGCTGCGCCCTGCCGGATGCACCCGGCCGTGTACGCCATCGAGGCCGCGGTCATCGACTGGGCCAGGCGGACGGGCCTGCGCGCCGACGCCGGGGTGGGCTTCCACCGGATGGCCGGGCGCGCGTTCGCCGAGTTCGACGCGGCCGCGGCGGCGCTGTTCGCCCAGTGGCTGACCTGGCTGTTCCACCTCGACGACGAGCTGGACGAGGGGTCGTGCCCGCTGGACATCTTCGGCGGCATGCTCAAGGGCGCGGCCCGGCACCCGCTGGAGGCCGCCTTCGCCGACCTGTGGCGGGTGACCAGCGCGCGGATGAGCGACCAGTGGCGGGCCCGCTTCGCGGTCAACCTGCGCCGCCAGGCCGACGCGTGCCGCACCGAGGCCGACAACCGGGCGGCCGGGCGCATGCCGACGCTGGAGGAGTACCCGGCCCTGCGCAGGGGCACCGTGGGCCCCTACCTGTACGACCTGGTGGAGCCGTGCCTGCGGGTCGAGGTGCCGGCCTGGGTGGTCCAGTGCGACCCGTGGCGGGAGCTGGTGGAGGCCTGCAGCGACGTCACGGCCTGGTGCAACGACGTGGCCTCGCGGCCCAAGGAGCGCGGCGACGTGCACAACCTGGTCGTGCTGGCGGTGCGGCAGCTCGGGCTGGGCGAGCGCGAGGCCGTCGCGTGGGTGCTCGACCGGATCGCCGGGCGCTGCCAGGACATGAACCGGGCGGCCAGGCGGCTGCCGCTCGACGACCTGCCGCCCAAGGCGGCCAGGGACGTCAGCAAGGTCGCCTGCGCCTACCTGGCCGCGCCGCGCGCCCACCTGGACTGGCTGCTGGAGTCGTCCCGGTACGCCTGACCCCCCGGAGGGGAGCCGGTCAGGGGGCGGCGCCGGCGAGCATGTCGCCGGCCGCCGTCCGGCGGTAGACGACCTGCTTGCCGAGGCGCAGGCCCACCGCCAGCCCGCCGTCGCTGAGCACCCCGAGGTGCTGGCTGACCGCGCCCGGGGTGAGCGACATCCGGGCGGCCAGCGCCGAGGTGGTGCTCGGCTCGGCCAGCGCGAGCAGGATCTGCGCCCGGCTGCGGCCGATGAGCGCGGCCAGCGCGCCGGGGGCGGGCGGCGGCCCCTGCTCCCACAGCGTGCCGACGCCGAGCACCGGATAGACGAGCATCGACTGGTACGGAGCCGACATCACGGCCACCGACGGCCAGTAGAACGCGCTCGGCACCAGCAGCAGCCCGTCGCCGTGCAGGCCGCCCGCGTGGCACCAGGGCCGGTCGATGAGCAGCCGCTCCCCCGTCCACTCCACGGCGGGGCCGAGCCCGGCGAACAGCTCCCTGGCCCCGCCCTGGGCGAGCTGGCGGGAGCGGCGCAGCACGTCGCGTTCGAGCAGCCCGTAGACGCGCGGCCAGAACTCCTCGAAGCAGGCCCGCCAGTACGTCTCCAGTGCCCCCGCCACCCGCGCCACGCCGGCCGCCGGGTCCGCCATGAACCGGTCGAGCAGCGCCCGGTCGGTGCCCGCGATGGTCGCGGCCTCCGTGCGGGCGCGTTCCGGCGGCGTGCCGCGGACCTGCTCCAGCTCGGCGGCGAAGTCGGGCAGCGGCGTCTGCGGGGGCGGGGTGATGAAGTCGGCCAGGTAGCCGGTCGGCGGCACCAGCGCGAACAGCTCGTCGAGGTCGAGCCCGGCCAGCCGGGGGCGCACGGCCTTGACCCAGGGCAGGTGGATCGACTGCCTGGAGGGGTCCTGAAGGGTGCGCAGACTCGCGACCAGCTCCCACATGGGCGAGAACGCGAACCGGATGCGCGCGACGTCCTCCGGCTTGAGGTCCCAGGTGACGGCCATGGTTTTAGTGTGCACTAAATCGATGGCGCCTCGGCCGTCCAGACCTGACCCTTGGTCCGTGTCTAGCACCGCTGTTGAGAAGCCTTCCTTCCTCCGTTCCCAGATCGGCGGACTGCCGCGGCCTTTCTGGGCCCTGTGGAGCGGCACCCTCGTCAACCGCCTGGGCACCCTGGTCATGCCGTTCACCGGCGTGTACCTGACCCACTCCCGCGGCATGTCGGTGACCGCCGTGGGCCTGGTCATGGGCGTCTACGGCGCGGGCTCGCTGCTGTCGCAGATCCTCGCCGGCGTGCTCACCGACCGGATCGGACGCCGGGTCACGCTGGCGGGCGGCATGCTGGCCACCGCGGCCACCATGCTGGCGCTCGGTTACAGCACCTCGCTGCCGGCGATCGTCGCCTCCATGTTCGTGCTCGGGCTGGTGATCGACATCTACCGGCCGGCGTCCAGCGCCCTGGTGGCCGACCTGGTGTCGCCGTCGGAGCGGGCCCGCGCGTACGGGTTGCTGTTCTGGGCGATCAACCTGGGTTACGCGGTCGGCATGACGGCCGGCGGCTGGCTGGCCAGCGTCGGGTTCGCCTGGTTGTTCTGGATCGACGCGGTCTCGTGCCTGGTCTTCGCCGCGCTCGTGTGGCGGGCGGTGCCGGAGACCCGGCCGGCGGCGCGCGAGTCGTCCGGCGGGTTCGGCGTCGTGCTGCGCGACCGGCTGATGGTGGCCTTCACGCTGGTCGTGCTCGGCAACGCGCTGGTCTACCTGCAGACCGTGACCATGCTGCCGGTCGCGATGACGTCGGTGGTGAAGCTGACGCCGGGGCAGTTCGGCCTGGCCATGGCGCTGAACGGGGTGCTGATCGTCGTCGTCCAGCCGCTGGTCTCCGGCTGGCTCGGGCGCAGGGACCCCTCCCGCACGTTCGCGCTCGGGCTGGCGGTCATGGGGGCCGGGTTCGCGCTGACGGCCTTCGTCACCACGACGTTCTGGCTGGCCGTCACGATCGCGGTGTGGACCGTCGGCGAGATCATCACCGCGGGCATCTCCGGGACGATCGTGGCCGCGCTGGCCCCCGAGCACCTGCGGGGGCGGTACTCGGGGCTGTTCGGCTTCGCCTGGTCGCTGGCCTCGGTGCTGGCGCCGCTGATGGGCGGCCCGCTGCTCGCGGCCGGGCCGAAGACGCTGTGGTTCGCCGTGGGCGGCGTCGCGCTGGTCTCGGCGGCCGGCATGCTGGCCCTCGGCCCGGCGATCCGGCGGCGCTGACGCCGGCCTGAGGTCCGGGGCGGCGCCCCACGGAATCCGCCGCCGTTGAGAGAATTTTGATCGGATGTTGGCTTCGTCCCGATAATTTCCTGCCGATCACGGAAGGAAATGGTGGGATGCGCCACGCAGTCTGGGCGCGCCGGGCGGTGACGAGGCTGGCCACTCCCCGCGTCGCGATCGGGATCGCCACGTTCGCCGTCGTGCTGGAGCTGGCCGACATCTGGGTGACCGCCCAGCTGCCGCCGTCGCCGTACACGCCGCTGCCGTTCGCGCCGGAGGACATGGCGGGCACGGCCTTCCCGGTGTTCGGCGCGATCCTCGTGCACAGCAGGCCGCGGCTGGTCATCGGCTGGCTGCTGTGCCTGGGCGGGGCGAGCGCCGCGGCCAACATCCTGTCGGCCAACCTCTACCAGCTGCTCGACGGACGGCCGGGGCCGCGCTGGCCGGTCGTCAACCTGACCTGGAACGTCTGCGAGCTGACCCTCGGCGTCCTGCTGCCGCTGCTGTACCCGGTGGGCAGGCTGCTGTCGCGGCGCTGGCGGGCGGTGATCGCGCTGGCGGTGGCCGGGCAGGCGCTGGACTGGGCCGGGCTGCTGACCGACCGGCCGGAGCTGCGCGAGGCCGGGCACGGCACGCTCTCGGCGAGCATGGTGCTGGCCTTCGCCTCGCTGGTCGTGCGCTTCCGGCGCGGCGACGCGGTCGAGCGGCGGCAGCTCCTGTGGCTGCTGGTGGCCCTGCCGGGCCTGCTGGTGCCCTGGATGCTCGGCGCGGACGTCTGGTGGGTGGCCTCGCTGGCCATTCCGCTGATCCCGGCGGCCATCGCCGTGGCGGTGCTGCGCTACCGGCTGTTCGGCATCGACACGCTGATCAGCAGGGCGCTGGTGGGCACCGGCCTGGCCATGGTGATCACCCTCGTGTACGTGGCGGTCAGCGCGGCGCTCAGCCTGTTCCTGTCGGAGGTGGACCGGATCGCCGGGATCCCGGCGGCCCTGTTCGCCGGGGCGTTCTTCCAGCCGATGCGCCGCGGCCTGCAACGCGGCGTGGACCGCCTGCTGTACGGCAGCACCGGTGTCCCCGGCACGCTGGCCCGGCGGCTGCGGCACCGGCTCCAGCACACCGACCCGGTGCACGGCCTGCTGGCCACGCTCGACGTGCTGCGCGAGGGCCTGTCGGTGACCGGCGTGGCGGTCGAGGCCGACGGCGCGGTCACCACGTCCGGCGTGGTGGGCGCGGCGGCCAGGACGGTCCCGCTGGTGTGGCACGGGGAGCCGGTCGGGCTGCTGCTGATCGGGCCGACGGACCGGCGCAGGTTCCCCGCGGCCCACGACGAGCGGGTGATCGCCACGATCACGCCGTACATCGCCGACGCCGCGCACGCCGTACGGCTGACGGCGGCGTTGCAGCGCTCGCGCGAGCGCATCCTGACCGCGCGGGAGGAGGAACGGCGGCGGCTGCGCCGCGACCTGCACGACGGGCTCGGCCAGTCGCTCACCGGCATGGCCATGTCGATCAACGCCGCCCGGCTGACCGTGCACAGCGCCCCCGAGCAGGCCGACCGGCTGCTGGCCGGGCTGCGCGCCGGCATGGACGCCGTGACCGGCGACATCCGGCAGCTCGTCTACGGCCTGCGCCCGCCCGCCCTGGACGAGCTGGGCCTGGCCGGCGCGATCGAGGAGCTGGCCGGGACGCCGATCGAGACGTCGGGCGAGCTGACCGGCCTGCCCGCCGCGGTCGAGGTCGCGGCCTACCGCATCGTGCAGGAGGCGCTCACCAACGCCCGCAAGCACGCCAGTGCCTCACGGATCACGGTGGCGCTGCGCCGCGACGACCGGCTGCGCGTCACGGTCGCCGACGACGGGATCGGCCTGCCGCCGGACGCGCGGCCCGGCGTCGGGCTGGGCTCGATGCGCGAACGGGCCGCCGAGCTCGGGGGCACCTGCGCCGTACGAGCGGGACCGGAAGGTGGCACGGTTGTCCACGCCGAACTCCCCCTGTGACAATTCGCCATATCCCCGGACGTGTTCTCCCTCTACGCTTACCCCTGACATGCTGACATTCACCGCACTGGGACCGTTCCACGCCTGGAGCGACGGCGTCCCCCTCGACCTCGGCGGCCAGCGGCAGCGGGCGGTGCTCGCCCGTCTGCTCGTGGCGGGCGGCCGGGCCGTGCCCGTGCACACCCTCATCGACGAGCTGTGGCCGGGCGATCCGCCCGCGCAGGCCCTGTCCACCATCCAGGGCTACGTCTCCCGGCTGCGGCGTGCGCTGGAGCCCGGCCGCGCGCCGCGCGAGGAGGCCGAGGTGCTGGTCTCGGCCGCGCCCGGCTACGCGCTGCGCGCCGCGCCCGAGCAGGTGGACTCGTGGCGGTTCGAGGGCCTGGTGAAGACCGAGGGGCCGCCGCCGCAGGTGTGGGCGGCCATGGAGAGCGCGCTCGGGTTGTGGCGCGGGCCGGCGCTGGCCGAGTTCGCCGAGCTGACCTGGGCGGCGACCGAGGCGGGCCGGCTGGAGGAGCTGCGGCTGATCGCGGTCGAGCGGCGCGCCGACGCCGGTCTCGCGCTCGGCCGCGCCACCTCCCTGGTCGCCGACCTGGAGGCGCACGCCTCGGCCCATCCGCTGCGCGAGGAGGCGTGGCGGCTGCTGGCCCTCGCGCTGTACCGGATGGGCCGCCAGGGCGACGCGCTGGCCGCGCTGCGCCGGGCCCGCGCGGTGTGGCGGGACGAGCTGGGGCTCGACCTGTCGGCCGGGCTGCGCCGGCTGGAGGCCGACATGCTGGCCCAGCGACTGGAGGAGCCGCCGCCCCCGCCGTCCTCAGCGCCGTCCCCGGCGTCGTCGTCCGCCGCGCCGGCCGCGGCCGCCGACGAGCGGGTGCTGCGCGTGCTGGTGGCCGACGACCAGGCGCTCGTACGGGCGGGGCTGCGCGCCATGCTCGACAGCGAGGACGGCGTCGCGCTGGCCGGCGAGGCCGCCAACGGCGAGGAGGCCATCGCGGGCGTGCGCGCGCACCGGCCGGACGTCGTGCTGCTCGACATCCAGATGCCGCACCTGGACGGCCTGGCCGCCGCCCGCCGGATCCTGGCCGGGGAACGCCCGCCCAAGGTCGTCATGATGACGACGTTCGGCAGCGACGAGAACCTGTACGCGGCGCTGCGCGCGGGCGTGAGCGGCTTCGTGCTGAAGACCTCGGCCCCCGAGCAGTTCCTGGCCGCCATCAGGGCGGCCGCCGTCGGGGACGCGCTCATCGACCCGGCGGTCACCACCCGGCTGATCTCGGCGTTCGCCGGCCGCACCGACCCGGCCTCGCCGCCGGCGCTGGCCGGGCTCTCCGACGCCCGGCTCGACGTGCTCAAACTCGTCGCGCGCGGGCTGACGAACCGGCAGATCGGCCAGACGCTCGCGCTGCCCGAGGAGGAGGTGTCGGCGCTGGTGAAGTCGCTGCTGGACCACCTGGGGCTGTTCGACCGGGCGCAGCTGGTGATGGCGGCCTACGAGTCCGGATTGGTCACTCCTGGCGACATGGGCCACTTTTCGTCGCTTTGACGATAAAAATCGGGTCGTACTAGGCTAATGATGTGGCACAACTGCGCATAGCCCTGGCACAGACGAACCCGACCGTCGGCGACCTGGCCGCCAACGCCGAGCGGCTGGTCGCGTGGACCCGTGACGCCGCCGAGCGGGGCGCTCACCTCGTCGTCTTCACCGAGATGTTCCTCACCGGCTATCCCGTCGAGGACCTGGTGCTGCGCACGTCCTTCGTGGACGCCAGCATCAGGACCCTGGAGGAGGTGGCGCGCAGGCTCGACCGCGAGGGACTGGGCGACCTCCCCGTGGTCGTCGGCTACGTCGACCGCGCCGGCCTGGCCCCCCGCGTGGGGCAGCCCAAGGGCGCGCCGCTGGACGCGGCCGCGCTGCTGCACAAGGGCGAGGTCGTCACCCGCACGGCCAAGCACCACCTGCCCAACTACGGCGTGTTCGACGAGTACCGCTACTTCGTGCGCGGCGACCGGTTGCCGATCTTCCGGCTGCACGGCGTGGACGTGGCGATCGCGGTCTGCGAGGACCTCTGGCAGGAGGGCGGGCCGGTGTCCGTCGTCGGCCAGGCGGGCGCCGGGCTGCTGGTGGTGCCGAACGCCTCCCCCTACGAGAAGGAGAAGGACGACGTACGGCTGGAGCTGTGCGCCCGCAGGGCGCGCGAGGCCGGCTGCGCGCTCGCCTACGTCAACCAGGTCGGCGGCCAGGACGAGCTGGTCTTCGACGGCGACTCGATCGTCGTGGACGGCTCGGGCGAGCTGGTCGCGCGGGCCGGTCAGTTCCGTGAGGAGCTGCTGGTCGTGGACCTCGACCTGCCGGTCGCCGACGCCGAGCCGGGGACGTTCCCCCACGACGCCCTCGACGGCACCACGATCACCGTGGAGCGCCGGGTGCTCTCGCAGGAGCCCGTGGCGCCCTACCCGGCGGCACCCGCCCCCGTCGCCGAGCGGCTCGACCTGGCCGCCGAGGTGTACTCGGCCCTGGTGCTCGCGGTACGCGACTACGTGGCCAAGAACGGCTTCCAGTCGGTCATCCTGGGCCTGTCCGGCGGCATCGACTCGGCCCTGACGGCGGCCATCGCCTCCGACGCGATCGGCCCGTCCCGGGTCCACGTCGTGCTCATGCCCTCGCGCTACTCCTCCGACCACTCGCTGGCAGACGCCGAGGACCTGGTGGCCAGGCAGGGCATCAACTCCAGGATCGCGCCGATCGCCGAGATCGTCACGGCCTTCGAGAAGGAGATCGAGCTGTCGGGCCTGGCCGCGGAGAACCTCCAGGCCAGGGTGCGCGGCATGATCCTCATGGGCCTGTCGAACGAGCACGGCCACCTGGTGCTCACCACCGGCAACAAGAGCGAGCTGGCGACCGGCTACTCCACCCTCTACGGCGACTCGGCCGGCGGCTTCGCCCCGATCAAGGACGTGCCGAAGACGATGGTGTGGGAGCTGGCCAGGTGGCGCAACGCGCACACCTGCGAGGGCTTCCTGATGGCCGTCGAGCAGCCGATCCCGGAGAACTCGATCACCAAGGAGCCCAGCGCCGAGCTGCGTCCCGACCAGCGCGACACCGACTCGCTGCCGCCGTACGAGGTGCTGGACCGGCTGCTGGACGACTACGTGGAGAAGGACATGGGCTCGCAGGAGCTCATCGCGGCCGGGCACGACCCGGCGCTGGTCACGCGGGTGATCAGGCTGGTGGACCTGGCGGAGTACAAGCGCCGCCAGTACCCGCCGGGCCCGAAGATCACGCCGAAGAACTTCGGGCGCGACCGCCGTCTGCCCATCACCAACCGGTGGCGGGAGACGACCGGCTGACCCACCGCTCTCGTCCACCCGCGAGAGGACGGGCTGCTCCGCCCGCCTTCTTCGGCAAGACGACCGGCAGGCTCGCCCGCCCCCGCCACTCCGGAGGGGCGGGCGGATTGTCGGTCGTGCGTGGCAGGGTGGGCGCGTGGCACAACCGCTCAAAGACCTGATCAACGCCCGGTCCGTCTCGGTGCTGGCCGGCGGCATGGCCGCCGTGTGGCCGTCGTTCCCGCGCGCCCGGTTCACCGAGCACGCCCTGGCCGGGCTCGGCCCGCTGGAGCTGAAGGGCCGCGTCAGGCACGTCTCCGCGGCCCTCCACGACGCCCTCCCGCTGCCCTACCCGCGCGCCGCCGAGCTGGTGCGGGCCTGCGCCGCGCGGGGGGAGCTCGACCTGTGGAGCGGCTGGCCGCTCACCGACCACACCGCCGTCCACGGGCTCGGCCACCTGGAGGCGGCGATGGCCACGCTGGCGGCGCTCACGCCGTACTCGACGGGCGAGTTCGCCGTGCGCCCCTACCTCGACCGCCACCGCGACGACGCCCTCAAGATCATGTACGGCTGGGCCGAGTCCCCCGACGAGCACCTGCGCCGCCTGGCCTCCGAAGGCTCCCGGCCGCGCCTGCCGTGGGCGCCGCGAGTCGGCTGGCTGATGGCGCCCGGCCCCACCCTGCCCCTGCTCGACCTGCTGCGCGACGACCCGAGCGAATACGTCCGCCGCTCGGTCGCCAACCACGTCAACGACCTGGCCAAGGACCACCCCGACGCGGCGCTCGCCGTGCTGGCCCGCTGGCGGGCGGGCGGCGGCTCGCACGTCGAGCGGGTCGTCCGCCACGCGGTGCGCGGGCTGCTGCGGTCCGGGCATCCCGAGGCGCTCGCGCTGCTGGGCGCCACGCCGGGCAGCGGCTCGGCGCGGGCGCTCACCCTGGAGTCCGACACGGTCGCCGTCGGCGGCAGCCTGGCCTTCACCGTCACGGTCACGGCGGGCGCGCCCGGCCCGCTGGTGCTCAAGTACGCCGTCCGCCGGGCGGGCTCGCGCCGCGTCTTCCACCTGGGCGAACGCTCGGCCACCGCCGAGGGGGCGGCGTTCACGCTGCGCAAGAGCCATTCCTTCCGCCCGGTCACCACCCGCAACGAGCCGCCCGGCCCGCGCGAGCTCGACGTCATCGTCAACGGCCGCGTGGCCGCCACCGTGCCCTTCACCCTGACCAGCGCCCCCGGCCCGGCGACGCAGGCGGCGCAGGGCATGGCGCGGCAGTAGGGCACAGGCCCCCGGAACGACGAACGGAGGCCGTCCCGAGGGACGCGCCTCCGTGACGGGTGAGGGCGGTTCAGGGCTCGGCGCGGTCTCCGGCCAGTCCGAGCAGGACCATGTCGACCACCCGTTCGGCCAGGTCGGCCGGGAGGTCGCCGGCCGGACCCCACTTCGACTGCCACATCATCGTGCCGGAGAACAGGGCCATCGCCAGGTCGACGTCGAGGTCGGGCCGGAGCTCGCCGGTGGCGACGCCGCGCTCGACCACCGAGCGCAGCGCCTCCCTGCGCGGTTCGACGGCCCGCTTCACGAAGCGCTCCATCAGCCGGGGATAACGATCGGCCTCGCTCATCGCGATGTTCATCACGCACCGGGTGCGGGCCTGGCCCGCCTCCCGGCGCATCGCGTCGAGCAGGACGATCAGGTCGTCGCGCACGGAGATGCCGGACAGCGGCGGGAGCGGCGCCTTCAGCGTGGACAGGGCGTCGACGACCAGGTCCTCCTTGTTGGACCAGCGCCGGTAGATCGTGGTCTTGCCGACGCCCGCCCGCGACGCGATGGCCTCGATCGACAGCTCCGACACCCCCATGCCCTCGCCGATCAGGTCGAGGGTCGCGTCGATGATCGCCTTCTCGGCCTTCTCGCTGCGCGGACGGCCCGCCGGGCGGGCAGTCCCTGAATCCTGGATCGTCATCGCGGCCTCACACTACCGCTGGTTCCTTCTGTTCCGCCTGCTGGACCGGGCGCGCCTTGCCCGGCATCCACTTGGCCACCACCGCGACGCCCACCAGGCCGATCACGGCCGACACCATCGCCGTGACGTGCATGCCGTCGACGAAGGCGGCGAAGGCGGGCTTGATCAGCGCATGGCCGCGCTCGCCGAGCTTCCCGGCGAACTCCATCGTCGCCATGATCGACTCACCGGCGGCGTGCGGGGCGCCGGCCGGGAGCGCCGAGGCGATCTCGCCGCGGTAGCTGCTGGACAGGACCGAGCCGAGCACGGCCACGCCGAGCGCGCCGGCGACCTGGCGGACGGTGTTGCTCATGGCCGAGCCCACACCGGCCTTCTCCCTGGGCAGCGCCTCCATGATGGCGGTGGTCGCGGGCGGCATGATGTTCGCCATCGCCGCACCCTGGACGAAGAAGATGATCTCGATCAGCACCACGGGCGTGTCGACGTCCATCAGCGCGTAGCTGCCCAGCGCCGCGGTCACCACGAGCATGCTGACCGTGGCCGACAGCTTGGCGCCGAAGAGCTGGTTCACCCGCTGGCTGAGCGGCGCGAAGATGAGCTGCGCGGCGGCGAACGGGATCATCAGGGCCCCCGCCTGGATCGGGCTGAAGCCCAGCACGATCTGCAGGTAGAAGGTCAGGAAGAACATCCCGCCCATCATCGCGAAGAAGACCAGGCCCATCATGCCGATGGCCGAGCTGAACCGTACGTTGCTGAAGTTGCGCACGTCGAACACCGGGTTGTCGATGCGACGCTCCCACCACACGAACACGCCCAGCACGAGCAGGCCGGCCACCGTCGGGACGATCACCTCGGCGCTGGCCAGGGTGCCCAGGTCGCCGCCGCGGATGATGCCGTAGACCAGCGCGACCAGACCGATGATCGACAGCAGCACGCCCACCGGGTCGAGCCTGGACGGCTTCGGGTCACGCGACTCGGGCACGAAGGCGGCGATGAGGAACATGCTGATCACCACGATCGGCACGTTGATCAGGAACACCGAGCCCCACCAGAAGTGCTCGATGAGCAGGCCGCCGGTGATCGGGCCGATCGCCACCGCGAGCCCCACGCCGCCGGCCCAGATGCCGATCGCCTTGCCACGCTCGCCGGGCGGGAACACGTTGGAGATGATCGCCAGCGTGGCCGGCATGATCGCCGCGCCGCCGATGCCCATCGCCGCCCTGGCGAGGATCAGCTGCATCGGGTCCTGGGAGTAGGCGCTGGCCAGCGAGGCCAGGCCGAACAGCGCCATGCCGATGAACAACATGCGCTTGCGGCCCGTGCGGTCGCCGATCACGCCGAAGGTGAACAGCAGCCCGGCGAACACCAGCGTGTAGGAGTTGATCGCCCACTCCAGCTGGCCCTGCGTCGCGCCCAAGCCGGCATGGGGGTCGGCGATGGTCTTCATCGCCACGTTGAGGATCGTGTTGTCCAGCACGACCGCCAGGAGGCTGAACACCAGCACTCCCAGGATGCCCCACCTGCGTGGATGCCCCGCGTTCTGATCCATGAGAACGTCCTTAATTTCGATACGACCAAGTTTCGCAACGACACCGTATCGCAAGGTATTCCGATACGCAACGGTCTCGTTTCGTAACTTTCGCCTGACGGGCGGAGTGCGCACGGGGAAACAAACGGGAAACCCCGTTCACCCCCCGCACAGGGCGTCACAAGGCCCTGCGGACACCGCTGACAGGCCTCCCGGCCCGAACGGCCGGCAGGCTGGAACCACCGCCGGATCAGCTCTTGGTCGCCGCCGGAGGCAGCACGTGCTCCTTGGCGTCGCGCGGCGGGCCCGCGACCGGGGTGGCGGCGGCCGGCGGACGCCGCCGCCACAGCGGCAGCGCGACCACCACCATGACCACCCCGACCAGCCCCGCCACCACGAACGCCCACGTCGGCCCGCTGCCGTCGATGATCGCCCCGGCGATCGGCGAGGACGCGGCACCGCCGATGAGCAGGGCCGTGCCGTGCAGGCCCATCGCCTCGCCCCTGGCCGCGGCGGGCACCCAGCGGCTGAGCACGTCGACGGTGGAGGACAGCGCCGGGGCGCACAGCAGGCCGGCGGGCAGCATCGCCAGGATCAGCCACCGCCAGTCGGCGCCGGCCAGGCCCACGGGGATGGTCAGCAGGCCCATGCCCGCGATGAGCACCAGGGGCGAGAAGCCGCGCGACAGCCCGCCGTAGACGAAGCCCCCGACCAGCGAGTAGAGGCACCAGATCGCCACGGCGAGGCCCACCCACTGCGTCTCGCCCGCGGTGTTGATGGTGGCCACCAGCCCGAGCTCGGTCGCGGTGAGGATGAACGTGGCCGCCGCCGTGGTGCCGAGCAGCGCGACGAAGCCCGGCGTGAGCCACTGCCGCCGCGGCACCTTCACCACCGGCTCCTCCAGCTCGACGGCCGACCGGGTGGGCGGGTTGAACACGATCAGCCCGAGGCCCGCGGCCGTGATGCCGACGCCGATGAGGGCCAGCGTCGTCGTGCTGCCCAGCGTGGTGATGCCGGCCGCGGCGAGCGCGGGACCGGTCATGTACGACAGCTCGACCAGCATCGAGTCGAGCGTGAACCCGGTGCGCCGCTGCTCCGGCGGCACCAGCGCGGCCAGCGACTGCCTGGTCACGCTGAACACCGGCAGGTTGAGCAGGCCCGCCACGGCCGCCGCGACGGCGAGGGCGGGCAGCGGCAGCGCCCACGCGCACGACCAGAACACCGCCTGGGCCAGGGTGGTGACGACGAGCACGGGACGCACCCCGTGGCGGTCGACGAACCGGCCCGACAGCGGCGAGCCGACGGCCATGCCGACCGTGCTGGCCATCGTCACCACGCCGGCCTCGACGTAGCCGAGGCGCAACCCGAAGACCACGTGGAGGGTGAGCGCCATTCCCATGGCGGTGGCCGGGACGCGCGCGAGCATCCCCACCAGGAGCAGAGTGCGGACGCCGGGCAGCCGGAAGAGCCTGCGGTATTGGTCGAGAGCCATGGTGTGTCGTTTACCTCCGCGTCGATTGTGTCAAGAGGCACCGACAGTTTCGCCACTGGATTTCCCCTCATGACATCATCGAAGGAGTCCGGGGACGTCACTGGGACGCCTCGAGACGTTTCTGGAGGTAGTCCATGTCATCTACCACGTCTTCCACCACGCTGTACGGCGGCGCGTCGGGCCGCCGGGTCACCGTCCGCGACCTCGCGGCGGCCAAGGAGCGCGGAGAGCGGTGGCCCATGGTCACCGCCTACGACGCGATGACGGCCCGGGTGTTCGACCAGGCGGGCGTGCCCGTGCTGCTGGTCGGCGACTCCGCGGCCATGGTCGTCTACGGCTTCGACTCCACTCTCCCGGTCACCCTCGACCACCTCGTCCCGCTCACCGCGGCCGTGGTGCGGGGGTCGTCGCGGGCGCTGGTCGTGGCGGACCTGCCGTTCGGGTCGTACCAGGGGTCGCCGCAGCAGGCGCTGGAGTCGGCGGCCAGGTTCATGAAGGAGGCGGGGGCGCACGCGGTCAAGCTGGAGGGCGGCCGGCGGGTGCTGCCGCAGGTCGAGGCGCTGGTGTCGGCGGGCGTGCCGGTCATGGCGCACCTCGGGCTCACGCCGCAGTCGGTCAACACGCTCGGCGGCTACCGGGTGCAGGGGCGCGGCCAGTCGGGCGACGAGCTGATGGCCGACGCCAAGGACCTGGAGCGGGCCGGGGCGTTCGCGGTGGTGCTGGAGTGCGTGCCGGCCGATCTGGCCCACCGGGTGACCACGTCGCTGTCGATCCCCACGGTCGGCATCGGGGCAGGGCCGTCCACGGACGCGCAGGTCCTGGTGTGGCAGGACCTGATGGGGCTGACGCCGCGCCCGGCCAAGTTCGTCAAGCGCTACTTCGACCTGGCCTCGGAGATGGACCGCGCGGTGCGGGCCTTCGCCGACGAGGTGACCTCGGGGGCCTTCCCGGCCCCCGAGCACACCTACTGCTGACGCCTACAGCCGGCCGCGCGCCCCGCGCATCCGGGACGGGCTCACCCCGCCGCGCCGGAGAGCGTGGCGGGGTCGGTGTTGGAGCCGCAGACCACGACGGCCACCCGCTCACCCGCCGCGGGCCGGTAGGCCCCCGACAGCAGCGCCGCGTACGCCGCCGCGCCCGCGGGCTCGGCCACCAGCCGGTGCCGCTCCCACAACGTCCGCCGGGCCGCGACGATCGCGTCGTCGTCCACCAGGACGCTGTCCACCCCGGCCCCCGACAACACCTCGAACGCCAGCCCGCCGAGCTGCGTGGCGCCCAGCGCGTCGGCCGCCACGCCGCCCACCTGCACCGGCACCGGACGGCCGGCGCGCAGCGCCTCGTGCAGCGTGGGGATGGCGTACGGCTCCACCGCCACGATCCGCGGCGCGTCACCCCCGGCCCGGGCCCCCAGGGTGATCCCGCCGGCGAGCCCGCCGCCGCCCACGGCCACCACCACCGTGTCCACGCCCCCGGTCTGCTCCATGATCTCCAGCCCGGTCGTGCCCTGCCCGGCCAGCACCTCGGCCTGGTCGTAGGCGTGCACGGCCAGCGCGCCCGTCTCGGCGGCCCGCTTGGCGGCGGCCTCCGCGGCCTCGGAGTAGATCGCCCCGGTCTGGGTGGTGTGCGCGCCGAGCGCCTTGAGCCCGGCCACCTTCACCGGGTTCGTCACCTCCGGCACGAAGATCTCGGCCCGCACGCCGAGCGCCCTGGCGGCATGGGCGACGGCCAATCCGTGGTTGCCGCCGCTGGCCGCGATGACCCCGGCGGCGGGCAACGGGCCGGCCGACAGGATGCGATTGAAGGCCCCCCGCACCTTGAAGGAGCCCGAGTGCTGCAGCAACTCCAGTTTCAGTGACAGGCCCGGCGAGATCTCCAGGACGGGCGTGCGCAGCACGTGCCCTTCGATCCGGCCGGCCGCGTCAAGGACGTCCTGGTAAGTGACGGTGGTCACGGCTCTCCTTCGGTCGTGCGCCCGCGATCGGCGGGCATGAGCCGACGCTATCCGAGCGCCTGGGCCACGTCTGCCCACAGGTCCTCGGGATGCTCGATGCCCACGGCCACGCGCACCATGCCCTCGCTCACGCCGTGCCTGGCCAGGTCCTCGGGGCCGAGGAAGCGGTGGGAGGTGGTGGCGGGCTGCATGACGCGGGTCTCGACGCCGCCGAGCGAGGGGGCGATGCGCGCCAGCCGTACGGACCGCATGAACGCCTCCCCCGCCGCCCGCCCGCCAGCCAGCTCGAAGGAGAACACGCCGCCGAAGGCGGGCAGCAGCTTGGCGGCCAGCTCGTACGACGGATGCGCGGGCAGCCCCGGCCAGTGGACGGCCGACACGGCGGGGTGCTCGGCGATCCGCCGGGCCAGGAGGTCGGCGTTGGCGCAGTGGCGTTCCATGCGCAGCGGCAGCGTCTGGATCCCGCGCAGCGTCAGCCAGGCCGTGAAGGGCGCGGCCGCGGCGCCCAGTTCGGTGGCGAAGTGCCAGACCCTGCCGTACAGCTCGGGGTCGGCGAAGACGGCGATGCCGCCGATCACGTCGCCGTGGCCGGACAGGTACTTGGTGGCGGAGTGCACGACGACGTCGGCGCCGTGCTCAAGGGGGCGGCAGAGCACGGGCGTGGCGAAGGTGTTGTCCACCACCGACAGGACGCCCAGCTCGCGGGCCGTGGCGCACATCGCGGGCAGGTCGGCGACCAGCCCCATCGGGTTGCTGATGGTCTCCAGGTAGACCAGCCGCGTCTCGGGCCGGACGGCGGCGCGCAGCGCGGCGGGGTCGTTCTCGGGGACGTGGGTGACGGCGATGCCGAACCTGCCGGCCAGGTCGTTGAGCATCGTGGCGGTGCCGCCGTACAGGGAGCGCTGGGCGATGAGGTGGTCGCCGGGCTTGAGCAGGGCGAGCAGCGCGGTGTTGATCGCGCCCATGCCGGAGGCGGCGGCCAGCGCGGCGGCGCCGCCCTCCAGGCCGGACACCGCCAGCTCCAGGGCGCGCACGGTGGGGTTGGTGTCGCGGCCGTAGACGAAGGCGTCGTCGGGACGGGTCATCGCCACGCCCATCAGCTCGGGGTCGTCGAAGGCGAACCCGGCGCTCTGGTAGATGGGCATGCCGATCGGCCGGCTGCCCTCGACCGGGGGCTGCGGCAGGTGGACGGCACGCGTCTCAGGGCGAAAATCACTCATGTCATCGAATATCCCCCGGATTGGTGTGCGGGTGCAGAGCCAATACCGCAGAATTGGTCCATGAATAGAGCCAATCCCGATGACCTCGTCCACCTGCTGGGCCGGTGGGCCTCCGGGCGCGGGCCGCTCTACCTGCTGCTCGCCGCCCGGCTGAGGGCGCTCGTCGACGACGGCGTGCTCCCGCCCGGCGAACGGCTGCCGCCCGACCGGGTGCTGGCCGACCGGCTCGCCGTCGGCCGCGGCACGGTGGTCGCCGCCTACGAGCTGCTCCAGCAGGAGGGCCGGGTGACGCGCCGCCAGGGCAGCGGCACCCGCGTCGCGCCGGGCGACCCGCCGGCCACCAGGACGGCCGACGGCGTGGCGGCCAACCCGCTGATGCTGAACCTCCTGCACGACTCCGACGGCGTGCGGCTGCTGACCTGCGCGGCGCCGGACGACCCGCCGCCGGCGCTGTCCGAGGCGTACCAGGAGGCGGGGGCGCGGGTGGCGGGCCTGCGCGACCTGGGCTACCACCCGGCGGGTCACCCCGCGCTGCGCGAGGCGCTGGCGGGCTACTACGGCGCGCGCGGCCTGCCCACCACGGCGGACCAGATCATGGTGACGACGGGCGCGCAGCAGGCGCTCACGCTGCTGGCCGGGCTGCTGGTGGCGCCGGGCGACACCGTGCTGACCGAGTCGCCGACGTACCCGGGCGCGCTGGAGGTGTTCCGGCACGCGGCGGCCGTCGTCAAGCCCGTCGACCTGGGTGACGACCAGGCACGGCGGGCCGTGCGCGAGCGGCCGGCGCTGGTCTACGGCGTGCCCACCGCGCGCAACCCCGACGGCGCGGTCATGGACGACCCGGGCCGCAGGCGGCTGGCCGCCCTGGCCGCCGCGCACGACGTGCCGCTGATCGACGACGAGGTCTGCGCCGAGCTGTGCTTCTCGGGCGGGACGCCGGCGCCGGTGGCCGCCTTCGGCGGGGGCGAGCGGGTCGTCACCGTCGGCTCGCTGAGCAAGCTGGTGTGGGGCGGGCTGCGGGTGGGCTGGATCCGCGCGGCGGCGCCGGTGGTCTCGCGGCTGTCCCGGCTGCGGGCCGTGCACGATCTCGGCGGCGAGGTCTTCAGCCAGCTCGCCGCCGTCGCGCTGCTGCGCCGCCTCGACGAGGTGCGCGAGACCCGCGTACGCGCCCTGCGCCGGCGGCACGACCACCTGTGCGCCGAGCTGCGGGCGCGCCTGCCGTCCTGGACGTTCGAGCCGGCCCAGGGCGGCCAGACCGTCTGGGTGCGCCTGCCGCGCGGCGACGCCGGCTCCTTCGCCCAGGTGGCGCTCCGGCACGGCGTCGCGGTGCCGCCGGGCGGCTCATTCGACCCGCTGGGCGGCCACGCCGCCCACCTGCGCCTGCACTTCCTGTTCCCCGAGGAGGAGCTGTCGCGGGCGGTGTGCGACCTCGCGGCGGCCTGGGCGGCCTACGACGGCGCCGGGAAACCCGTCTCCCGGCACGCCCTCGTCGTCTGACAGGGTGGAGGCCATGGAAACGACCTTCGTGCTGGTGCACAGCCCTTCCGTCGGGCCCTCGACGTGGGCTCCGGTGGCCGAGTCGCTGGGGCGGCGCGGCCGGGCGGCCGTCGTCCCCGACCTGACCGGCGTGTCCGCCGGCGGGGCGCCGTACTGGCCGCGCGTGGTCGCGGCGGTGCGCGCGGCCGTGCCCTCCGACGGGCCGCTCGTGCTGGTGGCGCACAGCAACGCCGGGTTCTTCGTGCCGGTGATCAAGGAGGGGCTGGGCGACCGGGTGGTGGCCTGCGTGTTCGCCGACGCGCACGTGCCGCCGTCCCAGGGGCTGGTCAGGACGGCCGAGGAGGGCTTCCTGCCGTTCCTGCGCGGCCTGGCGGGCCCCGACGGCGTGCTGCCGCGCTGGACCGACTGGTGGGACGAGGAGGACATCGTGGCCATGCTCCCCGACCCCGCCCAGCGGCTGCTGGTCACGGGCGAGCAGCCGCGGCTGCCCCTCGACTACTACACGCAGCCCGTCCCCGTGCCCGCGGGCTGGGACGCGGTCAGGTGCTCGTGCCTGTGGTTCGGGCCGCCGTACGAGGAGGTGGCCCGCGACGCGGCCGGGCGCGGCTGGCCGGTGACCCGGCTGCCCGGCCTCCACCTGCACCAGGTGATCGACCCCGAGGGGGTCACGGACGCGCTGCTGAAGCTGTCCAGGAAGTCGTGAATTCTTCACTGTCGGCCCCCTGACCCGTCCGGCCATAGTCGGACACATGATCGAGGTGAACGAGCTCAGGAAGAACCACGGGACATTCGCGGCGGTCAGGGGCGTCTCGTTCCGGGTGGGCGAGGGCGAGATCTTCGCCCTGCTCGGCCGGAACGGCGCCGGCAAGACCACCACGGTCGAGGTGCTGGCCGGCTTCCAGCGGCCGGACGGCGGCGCCGTCCGGGTCGCCGGCCTCGACCCCTGGTCCGACCGCGCGGCCGTCCGGCAGCGCGTCGGCATCATGCTCCAGGAGGCCGGGTTCTTCCCCGACCTGACGGTCGCCCAGACGGTCGCGGTCTGGCGCGACTTCACCCCCGTGCCGCGCCCGGCCGGGGAGGCGCTCGACCTGGCCGGCCTGACGGACAAGGCCGGGACCAGGGTGCGCCAGCTCTCCGGCGGCGAGAAGCGCCGGCTCGACCTGGCGCTCGCCCTGCTCGGCCGCCCCGACGTGCTGTTCCTCGACGAGCCCACGACCGGCATGGACCCCGAGGCCCGCGCGAACACGTGGGAGGTCGTCTCCGGCCTGGCCGCGCGCGGCACCACGATCCTGCTCACCACCCACTACCTGGAGGAGGCCCAGCGCCTGGCCTCGTCCATGGCGATCATGGACAGGGGCGAGATCGTCGCGGCCGGCGGGATGGCCGAGACGCTGGCCGCGCGGGGCGGACGGGTGACGTTCCGGCTGCCCGCCGGGGTCGCCGCGGATGACCTGCCGGTGCCGGCCACGGTGGAGTCCGGCGCCGCCGTCTGCCGGGCCGAGGACCCCGACCTGGCCGCGCAGACGCTGCTGACCTGGGCGGCCGGCCGCGGGCTGCGGCTGACCGGCCTGGAGGTCCGCGCGGCCACCCTCGAAGACCTCTTCCTCGACCTGCCCAGGAGCGCCCGATGAGCCTGACCGCCACCTACCGTCTCGGCACCCGCCTGTTCTGGCGCGACCGCGCCATGCTGGCCGCCTCGGTGATCACCCCCGTCGGGCTGACCGTGGGCATGCCGGCGCTGATGCGGCACGTCACCGGGGGCGGCGTGCCGTTCGCGACGGCGGTGTTCCACAGCTCGCTGGCGATCGTGCTGGCGCTCACCGCGTTCATGAACATCGCGGTCGCCCTGACCAACCGGCGCGACCAGCTCGTGCTCAAGCGGCTGCGGGCCGGGCTGCTGACCGACGCGCAGATCCTGGCCGGCCAGGTCGCCGCCACGGCCACGCAGACCTTCCTGGTGATCGTGCTGTGCGCGGTGGCCGTGCGGTTCGCCGCCGGGGTGCCGCTGCCGGACGACCCGCTGCTGTTCGCCGCCGTGACCGCCGCGGGCTCGGCCGTCCTGGCGCTGCTGGGGGCGGCGTACACGGCGGCGATCCCGCGGAGTGAGCTGGCCGGGGCGTTCGCCATGCCGGTGTTCCTGGTCGCCGCGGTTTCGGCGGGCGCGATGGGGCCGATCCCGCTGCCCTCGTGGCTGAGCCCGGTGCTGGACCTGCTGCCCACCTCGGCCGTGGTGCACGCGGCGAAGACCGGGGAGGCGCTCGTGCCGGCGCTCGTCCTGGCCGGGTGGGCGGTGGCGGGCGTGGTGGCGATCCGGCTGTGGTTCCGCTGGGAACCGCGCCGGTCCTGAGTCGGACATAATCGCTGCTGTGGTGGTCTCGTCCTCGGCGCAGAGGCTCGCGCGCGTGCTCATCACGGGCGTCTCGGTCGTCTATTCGCTCATCGGGCTGCTCTACTTCATGGGCGGCCCGGCGATCGGGCTGCTCGCGGCGGCCGTGACGGTCGCCGTCGTCTCCACCCACTACGTCAACATGCGGGCCGCCCTGCGCGGCGGGCGCCCGCCGCTGTTCCCGGCCACGCTGGTGCTCCAGGCCGTCGTCACCTACGCGGGCGACTACCTGCTGCCGAGCGGCTGGTCGTCGATCGCCGCCCCGCTGCTGGCCGGGACCCTGCTGGTGTTCCTGGGGCTGCGCTGGGCCGTGCCGCTGGTCGTCCTCATGATGCTGTACGAGGGCGCCATCATGTGGATCGGCCCCCACTACGCCGTGGTCACCCTGTTCTACGTGATCGCCGTCCCCATCACCGGCTCGATGATCTACGTCCTGGTCCGGCTCGTCCGCGTCGCCGCCGAGCTGGAGGAGGCCAGGGCCGAGCTGGCCGACGCCGCCGTGCTCAAGGAACGCCTGCGCATCTCCCGCGACCTGCACGACGGCCTGGGTCGCAGCCTCACCGCCATCGCGCTCAAGGGCGACCTGGCCGCCCGCCTGATGGACCGCGACCCCGCCTCCGCCCGCGGCGAGGTGGGCGAGCTGGTACGCGTCGCCCGCGAGGCCGCCCAGGACGTCCGCCACGTGGCCCGCGGCTACCGCGCGATGTCGCTGAGCGGCGAGACCGACCGCGCGGCGGCGCTGCTGGAGTCGTCGGGGGTGAGCTGCCAGGCGCACCTGGCCGACGTGGCGCTGCCCCGGCGGGCCGAGGAGGCGCTGGCGTGGGGGGTGCGCGAGGCGGTCACCAACGTCCTGCGCCACAGCAGGGCCACCACCTGCACGATCACCACGTCGCTGCGGGACGGCCGGGTCCGCCTGGAGGTCGCCAACGACGGCGCGGCCGGCGGCGAGCCCGGCGCTGAGCCCGGCGTGCCCGGCGGTGGCCTCACCGGGCTCGCCGAACGGGCCTCCCAGGCGGGCGGCACGTGCGCCGCCGCCGCCACGGACGGCGGCGGCTTCCTGCTGGCCATGGAGGTTCCGGCGTGATCCGGGTGCTGCTGGCCGAGGACATGCACATGATCCGCGCCGCGCTCACCGCCCTGCTCCGGCTGGAGCCGGACATCGAGGTGGTGGCGGAGGTCGTGCGCGGCGACGAGATCGTGCCGGTCGCCCTCGACGTCCGGCCCGACGTGGCGGTCGTGGACATCGACCTGCCGGTGACCGACGGCATCACCGCCGCCGCCGAGCTGCGCGAACGGCTCCCGTCCTGCCGGATCCTGGTGCTCACGGCCATGGGGCAGCCCGGCCACCTGCGCCGGGCGCTGGCCGCGGGCATCGAGGCGTTCCTGGTCAAGGACGCGCCGGGCGACCGCCTGGCCGAGGCCATCAGGCGCACCGCGGCCGGTCTGCGCGTGCTGGAGAGCGAGCTGGTCTCCTCGGCCATGGAGTACGGCGAGAGCCCGCTCACCCCCCGCGAGACCACCGTGCTCCGGCAGGCCGCCAGGGGCGCGACCGCCGAGGAGATCGCCGCCGGCCTGCACCTGTCGGCAGGCACGGTGCGCAACTACCTCACGGCCGCGATCACCAAGACGGGCGCCCGCAACAAGATCGACGCCGTCCGCGTCGCCGAGGACGCGGGCTGGCTCTAGACGTCGGTGACGCGCAGCCCGGCGTGGGCCTTGTAGCGGCGGTTGATCGAGATGAGGTTGGCGGTCAGCGCCTCGACCTGGTGGGCGTTGCGCAGCCGGCCGCCGTAGACGCCGCGCACCCCCGGGATCAGCTCGGCCAGCGCCTGCACGGTGTCGGTCGCCTCGCGGTCGTCGCCGAGCACCAGCACGTCGAGGTCGACCTTCTCCACGGCCGGGTCCATCAGCAGCACGGCCGACACGTGGTGGAAGGCCGCCACGACCCGGCTCTCGGGAAGCACCGCGGCGGCCTGCTGGGCGGCGCTGCCCTCTTCCACCGGCAGCGCGTAGGCGCCCTGCTTGTCGAAGCCGAGCGGGTTGACGCAGTCGACCACGATCTTCCCGGCCAGCTCGGCGCGCAACGACTCCAGCAGCGCCTTGTGCCCCTCGTACGGCACCGCCACGATCACGACGTCGGCCTCGGCCGCCACGTCGGCGTTGGCCCCGCCCCGCGCGCCCGAGCCGATCGAGCCGGCCGCCTCCTGGGCCCGCTCGGCGCTGCGCGAGCCGATCAGCACCGTGTGCCCGGCCAGCGCGAACCGCCGCGCCAGCCCCTTCCCCTGGTCGCCGGTGCCGCCGAGGATCGCGATGGAGAGCCCGTTCACATCTGTCATGGCTCCGATCATGCCAGCCCCGGCGGCGCGGGCCGCAGGCCGGGGGCGGCACCCGGCGGCGAACGGGCCACCTCCGCCGCGCTCCTCGTGCACCATGGAGGCATGGACTCAGGTTCGGTGGCATTCCTGCGCGAGCTCCTGGCCACGACGGGCTGGCTCGAACGCACCCGCGAGCTGGGCCTGGCCCTGCGGACCACCCGCTCGCCCGGCGGCCTGCTGCTCGTCGGCCCCCCGGACGACGAGCCCTGGCACGTCACCGCCCACCTCAGCGACGAGGCCAGGTTCTCCGGCCTGCCGCAGCTCGCGCCCACCCTGATCCGCTGGTCGCCGCCCGCCGACGCCCCCGCCCACCTGCGTGTCGGCCTCGACCGCCTGCGGCAGGCGGGGCGCGGCGAGACCCTGTTCGTGCTGTCGGAGCAGGCGGCGCCCGTCCCGCTGCTGGAACGCGTCGACGACGCCCGCCGTACGGGGGCCACCATCCTGGCGATCGAGGGCGCCGACTCCGAGCTGAGCGGGCTGGCCCACGACTCCATCGCCGTCCCGGCCACCGGGCTGATCACCTTCGACGGCGCCCAGCACCTGGTCAGCGCGGCGGCCGGTGAGGTCGAGCGGCGGGCGGGGCTGCGCGAGCGCCTGGCCCGCCTGCTGGAGAAGGTCAGCGGCCCCCGCCTGTCGGAGTAGCGCGCGGCTACGGGTCAGGTACGGCCGCGGGTCAGGGCTGGGCGGCGAGGCGGGGGCCGAGGGCGGCCCGCAGGTTCTCGGTGGCCTCCTCGATGGCGCCGATCACCACCGCCTGCACCGGGTCCGGCTCGCCCGACCGCGTCCTGCTCACCCGGGTGACCGCGTCCAGGCGGCGCGCCCCCACCTCCCGTACCTCGCTCACCCGCACCTCGCCCTCCGGCACGTCGAGCAGGGCCAGCGCGGGCACGATCGCCACCCCGTGCCCGGCCGCCACCAGCGCGAGCACCGGCGAGAAGTCGGTGACGACGTGCGTCCTGCGCGGCTCGACGCCGTGGATCCCGGCGAGCCGGTCGAGCGCCTGCCCGCACGCCTGGTCCGGCTCGGCGGCCACCCAGGGCAGGCGCATCAGGTCGGCCGTCGACTCCGGCTCGGGCCAGTCGGGCGGCAGCACGACCCGGAACTCGTCCACGTGCAGCGGCCGGACGTTCAGCGACGGCTGCGCCGGGACCGGCAGGCTCATGTCCTGCTCGGTGATGAGCAGGTCGACCGCGCCCAGGCGCAGCTCCTGGAGGGCGGGCTGGCCGTAGACCTCGTGGATGACCGGCGTGATGCGGGGGTGGCGCTCGGCCAGGGCGCGCATCGCGGGCACCAGCATGTGCTTGATCGCCGTGGGGAAGGCGGCGATCCGCACCGGCCCGGCCAGGCGTTCGGTGAACCTGGTCAGCTCCTTCCTGGCCTCGCTCAGCTCCTCCTCGACGCGCTCGGCGTACCCGGCGAGCACGCGTCCCGCCGGGGTGAGCGAGACGCGGCGCTGGGAGCGGTCGATGAGCGCCAGCCCGACCTCGCGTTCGAGCTGGGCGAGCTGCTGGGAGACCGCGGAGGGGGTGAGGAACAGCGCCTCGGCCGCGCGCATCACGCCGCCGCGGCGGGCGACCTCGTGCAGGACACGCAGGCGTCGAGGATCAATATCCATGCAGGTCAGCTTACGTCTACCTTTAGCTTTCTTTATTTGTGCTTTAAGGCCAAAAATCCAGAGAATATCGGCCATGGATCTCCTCCTCGACGCCGTCGGCTGGGCCGGAGCCGCCCTGCTGCTGGCCGGGTACGCCCTGGTCTCGTCCGCGCGGCTGTCCGGCGACGGCGCGACGTACCAGGTCGTCAACCTGCTCGGCGCGCTCGGGCTCATGGTCAACAGCGCCTACAACGCCGCCTGGCCCTCGACCGGGCTGAACCTCGTCTGGGCCGCCATCGGCACGGTGGCCCTCGTCCGACTCGGCCGGGTGGGAGCCGCCAAATGATCGTCGAACTCAGCCACCGCATCACCGAGGGCATGACCACCTACCCCGGCGTCCCGGGGCCGACGCTGGGCACCCACCTGAGCAGGGAGGACTCACGCGAGGTCTACGCCCCGGGCACCGAGTTCGAGATCGGCGTGATCACGCTGGCCGCCAACACCGGCACCTACCTGGACACCCCGCACCACCGCTACGCCGGCGGCCAGGACCTGGCACAGGTGCCGCTGAGCAGCCTGGCCGACCTGCCCGGCCTGGTCGTACCGGCCTCGGGGGACGGCCGCGAGGTGGTGCTCGACACCGCGCTCGACACCGGGCCCGACACCGCGCTCGACGTACGCGGCCGGGCGGTGCTGATCCACACCGGCTTCGACCGCCACTTCGGCACCGGCGCCTACTTCCGCGACCACCCGTACCTGGCGCCCGAGTCGGCGGCGTGGCTGGCCGAGCAGGGCGCGGCGCTGGTCGGCATCGACTCGCTCAACATCGACGACACCCCGCCGCACGGCGAACGCCCCGCCCACACGATCCTGCTGAAGGCGGGGATCCCGATCGTCGAGCACCTGACGGGGTTGTCGGCGCTGCCCGCGGAGGGGTTCAGGTTCCATGCCGCGCCCCCGATGATCGCGGGCATGGGCACCTTCCCCGTGCGGGCCTACGCCGTCGTGCCGTAGGCGGGGGTCACTCGTCCTCCTGCTCGGCCTCGTCCCACGCCTTGTTGCGGTCGGCGGCGCGCTGCAACGCGCCCGCCGCCTCCTCCTCCGAGGCGTAGGGACCCATCCGGTCCTTGTTGGGGCAGCCCTGGTCGGGCTCGACCCGCATGTGCTTGAGACAGAACCACCACTGGCCTTCGCTCACATGGTCAATTCTGCCCCGTAGACTCGTGTTTCATGACGACACTGCTCCAGCCCGGGCGAGTCTCGCCCGTCCGGAAGGTCCCCGCCCACATCGAGCGGCCGGAGTACGTCGGCAAGAAGCGCCCCACGACCGGCGAGTCCGACGTGAAGACCCCCGAGATCATCGAGCGCATGCGCGTGGCGGGCCGCATCGCCGCGCAGGCGCTCGAAGAGGTCGGCCGGCACATCGCCCCGGGCGTCACCACCGACGAGCTCGACCGCATCGGCCACGAGTTCCTGATCGACCACGGCGCCTACCCCAGCACGCTGGGCTACAAGGGCTATCCCAAGTCGCTGTGCACCTCGATCAACGAGGTCATCTGCCACGGCATCCCCGACGACACCGTGCTGCGCGACGGCGACATCGTCAACATCGACATCACCGCCTACATCGGCGGCGTCCACGGCGACACCGACGCCACCTACCTGGTGGGCGAGGTCGACGAGGAGTCGCGCCTGCTGGTCGAGCGCACCCGCGAGGCCATGATGCGGGCCATCAGGGCGGTCGCCCCCGGCCGCCAGCTCAACGTGGTCGGCCGCGTCATCGAGGCGTACGCCAAGCGCTTCGGCTACGGCGTCGTGCGCGACTTCACCGGCCACGGCATCGGCACGAGCTTCCACTCCGGCCTCATGGTCCCCCACTACGACGACCCGTCGCTGCGGGTGGAGCTGGTGCCTGGCATGACGTTCACCATCGAGCCGATGCTCACGCTGGGCACGATCGACTACGACATCTGGCCCGACAAGTGGACCGCAGTGACCAAGGACCGCAAGCGCACGGCCCAGTTCGAGCACACCATCGTGGTCACCGAGACGGGCAGCGAGATCCTGACCCTCCCCTGACCGGCCCCGGCCGTCAGCGTCGTCTGGGGATCGCCCCGCTCACCGTCGTGCCCTCGCCGGGCACGCCGTTGACCGACAGGGTGCCGCCGAGCTCGGCGAACGCGGCCCGCATCCGGGCGATCCCGCGCCCCGCGCCGCCCTCGGCGAAGCCCTGGCCGTCGTCGCTGACCGTCAGGCGCAGGCCGCTCGGGCCCGTGGTCACCGCCACCGCGACCGTACGGGCCCGGCTGTGGCGCTCGACGTTGGACAGCGCCTCGCGCATCGTCTCCATGACGCCGCCGGACACCCGCGAGGGCACGTCGGTGCCGGGCAGCGCCCAGGTCTCGACGGTGATCCCCGTCCGCTCCGACCATTGCGCCAGGAGGCCTTCGAGCGCCTCGGCCAGGCTCTGCCCCCCGCGCATGCGTGTCTCTTCCGCCAATGGTCTCGCCTTCCTCGGCACCCCGGGCCCGCGCCGGTCCCCACTCCGGCGCCCCGCACGCGTCGCGCAATCCCCCCTCAAGGTCTGCGCACGCTAGCTGATGAGGTTATGCCCTTCTCCCCTGTGAGACAGGCTACCCGGCGGTCCTGAGACCTGTGAGCCGAGGATAGGGTGCCATGGCCGAACCGCTACTCGCCCTTGTCAGCGCGGTTGAGACGGGCGAGATAGTCGTTGTAGGAGTCGAGTTCGGTGTCGCGTGCGCCGCCCCGGTCGGCCTTGCGGTCGGCCCGCCGGGCCTGCCGTTCGTCGTCGCGGTACCACTGGGCCGCGATGGCCAGCAGCACGAGCAGCGTCGGGATCTCGCCGAAGCCCCACGCGATGGCCCCGCCGTCCTGCTGGGTCTGCAGCAGGTTGTCGCCCCACGTGCGGCCGAGCGGCTCGTACCAGCCGGCGGCGATCACCGAGCCGGTCATCATCAGCGCGATGCCGAAGAAGGCGTGGAAGGGCATGGTGACGAAGAGCATCAGCAGCCGGCCGACGTACGGCAGCCGGCTCGGGCCCGGGTCGACGCCGATGATCACCCAGAAGAACAGCGAGCCGCTGAGCAGGAAGTGCAGGGTCATCCAGATGTGCCCCAGGTGCTCCTGCATGGCCGACTCGAACAGCGGCGTGAAGTAGAGGGCGTAGGTGGAGGCGACGAAGATGGCCGTCGCCACGACCGGATGGGACATGACCTTGACCGCCCGGCTGTGCAGGATCGTGGTGATCCACTCCCGGGGGCCCCTGTCGCCCCGCCTGGCCGCCGGCTTGAGCGCCCGCAGCGCCAGCGTGACCGGACCGCCCAGGACCAGGAAGATCGGCACGATCATGGACAGCGTCATGTGCTCGATCATGTGCACGTCGAACAGGACCTTGGCGTAGCGGGCCAGGCCGCTCTGGGTGGCGAACACCAGCAGCGCGATGCCGATGAACCAGGCGGCGGTGCGCCCCCACGGCCAGGAGTCGCCGCGCCGCATCAGCCGGTAGACGCCGGCGCCGTAGAGCCCGGCGAGCACGGCGGCCACCGCGGCGAAGAACAGGTCGAACCACCACAGCGAGAACACGTTCGCGATCGTGATCTCCGGCGGGACGGGGAAGCCGAGCAGCTCGAAGGCCCGGTCGGCGGGCACGCTGAACTCGGGGGGCGGCGTGCGCGACAGCGCGACGGCCAACCCGACGGTGGCCAGCATGAGCAGCGTCTCGCCGCCGGCCAGCCGGGTGAACGCCCTGGGCCGGCCCGCCTCCAGGTCGACGAGCGTGCGCTGCCGGTGCCAGTAGCCGACGTAGCCGAGCAGCACGAAGGCGACGATCTTGGCCAGGGCCAGCAGGCCGTACTGGGTGGTCCACAGGTCGGACAGCGCGCCGAGCCGGGCGACCAGGCTGAACACGCCGGACAGGCCGACCGCGACGAAGCACCACAGCGCCAGCGCGGAGAACCGGGCGGCGGCCACGGTGAGCTGCGGCTGCCCGCGCATCGCGTGCGCGGCCAGCACGACCAGGCCGCCCACCCACAGGGCCAGCGCCAGCAGGTGCAGCGAGACCGCCGAGGTGGCCAGGTCGTGGTTGGGCGAGGAGGAGGTGTGGCCGGTCAGCGGCGGCGGCAACATCGTCACCAGCGCGAACACCAGCAGGCCGGCCGCGGCCCCGGCGGTGATCGCGCCGCGCGAGAACAGCGCGATGGCCACCCCGAACAGCACCACCAGCGTGAGCGCCACGCCCTGGGTGGTCTGGGTGGCGGTGCTGGTCAGGTATTCCCGGTTGAGGATCTGCGGGACCGTACGGCCCCAGGAGTCGGCCGTGGTGAACACGATGGCCAGGAACGCCGAGGCGGCCCAGCCGAGCGCCGTCCAGGACGAGGCCCTGACGTAGAGCAGGCCCGGCTTGCCGAGCATGCCCTTGTCGTTGGGCAGCAGCAGGGCGGCCGTGAGCAGCAGGCCGACGGTGAGCACGCCGGTGACGTCCATCAGCAGCTTGGACACCGGCAGGCCCCACCTGACCACCGCCCCGGCGTCGGGCAGCCCGGGGATGATCCTGGGGAAGGCCCGGCCACCGGCGATCATGCCGATCACCAGGGCGGCGACCGCCGCCACCGCACCCGCGAGCGCGAGCCGCGCCGTTCTGCTCATGGCTTCTTCTTCCGCGCGCTGAACAGGAACCCGATGCCGATGCCGACCAGCGCGCCGATCACGATGACCAGCCAGGTCGGGAAGCCGCCCTTCGGCGTGGCCGCCGCCTGGTCGGCCGCGGGAGCGACCGGAGCGGCGGAGGAGG
The DNA here is from genome assembly GCF_040649795.1 of Nonomuraea sp. NPDC048881. NCBI lineage: Bacteria > Bacillati > Actinomycetota > Actinomycetes > Streptosporangiales > Streptosporangiaceae > Nonomuraea > Nonomuraea sp. NPDC048881. The sequence goes on from NZ_JBEZGC010000009.1 coordinate 472,237, forward strand.
GAGCGGGAGCGGCGGTGGAGGGCGCGGCCGACGCCGCGTCGGTGGCCGACGCGCTCGGCGAGGCCGCCGGAGCCGCCTTGACCGTGAAGGGGATCTCGCCCTCGATGGGATGGCCGTCGGAGGAGACGACCCGGTAGGCGAGGGTGTACTTCCCGCCCGGCAGCGGCCCCTTGACCGCCTGCCGCACCACCGCGCCGTCGACCTCGGGCTTGCCCTCCTGGAAGACGGCCTCATCCGCGCCCCGGACGATGACGAACGGCATGCGCACCTTGGCGGTGAACTCCAGCCTGACCTCGTCGAGGGCCTCGACCTCGGCGCCCTTGGCCGGGTCGCTGCTCTTGAGTGAGTCGTGGGCCAGCGCCGGGGTGGCGGTGCCGAGCACGAACAGGGCGGCGAGAATCGCGGTGAGTGCCGCGAGCGGGGAACTCTTCATGGCACCCCCAAGGCTACCGACGCCACCGCCCGGTCCTGACCTCGCTACAGCCCCGCGCAGGCGAGAGCCCGCTGGTAGGCGTCCACGGCGCCGTCGGAGTCGCCCAGCTGCTCCATCGTCTCGGCGGTGGCGTACCAGGTGGCGGCCGACCGGCGGGAGTCGGGCAACGGCGAGAGCGAGTCGCGTACGGACGACAGCTGCCGCTCGGCCTGGTCCATGCGGCCGACCGAGCCGTAGACCCTGGCGAGCAGCAGTTCCGCCTCGGCCCTGAGGGCGGAGGCGGTGTTGGGCACCAGCCCTCTGCCCCTGTCGGCATGCTCCACGGATTCGTCGAGGTCACCGGTCATGCACTCGGCGCGGGCCAGCTCCACGAGGAGCCGCGCCCGCTCGACGGTGCTGGTGGCGGTCTGCTCGAACTCGACGATCGCGCCACGCAGCACGTCTCGTACGGCCGCGGCCTCCTGGGGGCGGGCCAGCAGGCGCTTGCGGGCGTGCGCGAGCCGCATCCGGGCGATGCTGCCCGGCTGACCGGTCTCCAGCTGCACGGCCATGGCGCGTTCGGCGAAGGACAGCGCCTCCTCCGCGTGCCCGGTGGCGGAGGCCGTGTTGGAGGCCATCCAGTTGGCGGCCACGATCGAGCGCGGCGTGCCGAGGGCGTCGGCGGCGTTCAGCAGCTCGGCCGCGAACTGCCGGGCGCGCAGCAGGTCGCCGCGCTCCATGTACGCCGCGAGCAGGCCGGCGCCGAGCTCCACGAGCAGATCGTTCCACGCGGGTCGCGTGGTGCTGCTCAGCATCTGCTCGCCGACCTCCACCGCCTCGGTGAGCCGCTCGCTCTCGCGGTAGGCGCGGCACAGGTTGGAGGCGATCTCGACGCGGCGGTCGGGAGGCAGCTCCTCCTCCGACAGCCTGAGCAGGATCGCGATCGCGCCGTCGAAGTCTCCGCTGGCCTGGGCGGCGAAGGCGAGTCCGAATTCGGTCTCTTGACGCAAAGCTGTCAAGCCTGTCAGATTGTTGTTCGCCAGCAGCTCGGTGTAGCGCGTCCGGGCCTCGGCGACCTCACCGTTCTCGAGCGCGAGACGCGCGTAGCCGAGCGCCAGCTCGATGTCCTCCATCTGCTCGGCGGTCACGCCGTTGATCAGATAGGACAGCGAGCAGTCGAGTTTCTGGGCCAGCAGCTCCAGGACGGCGGGGGTAGGGGTACGCTTGCCACTCTCGATCAAGGAGACATAGCTGTCCGACAACTCTGGATGCGCCAGCTGTGCCTGTGACAGGCCACGCTGTCGCCGAACGGTCTTGATGCGGAGTCCGACCAGGTCAGATGTGGTCACAGTCGTTGCTCCCTGAGATGATGAAGTCCGAGCAACCCCACACAGGCGAGGGAGAACCCCCCATGCGCATGCGTATTGCCCTGTCCGCGCTAGTCACCGCGATTGTCGCCTTGGTGACTATAGGAGGCAATGTTACGGCCGCGAACGCCGCGACGTCTGCCCTCTCTTCCTTCCAGGAAGATCAGCACTGCTGCTGAGGCTCGCAGCAAGAGGGGGTACGGCGCGTGGCTGTGCTCCGAACCGCACCGATCCCATGGACGAGCGCTCTCCAGCAGCAGGGGACGATGAGGCCCGGTCCGCGGATGTGCCCCCTCTTCTCACCACCGGGCCGAGCGTACCCGAATCCTTCTACATTTGATCTACAGTCGCGTGATCGCCATACCGCCACGGGATTCTGAATACGCTGCCCTGGTAAGGGGGACGCCGGGGCTGTGTGAACGGGGAGGACGCGTGAGCGACGACATCTACATCCGCCTTCTCGGAACCGTTCACGCCGAACGCGGATCGCGGCCCGTCGATCTCGGGCCGGCCCGGCAGCGGGCCGCCCTGGCCGTCCTCGCCTCGGCCGCCACGCGGCCCGTCCCGATGAGCCGGCTCGTCGAGGGGATCTGGGGCGACGAGCCGCCGCGCAACGCCGAGCAGAGCGTCTACACCTACGTCGCCGGCCTGCGCCGCGCCTTCGAGCCCGACCGCGGGCGGCGCGCCCCGTCGCGGCTGTTGTCGGGCACCGGCGCGGGATACGCCCTCAACGTCGGGCCCGCACAGGTCGACTCCCTGTGCTTCGCCGAACGCCTGGACGAGGCCCGCACGTGCCGCCGCGAGGGTGACGACCGCCGCGCCGTACAGCTCCTGGACGAGGCCCTGGCGATGTGGCGCGGCACCGCGCTGAGCGGCCTGACCGGCCCGTTCGCCGAACGGGAACGCTCCCGTCTGGAGCTGTTACGCCTGGCCGCGCTGGAACAGCGGCACGAGAGCCTGTTACACCTGGGCCGCCACCACGAGATCACCGACGACCTGCGCGACCTGACCGTCCGCCACCCGTTGCGTGAGCGCACCCGCGAGCTGCTCATGCTGGCCCTCTACCGCTCGGGCCGTCAGGCCGAGGCGCTGAAGGTCTACGAGGAGGGCCGGGTCCTGCTCCTGGAGGAGCTGGGCCTCACACCGGGCGAGGGGTTACGCAAGTGTCACCAGCTGGTGCTGCGCGGGGAGCCCGGGCCGTGGCGGGGCGACGGGGTGCCGCACCAGCTCCCGCGCCACCTGGCCGGGTTCGTGGGCCGCTCGCGTGAGCTGGACGAGCTGGAGCGGCGGCTGGCCCCCGGCGGCGGGCGTCCGCCGACGCCGCTGGTGATCGTCTCCGGGCCGCCGGGCGTCGGGAAGTCCGCGCTGGCCGCTCAGGCCGCCCACCTGGTCCAGGACCGCTTTCCCGACGGCCAGCTGTTCGTCAACTGCCGCGGCGCGACGCCGGAGCTGCCCGCGCTGACCGGGCTCGACGTGCTCGGCCGGTTCCTGCGGGGGCTGGGGGTGGCGGCCGACGCCGTACCCGCCGACCTGGACGAGGCGGCGGCGACGTGGCGCAGCCTCCTGCACGGCCGCCGGGTCCTCGTCCTGCTGGACGACGCCGCCGACCTGGCGCAGATCCGCCCGCTGCTGTCCACCCCCTTCGGCACCGCGCTGCTGGTGACCAGCCGCGAGAGCATGACCTGGGGCGAGGACTCCTACCAGCTCGAACTCGGCCGGATGTCCCCCGCCGAGTCGGCCGCGATGCTGGCCGGGCTGGCCGGGGAGGAGCGCGTGCGGGCCGGCGCGGGCGACACCGCCGAGCTCGTCCGGCTCTGCGAGGGCCTGCCCCTGGCGCTGCGCATCGCGGGGGCCCGCCTGGCCAGCCGCCCCGACTGGAGCGTCGCCACGATGGCCGGCCGGCTGGGCGACGAACGCCGGCGGCTGCACGAGCTCGTGGCCGGCGACCTGGCCGTACGCGCCGGTCTGGCGGCCAGCTTCACCGCGCTCGAACGCAGCCCCCGCCCCCTCGACCGGCTGGCCGCCCGCGCGCTGTCCCTGCTGGGCCTCCTGCACGTGCCCGAGATCACCGCCGAGGCCGCCGCGGCCCTGCTCGACGCCGACCCCGCCGACGCCGACCTGGCCCTGGAACGGCTGACCGACGCGCACCTGCTCGACCGCCCCCGGCCGGGCCACTACCAGCTCCACGACCTCGTCCGCCTGTTCGCGGGCGAGCTGCGTCCTGCTGACCCCAAGAAGCCGGTGCTGCGCGCGCTCGCGTACTACGCGGCCTCCGCCCGGCTGGCCAGCCAGGTCATGGACCCGCACCGCGTCCAGCGTGGCCCGGTCGCCGAAGCCGTCACGCACCAGGTCGGCACGCGGGAGGAGGCGACGGCCTGGCTGCTGGAGGAGGAGGCCGTGCTGCTGGCCGCGGCCCGCCAGGCGCTCACCACCGACGACGACGACATCGCCGCGCTGGGCCTGGCGCTCGCCTTCGCCCTGCATTGGCCCCTGCAGCGCGCCTACCGTACGACGGACCTGGTGGAGCTCGGCCTGATGGTGTTGCGGGTCTGCGAACGGCTCGGCGACGTGGAGATCGCGATGCACGCGCACGGCGAGCTGGCCACGGCCCTGAGGATGAAGGGCAGGAGGGACGAGGCCGTCGAGCACCTGCGGATCGAGCTGGCGATCGCCAGGCAGCTGGGCGACGCCTTCTCCGAGCAGCGCGCGCTGGGCAACCTCGCCAACGTGCACTACCACGATGAGGACTTCGAGCAGGCGATCGTCCTGGCGGAGCAGCAGCTTGCCGTCGCGGGGCCGATCGGCGCGCGGGTGGGCGTCCGCTACGCGAGGCTCATCCTCGGGGAGGCCCACCACAGGTGCGGCCGGCTGGAACAGGCCCGCGAGATCCTCTGCCTGGCCCTGGCCGACGCCGAGGAGGTCGGCGACACCACCCACCAGGCCCACCTTCGAGGGGTGCTCGGCAAGGTCCACCTCGACCTGGGCATGCCGGACCAGGCCCTGCCGAACTTCCTCCTCGCCCTGAAGCTGATCGAGCCCGCCGGCAACCGGGTGTCGCGGCTGCGGTGCCTCCTCGGACTGTCACGCACCTACCGGGCTCTGGGCGAGCTGGACAGCGCCACCGGTTGTGTCACCGCGGCCCTGACCGCGGCCGTGACCGACAGGCTGGCCTCGGAATGGCAGCAGGAGGCCAGGAGCGAGCAGGAGGCCGTACGAGAGGCACGGCAGGCCGCGGGTGCCCGGGGCGCATGAGCGAGGTGCGGGGATGAGCGACAGTCTGAGCATCGGCCTGCTCGGCCCGGTGACCGGCGCCCACGACGGGGTGGCGTTCGACCTGGGGCCCGCCCGCCAGCAGGCCGTCCTGGTCATGCTGGTCTCCCCGCCGGGCCGGGTCGTGACCATGGATCAGCTGGTGGAGGGGCTGTGGGGGGAGAAGCCCCCGGCCAGTGCCGGGCAGAGCGTCTATACCTACGTCGCGGGGCTGAGGCGCACCCTGGAGCCGGGCCGCAGGCCGGGTGAGCGGTCGAAGCTGCTGATCAGCAAGGCGGGCGGCTACCAACTGCTCGTCGAACCGCACAAGGTGGACGCCTTCGCCTTCTCCGAGCTGGTGAACGCGGCACTGCGCGCGCGGGGCACGGGTGCTCACGAAGAGGCGTTACGCCTGTTCGACGAGGGGCTCGGCCTCTGGCGGGGCGTGGCGCTGAGCGGGGTGACGGGCCCCTTCGCCGAGACCGAACGCGCCGTGCTGGACGAACTGCGCCTGGTCGCCTTCGAGGGCCGCTCCGAGCTCCTCCTGCATCAGGGCCGCGCCGGCGAAGCCATCGCCACGCTGCGGGAACTGGCCGCCCGCCATCCCCTGCGCGAGCGTCTGCACGAGCTGCTCATCCTCGCCCTGGGCCGGTCGGGCCGCCAGGCGGAGGCGCTCAGGGCGTACGAGGACGTCCGGGTGAGCCTGGCCGAGGAGCTGGGCATCGACCCCGGTCAGGGGCTGCGCGAGGCTCATCGGGTCGTGCTGGCGGGCGATCGGGCGTCCGTCCGCGTCGCCGCCGAGACGGTTCCCCGCCAGTTGCCGCGCGAGCTCATCGGCTTCGTGGGCCGGGCGCAGGAGACCGACCGGCTGGCAGCGCTGCTGGCTCCCCGTGACGACGTCCCGCCGCACCCGCTCGTCGTGATCTCCGGACCGCCCGGCGTGGGCAAGTCGGCCCTCGCCGTACGGGTCGCGCACGCCGTGCGGGACCGCTTCCCCGACGGCCAGCTCTACGTGGGCCTGCGCGGAAGCACCCCCAACGTGCCGCGTCTGTCCGCCCATGGGCTCGCGGGCCGGCTCCTGCGCGGGATCGGGACGCCTCGCGAGGACGTCCCGGCCGAGCTGGACGAGGCGGCGGCCATGTGGCGCAGCAGGTTGCACGGCAGGAACCTGCTCGTGGTCCTGGACGACGCCTCCGGGCTGGACCAGATCCGGCCGTTCCTGTCCACGCCGCTCGGTGTCAGCGTGCTCGTGACCAGCAGGGAGTCGCTCAACGTCGGCGACGACTGCGTCCAGCTCCGGCTGGGACGGCTGTCGGAGGCGGAGGCGACGACGATGTTGTCCAAGCTGGCCGGCGACGGACGGGTGGGCGCCGACCCGGCCGGGACCTCGACGCTGGTCCGGCTCTGCGACGGCCTCCCGCTCGCCCTGCGCATCGCGGGCGCCCGCCTGGCCGATCATCCGGAGTGGAGCGTGGGCACCCTCGGCAGGCGGCTGGCGGACCAGCGCAGACGGCTGCACGAGCTGGCCGCGGGAGACCTGGCCGTACGGTCCAGCCTGGCCGCCAGCTATGACGGGCTCACCGGCGGCAGCCGTCCCGTGGACCGGCTGGCGGCCGGCGCCCTGCCTCTCCTCGGACGGCTGCACGTGCCGGACATGACCGCGGACGTGGCGGCGGTGCTGCTGGACAGAACGCCGGACGAGGCACGGCGCGCCCTGGACCGGCTGGCCGAGGCGAACCTGATCGAACGTACCGGGGACGGTCGTCATCAGCTGCACGACCTCGTCCGGCTGTTCGCCGGCGACCTGCCCGTACGCCACCCAGAAAAGCCGCTCCTGCGGGTGCTCGGGTACTTCGCGGCCTCCGCCCGGCAGGCGAACGTCGTCATCGACCCCCACCGCGTCCAGCTCGGGCGTCCGGTGGACGAAGCGACGTCCCGGGCGTTCGCCACGCCCGAGGAGGCGCTCGCCTGGCTGCGGGCGGAGGAGCACGTCCTGAACGCGGTGGCCGTCCAGGCCCTCTCCTCCCCGGACGACGGGATCGCCGAACTCGGCGTGCGGCTCACGTTCGCGATGTTGTGGCATCAGCAGCGGTCGCACGAGGGCCACGACATGCTGACGCTCAACACCATGGCACTGCGGGTGTGCGAACGGCTGGGCGACGACGCCGGCGCACAGATCGCCCACGGCCACATCGCCAACGGGCTGCGCCTGACCGGACGTCCCGAGGAGGGGATCCCCCACCTGGAGGCCGAGCTGGCCATCGCGAGGCGACTCGGCGACGGCTTCGGGCAGATGCGGGTGCTGGGGAACCTGTCGAACGCCTACGTCGCCAGACAGCTCTACGAACAGGCGCTGCCCCACGCCGAACAGCAGCTCGCGGTCGCCAGGCAGATCGGCTCCGAAGTCGGCGTCCGCTTCGCCTGCTTGATGCTCGGCACGGCCCGCCAGGGCATGGGGCACCACGCGCAGGCGCGGGACCCTCTGGAGCTGGCCCTGGCCGCGGCCCGCCGGAGCGGTGACACGACGCATGAGGGACACGCGCGGGTCGTGCTCTCGCAGGTCCTGCTCGACCTGGGCGATCCCGAGCTCTCCCTGGAGCACGTGAGCGAGGGGATGAAGCTGCTCGGCAGAACCGGGTACCGGTTCATGGTCGAGTGTCTCATCACCATGTCGAGGGCCTGCAGAATGCTCGGCCGGCTGGACGAGGCGCTGGCCCACGCGACCGAGGCGGTGGCCAACGCGGAGTCCGGGGGCAACGCCCTGTGGGAGCGGCGGGCCGACGCCGAGCTGACAGCCGTGCGGGAGGCGATGGGGGCGGCGGATCGGGAGGCGTGAGGTCAGCGGGGCGGGGTGGTGTCGCGGAGTGCGAGGAAGAAGTCGACGCGGTCGGACATCGCCGACAGGTTTCTCCCGGTCAGCTCCTCGATCCTGCGGATGCGGTACCGGACCGTGTTGACGTGCACGTGGAGCCGTTCGGCGCAGGCGTTCCACGAGCCCGAGCAGTCGAGGAAGACGTCGAGCGTGCGCACGAGGCCCGACTGGTGGCGGCGGTCGTAGGCGAGCAGCGGGGACAGCAGCCGGTCGGAGAAGGAGCGGCGCACGTCGCCCGGCACGGTGGCCAGCAGCAGCGCGTGGGTGTAGATCTCGTCGCTGGTGACCACGCCGCCGTCGCGGGCCTCGGCCAGCCGCCTGGCGTGCCCGGCCTCCTCCACGCCGCCCTTGAGCGCGGCGGCGCCGGTCAGCGCGCCGCTCAGGCCGACGCTCAGGCGGGTGCCGGGCAGCGCGGCCAGCACGGCGGCCCCGGCCCGCAACCGCGCGGCCAGCTCCCCGACGCTCCTCCCCCGCAACGCGACCACCGCCACCGCCCCGCCGCCGCCGCTGCTGCGACCGCCACCGTCGACGGCCGTGCCGCCGCTTCCCTGAGGTGGTTCGGCGGGGACGGGGGCGGCGACGACCTCGCGGGCGAGCAGTTCCTCCAGGATCCGGCCGCCGAGGACGGCGGGGGCGGCGGTGGCGGCGGTGGCGCCGGGGCGTGGGGCGGTGGCGCTGACCACGGCGTACGGTTCGTCCGCGTCGATGCCGCACGTGCGCAGCCGGGCGTTGAGCTCGGCCGCGTCGGAGTCGGCCAGGGCGGCCGCCACGAGCTGCCCGGCCAGGCGGCGCTCGACCCGGCGGCCCTCCTCCAGGCGGCCGCGTTCGAGTGCCACGCAGGCGGCCAGCTCGTAGCCGAGGTCGGCGCGGCCGAGCAGGTCGCCGTCGCAGGCCAGGACCCAGCCGGCCGCCCGGTGGCCGCGTCCCACGGCGAAGAGCGTCGCGCCGCCGGCCAGCGCGGGCAGCCGGGGCGCGGTCAGGTACGCCCTGGCCAGCCCCGCCGGATCGGCGGCCGTACCGACGACCACCTCACCGGACGCGGACAGGACGGCGCCCGTGACGCCCAGCTCGGCGGCGGTCAGCTCGAACAGCCCGCGCAGGTCGGCGCCCTCGGCCAGGGCCGCCACGAGCCTGCGGTGACGCCCGAGCGCGTCGCGCACGTCGCCGGACAGCCGGGGCGCGACCAGCTCGGCCAGCGTGCGGAAGGAGACCTCGACCGGCACCTCGACCAGCGGCAGCCCGGCCTGTCGGCAGGCCGAGACGAGGTCGGCGGGCACGTGCCCGAGCCGGGCCGCGCCCGCGCCGAGCGCGGACACCCCGCCCTCGACCAGGGCGGTGACGAAACGGGTGGAGTCGGCGGCGGTGTCGCGCCACATCAGGCCGGTCAGGACCAGCTCGCCGCCGGACAGGTAGCGCCCCGGCTCGGGCAGGTCGGTGATGTGGACCGTGCCGAACTCGCACTCCGGGTCGCCGGCCAGCAGCCTGAGACCCAGCTCGTCGATCGCCAGCAGGTCACTGATGCGCACTTGGAGGAATATACAAGCCCGCTCTGTCAAGCGATGACCGGGATTTCACGTCACGGGCATAGGAGGCCGGGCCGGGCCGGTGCTCTACTCGGAGGATGACGGAGACGGTCCACTCCACCAGGTCCGAAGGCGTCGGCGGGGCCGAGGGGGTCGGCACGAGCGCGCGGCGGCCGGACGCGACGCTGAAGGTGACCGGCGAGTTCGCCTACGCCTCCGACCTGTGGCTCGACGGCATGGTGTGGGGCGTGACGCTGCGCAGCCCGCACCCGTCGGCCTGGATCCGGTCGATCGACGTGGGCCCGGCGCTGCGCATGCCGGGCGTGCTGGCCGTCCTGACGCACGAGGACGTGCCCGGCGAGAAGTTCTACGGGCTCGACCACAAGGACCAGCCCGTGCTGGCCATCGACCAGGTCCGCCATCAGGGCGAGCCGGTGGCGCTGGTGGCCGCCGACCATCCGGAGACCGCGCGCAGGGCGGCGCGGGCCATCGTGGTCGACTACGAGCCGCGCCCGGCGGTGACCGATCCGCGCGAGTCGCGCGAGTACGTCAGGCGCCAGCCGGTGCGCAAGGGCGACACGTTCGAGGCCGAGGTCGTCGTCACCGGCGAGTACGAGGTCGGCATGCAGGACCAGGCGTTCCTCGGCCCGGAGTCGGGTCTCGCGGTCCCGGCCGAGGACGGCGGCGTGGACCTGTACATCGCCACCCAATGGCTGCACGTGGACCGCGACCAGCTCGCCCCCTGTCTGGGCCTGCCGCCGGAGAAGGTACGGCTGACGCTGTCGGGCGTCGGCGGCGCGTTCGGCGCCCGCGAGGACCTGTCGATGCAGGTGCACGCGTGCATGCTGGCCCTGCGCCTGAACCGCCCCGTCAAGATCGTCTACGGCCGCGAGGAGTCGTTCTTCGGCCACGTGCACCGCCATCCGGCCCTGATGCGCTACGAGCACGGCGCGACCCGCGACGGCAGGCTGGTCTACGTCAAGGCCGACATCCTGCTGGACGGCGGCGCGTACTGCTCCTCCTCCCCCGCCGTGGTCGGCAACGCCGCCTCGCTGGGGGCCGGGCCGTACGAGGTGCCGAACGTGTGGATCGACGCCGCGGGCGTCTACACCAACAACCCGCCGTGCGGGGCGATGCGCGGGTTCGGCGCGGTGCAGGCGTGTTACGCCTACGAGTCGCAGATGGACCGGCTGGCCGAGGCGTGCGGCCTGTCGCCGGTCGAGATCCGGGCGCGCAACGCCGTCTCCCAGGGCTCGGCGCTGGCGACCGGCCAGGTGATCGACTCCCCCGCGCCGCTGGCCGGCATGTTGCGCGAGCTGGAGGCCATGCCGCTGCCCGCCCCGCGGACGGGGGCGGACCTGCGCGCGCTGCCGGGCGGCGTCTCCCAGACCACGCACGGCGAGTCGGTGCGGCGCGGGATCGGCTACGGCGTCGGCATCAAGAACATCTGCTTCTCCGAGGGCTTCGACGACTACTCCACGGCCCGGGTGCGGGCCGAGCTGGTCGGCGGCGAGCCGCGGGTCACCGTGCACACCGCCGCCGCCGAGGTGGGCCAGGGCCTGGTCACGGTCCAGGCCCAGATCGCGCGGACCGAGCTCGGCATCGAGGACGTGACCGTGGCGACCGCCGACACCGCCGTGGGCTCGGCGGGCTCGTCGTCGGCCTCGCGGCAGTCCTACGTGACGGGCGGCGCGGTCAAGGCGGCCTGCGAGGCGGTGCGCGAGCGGTTCGAGGGGCTGCCGCCGCGGGAGGCGCTGGCCAGGTTCGGGCCGATCGAGGAGACCCGCGAGTACCGGCACCGGCCCACGAAGCCGATGGACCCGGTGACCGGGCAGGGCGACTCGCACACGCAGCTCGCGCTGTGCGTGCACCGCGCGGTGGTGGACGTGGACGTCGAGCTGGGGCTGGTCAAGGTGGTGGAGCTGGCCGCGGTGCAGGACGTGGGCAAGATCATGAACCCGCAGGCTCTGGAGGGCCAGATCCACGGCGGCACGGCGCAGGGCCTCGGGCTGGCGCTCATGGAGGAGATCCAGGTGCGCGACGGCCGCGTGCTGAACCCGTCGTTCACCGACTACCTGATCCCCACCATGCTCGACATGCCGCCCATGCAGCTGAAAATCCTGGAAAATCCGGACCCGTCCGCACCGTACGGCCTCCGCGGCGCCGGCGAGCCGCCCACGCTCTCCTCCACCCCGGCCGTCGCCGCCGCCGTACGCGCCGCGACCGGGCTCCGGTTGACTCGCGTTCCGATCAGGCCGGAAGATATCGCCTTGTCCAATCACGGGGAGGTATCCGATGGCAAGCGGTCGTGAAGCCGCCGAGGCGGAGTTCAGTCGCTTCGACACCGACGGCGACGGTCTGCTGACCGCGGCCGAGATCAGGCAGGCCAACGAGGCGCTGGGGGTCCACGGCGCCTCCGAGGAGGAGATCGAGGCGTTCATCAACGCCGCCGACACCGACGGCGACGGCCGGATCGGCCTGGAGGAGTTCGTCGGCCTGGTCGGCCACGGGCGGCACGAGAAGGCGTGATCATGTCCCCCGCCGGGTAGGTGACCCGCACTCCCCTCGCCATGACGAGGGGGACGTGTGGTGCTCGACAGACTCTTCGAGCTGACCGGGCGGGGGACGACCGTCGGACGCGAGGTCCGCGGCGGCCTGACCACTTTCATGGCGATGGCCTACATCATCCTGCTCAACCCGATCATCCTGGCCGGCGCGAAGGACGTCACCGGCGCCCGGCTGTCCATCGCCGAGCTGACCACCTCGACCGCGCTGGCGGCCGCGCTGTCCACCCTGCTCATGGCCTTCGTCGGCAACGCGCCGTTCGCGCTGGCCGCCGGGCTCGGGCTGAACGCGGTGGTCGCCTACCAGGCCGCGCCGCACATGACCTGGCCGCAGGCGATGGGCCTGGTCGTGCTGGAGGGCGCGGTCATCATCGTCCTGGCCGTCACCGGCCTGCGCACCCTGATCATGAACGCGATCCCGCTGGCGCTCAAGCACGCGATCAGCGTCGGGATCGGCCTGTTCATCGCCCTGATCGGCCTGGTGGACGCCGGGTTCGTCGCCCGGGGCACCGGCACGCCCGTGCAGCTCGGCGCGACCGGCCATCTCACGGGCTGGCCGGTCACGCTGTTCTGCTTCGGCCTGCTGCTGATGATCGTCCTGTACGTGCGCAGGACCCCGGCCGCCATCCTCATCAGCATCGCGGTCACCGCGGTCCTGGCCGTCCTGGTCAACGCGCTGGTGCCGGTGCCCGCCAAGGAGTGGGGGGTGGTCGTGCCGCACATGCCCGAGTCGCTGGTCGCGGCGCCGAGTTTCGGGCTGGTGTGGCAGTTCGACCTGTTCGGCGGGTTCGCCAGGGCGGGCGCGCTGACCGCGACCGTGGTGCTGTTCACGCTGGTGCTGTCCGGCTTCTTCGACGCGATGGGCACCATCATCGGCGTCAGCGACGAGGCCGGGCTCGTGGACCAGGTCGGGCGGGTGCCGCGGCTGGGCCGCATCCTGACCGTCGACGGCGTCGCGGGCATGATCGGCGGCTCGGTCAGCGCCTCGGCCAACACCGTCTTCGTCGAGTCGGCCGCCGGTGTGGGCGAGGGGGCGCGCACCGGTCTGGCCAGCGTCGTGACCGGGGCGCTGCTCGGGCTGACGCTGCTGTTCACGCCGATCGCCGCGGTGGTGCCGGCGGCCGCGGCGGCGCCCGCGCTGGTGCTGGTCGGGGCGCTGATGATGACGCAGTCCAAGAACGTGCCCTGGACCGACATCGAGCTGGCCGTGCCGGCGTTCCTGACGATCGCGCTGATGCCGTTCACGTACTCGATCACGAACGGGGTGGGGGCCGGGGTGATCTCGTACACGCTGATCAAGGCGGCCAGGGGCCGGTTCGCGGAGATCCCGTGGCTGTTGTGGGCCGTCTCGCTGGTCTTCCTGGCCTACTTCGGCATCGACGCCCTCCGGGCCCTGTTCGGTTAGCGGATGTCAGCGCTGTTGCAGGCCACGCCGTTGTGGTCGAGGTCGGGATACCAGGAGTACTCCTCATGCCGTCCGCGCGTGTAGGGGCCGTCGCCGGCGGCCTGGGCCTCCTTGCAGCTCGCGTACCGCTTGTCGGGGACGCGGGCGACGCCCGCGGGGGCGGTCGTGCCGGTGGTCGCGGTGCCCTGGCCGGTGTCCGTGGGCTGCTGCGGCTGCTGGTTCGGCTGCTGCTGGTTGGGGGGTTGCTGGTTCGTGGGCTGCTGCTGGTCCGTCGGCTGCTGGTTCGTCGGCTGCTGGGGCTGCTGGTCGGTGCCCGGCTGGGACGACTGCGGCTGCGCGGGCTGCGACGGCTGGGACGGCGGCGCGCCGAGCATCCGGACCACCAGCGCGTCGGCCTCCTCCTTGGTGAAGCCCGCGATGCTCAGGCTGTCGCCGTCCATGCTCTGGGTGACGACCGGCGCGGCCAGGACCGTCTTCGGCGTCTGCTCGCCTTCGGGCGCCAGCACGATCGCGACCTGCCGCTGCGTGGGCTGGAGCTCGTCGATGAGCCGCACCAGCCGGTCCTTGAAGACGGGCGCGACCGCGATGCGCACCGAGTAGGAGTTGTCGGCGCCCCGGACGGCCTCGATCCGCTGCACGGCGCCGACCGTGACACCGTCCTCCAGGAGGTAACAGGTGGTCTGCTGCTCGTCGAGCACGGCCGGGTCGCCCGGACAGGGCGCGGTCTTGGTCTCCTTGACCGGCGCGAAGTGGATGGGGGTGGCCAGGCGCTGCGGCGGCGCGCCGCCGAGGAGCGGGCTGTCGGGGCTCTTGGTCATCAGGACGGCGACCGTGCCGAGCACGCCCGCCACGACGACGACGAGCACCAGCGAGACGGTCAGCACGATGGTGGTGAGGCGGCTGGCCTTCGGCTCCTCCGGCTCTTCCGGCTCCGCGGGAGGCGCCTCTACCGGTCTGTCCATCGTTGACGACCCCATCCTGACGTTCGGGCTGCCGGTGAGCTTATCGAGGACGGGCAGCAGCGGGGTAATCAGCCGAAAAATCCTCACCTATCTGTGAGATCGGAGGAAAAATGGAAATGAGAACGCAGGTTGTCGGCAACTTTCCACGCGAACGAGGGATGACCCCATGAAGGTCGGAGTTCCCCGCGAGGTCAAGAACAGCGAATACCGCGTCGCACTCACCCCCGCGGGCGTCCACGAACTGGTACGCCACGGGCACCAGGTCCACGTCGAGCGGCAGGCGGGCCTCGGCTCGGCCATCCCGGACGAGGACTACGCCGCGGCGGGCGCCGTCATCGCGCCGCACGCCGACGAGGTGTGGGCCACGTGCGACCTGATCATGAAGGTGAAGGAGCCGGTGGCCGAGGAGTACCACCGGATGCGCAAGGGGCAGATCCTGTTCACCTACCTCCACCTGGCCGCCTCGGGCCCTCTGACCAGGGCCCTGCTCGACTCGGGCGTCACGTCCATCGCCTACGAGACCGTGCAGAACAGGGACGGCTCGCTGCCCCTGCTCGCCCCGATGTCGGAGGTGGCCGGACGGCTGGCGCCGCAGGTCGGCGCGTACCACCTGATGCGCTCGCAGGGCGGCAGGGGCGTGCTCATGGGCGGCGTGTCCGGCGTGCGGGCGGCGAACGTCGTGGTGATCGGCGCCGGGGTGTCCGGCATGAACGCCGCCGCCATCGCGCTCGGCATGCAGGCCGAGGTGCTGCTCCTCGACCGCAACATCGACAAGCTGCGCCAGGCGGACATGATCTACCAGGGCCACTGCCAGACGGTCGCGTCGAACACCCTGGAGATCGAGAAGGCCGTGCTGGAGGCCGACCTGGTCATCGGCGCGGTGCTGGTGCCGGGGGCCAAGGCGCCCATGCTGGTCACCGACGACCTGGTGAGCCGGATGAAGCCGGGCTCGGTGCTGGTGGACATCTCGATCGACCAGGGCGGCTGCTTCGAGGGCTCGCGGCCGACCACGCACGCCGAGCCGACGTACCGGGTGCACGAGTCGGTCTTCTACTGCGTGGCCAACATGCCGGGCGCGGTACCGCACACCTCGACGTTCGCGCTGACCAACGTGACGTTGCCGTACGCGCTGGCCGTCGCGGGCAAGGGGTGGCGCGAGGCGGTCCGCACGGACGCCGCCCTGGCCGCGGGCGTGAGCACCCACGAGGGACGCCTGACCAGCCGCCCGGTGGCCGAGGCGCACGGCCTGGAGTGGACACCGCTGGAGGAGGCGCTGACCTGAGCCGCGGGCCCGGTCGCGCGGAACGGGACCGGGCCTTGGCCGTCACGGATCCGCACGTTACGGTGAGTCACGAGACCATGACGATCCGTGACAACGGAGGCTTGGATGGATCCGGTGCTCCTGCGCGGCAGCGCGGAACGCAACTTCGACGACCTCGACACCGACGGCGACGGCTTCCTGACCAAGGACGACTACCTCGCGCTGGCCCGCCACCGCATCCGGCGGGCCGGCGCGCGGCCGGACAGCCCCGAGGGCGAGAAGGTCGTGGCGGCGTTCCTCGACACCTGGGACGTCCACGTGCACGCCCTCGACGCCGACCACGACGGCCGGATCAGCAGGGAGGAGTACGTCGAGTCCTTCCAGGCGCTGGTGCGCACGGGCGCGCTCGACGGCGTGCTGAACCCCATGTTCCGCGCCACCTTCGACCTCGCCGACCACGACGGCGACGGCGAGCTCACCGCCGCGGAGTTCCGCACGCTGTGGAACCGCGACGACGGGCTCTCGGCCGCCTTCCAGCGGGCCGACGCCGACGGCGACGGCCGCATCTCCTTCGAGGAGTACGCCCGCCTGCGCCGCGGCCTGCTCGTCGGCGACCTCTAGCGCGAGCCCCCGGACACACGTCGAGGGGCCCGCCCGGGCCGGGGCCCCCACGGGTGGCGAAGGGGGGGTGCTTGGGCTGGGAGTTAGG